>NZ_LMHH01000001.1:1500000-1800000 GCF_001427865.1 Altererythrobacter sp. Root672
GGACGCCGCCCGCCATCCCCATGAGAGTCGCATCGCTGGCGAACAGCAGAAATTCGGGTTCGTGCACGGGCGCGATATGACCGGGCCAAGGCGCGTCGGCAACGCTTGATCGCCACCCGTATCGTCCTAAGGCGGATGCAATGCACGCCGCCCCTGCCCATCGTCCTTTACTCGCCCTGCTGATCCGTCTCGGCGCCGTAGCCGGGCTGGCGACGATGTCGGCCCTGATCAAGCTGGCATCCGAGCGCGGCGTGCACTTGCTCGAAATCATGTTCTGGCGTCAGTTCCTGACCATTCCGGTCATGCTCGCGTGGGTCTGGGCGACCACCGGCGGCATTGGGAGCCTGGCGACCAATCGGCCCTGGGTGCATTTCCGGCGCGGGCTCTACGGAACCATCGGGATGGTTCTCAACTTCGGGGCGGTCATCATCCTCCCGCTCGCCGAGGCGACCACGCTGAACTTCACCGTACCGATCTGGGCGGTGCTGCTCTCGATCGTTCTGCTCAAGGAAAAGGTCGGGCTCTGGCGCTGGTCGGCAGTCGCTTTGGGCTTCATCGGCATCGTCGTGATCGCACAACCGGGGAGCGGGCATTTCCCACTCTACGGAGCGCTTGTGGGCCTGGGCGCGGCTTTCATGATCGCCTTGATTTCGATCCAGATCGCCGACCTCAACAAGACCGACAAGCCGCTGACCATCGTGTTCTACTTCGCGCTGTTCAGTGCCCCGCTGACGGCCCTTGCCCTGCCCTTCGTCATGACTAGCCACGATTCAACCGAGTGGCTGCTCTTGGCCGGGATCGGCGTGACCGGGCTGGTCGGCCAGCTCCTGCTAACTGCCGCTTTGCGCTTCGGCAAAGTCGCCAGCGTGATCGTGATGGACTACTCGGCGCTGTTCTGGGCGACCCTCTACGGTTCGCTACTGTTCGGCGTGCTGCCGCCCGCCAGTACCTGGTTCGGTGCGCCGCTGATCGTGACCGCGGGCCTGATAATTGCTTGGCGTGAACACCGGTTCGCCAAGACGCTCCGACGCGAAGCGGCTCCCCTGGAGGGAACATAAGGCGACACTAAGGGTTAGCCCCATCAAGAAGCACAAAAAGCTTCGAGAAGGAGTTGGGATATGGTTCGCAAGATCGCTCTTGCCTTGGGACTAGCTGCGTTCTCGCTCTCGATGGCCGCCTGCAACACCGTAAAGGGTGCCGGCCAGGACATTGAATCCGTCGGTCAGGCCGCGGATAACGAGATCTGAGATAGCTTGGCCTGAGGGTCGCAAGGCGCCCGTCGGAGCAATCCGGCGGGCGCTTTTCTATGGGGCCGAAGCCACGCCCTCCAGCCGCCGCGCCTGGCGCAGGATCGCTGCGTGCTCGTGCACGAACTGCCCGGCCGCCTTTTCCCGAGAGCACTGGATGGCCGCGGCGGCCACCAGCCGCGCATCGATCGAGCGATAGCGGGCGTTTCCGCCAAGCATGAACAAGTCGGTCAACGGTGCGGCGAGCATACCAAGCCGCTCCAGGGGACGCGCTTCTCCCTGGCGTTTTCCGCGCAGCAAGCCTGGGCGGAGAATATCCAACCGGCGGAAGCGGAGCTTGCCCACGGCCGCTTCCACTTCGCCCTTCACGCGCATGTAGAACGCCTTGGCGTTGGGGTTCGCCCCAACCGAGGATACCAACACGAAGTTCTCGACATTCGCCTCTCGCGCCGCCCTGGCAACCGACAGGACAAGGTCATGATCGACGGCGCGAAACGCCTCCTCGCTGCCCGCCTGCTTCATGGTCGTGCCTAGAGCACAAATCATCGCGTCCGGGGCGATCGCTGCCACGACAGCCGGCCATTCCCCTGGCTGAGCGACGAGCATCTCCATCCGCGCCCCACGCGGCATCGGCGCCTCGCGCCGCGCTAGCGCGACCACGCGCAACCAGGCCTCGTCCTTTGCCGCCTCCATCACGCGATTGCCGATGAGGCCCGAAGCGCCAGCAAGCAGGACGCGGCGCGGCTCAGACATTGGACAGCCCTTCGGGTACGGTGCCGTAGATCTGGCGGTATTGCTCCATCGCGTAGCGGTCGGTCATTCCGGCGATGAAGTCGGCAATATGGCGGCTGCGGCCTGGCTCTTCTTCGGGGAGGCTTTCGCGCCAACTCTCTGGTAGGAGCGCTGGTTGCTGATGGTAACCGGCATAGAGCTTGGCGATGACCGTTCGCGCCCGCTCGGCGGTGGCCAGCTGCTCGTCGTGATAATAGAGGCGACGGTAGAGGAAGGCCTTCAGCTGTCGCTCCTGCGCGGCCATCGCCGGGGAAAGCGTTGCAAGCGCGCGGCCTGCGGCGCGGACTTCCTCGACCGAGCCAATGCCAGAAAGATTGGCACGCGTGGCTTCAAGCAGATCGTTGACCATCAATCCGATCTGGTCCCTCACCAGCTCGCGCAGGAGCACTTCGTGCGGCTGTCCGGGAAAGCGGGTTTCGACCGCACGCCAGTTGTCGGCCACGAAGTCGAGCTCGAGCAACTCGTCGAGCGTGAGGTAACCCGACCGCAGGCCATCATCGATGTCGTGGTTGTCGTAGGCGATGTCGTCAGAGATCGCGGCGACTTGCGCTTCGAGCGAGGGCCAACGCGCAAGGTCGAGCGGATAGGCCGAGTCGAGTTCGGCCAAGGCCCAGCCCGGAGCCGTTACTGGCCCGTTGTGCTTCGCCAGGCCTTCGAGCACCTCCCAGCTGAGGTTTAGGCCTGGAATGCCCGCGTAGGGGCAATTCAGGCGCATCAGGACACGCAAGGTGTTCTCGTTGTGGGCAAACCCCCCGCGCTTCTCAAGCGCGGCATCGAGGGCCTTTTCGCCGGGATGGCCGAACGGCGGGTGGCCGATATCGTGCGCCAGGCACAGCGCCTCGGTCAGGTCTTCGTCCAGCCCCAGCGCCCGCGCGATCACCCGGCCGATCTGCGCAACCTCGAGGCTGTGCGTCAGGCGGACGCGGAAGTGGTCGCCATCGGGGGCAATGAAGACCTGGGTTTTGCCGGCCAAGCGCCGGAAAGCGATCGAATGGATGATCCGGTCGCGGTCCCGCTGGAAAGCGCTGCGCGGCCCGCGGCTGCCCTCATGCCCCTGCTGGAATTCGCGTCCGCGCGAAGCGGCAGGATCGGCGGCGTAGGGCGCGCGGTTCATGGCTGGGGTGGCTAGACTTGCGCCCTGCGGTTTACAACCCGCTCAAAGCAAGGAAACCGAATGAAATCCTCCTCGAGCTTGCTCGGGGAGGTGGCGCGCGACGAAGTCGCGTGACGGAGGGGTGAGCGGAACAACACAGCGCCCCTCCACCACCGCCTGCGGCGGCGGTCCCCCTCCCCGAGCGTGCTCGGGGAGGATTAGCCCAGGATCCACTCCACCGCCTTCTCGGCATGGATCCGCGTGCTGTCGTAAATCGGCAGCACGTTGGCATCGACGTCGACCACCATCTCCAACTCGGTGCAGGCCAGCACGATCGCGTCGGCGCCTTCCTTTTCCTTCACCGTGACCATGGTCTTGAGCTTGCGCTCGGCATCGCGCGTCGCCTTGCCGACCATCAGTTCGTCATAGATGATCCGGTCGAGTATCTCGACGTTGTCCAGGTCTGGCGGCAGCAGGTCGACGCCATGCGCCACCAGCCGGCGGCGGTAGAAGCTCTCGGTCATGACATTGCTGGTGCCGAACAGCGCGGCGCTCTTCACGCCATCCGCGCCCATCCGCTCGCCGACGCAATCGGCGATGTGGAGGATCGGAACCTGCACTGCCTCGGCAACGTGGTCGTACTCGCGGTGCATCGAGTTCGCCCCGATGATGATTGCGGTCGCCCCGGCCTGCTCCAGCCGCCGGGCGGATTCGACCAGTACCCCGGCCGCGCGGTCCCAATCCGCTTCGTCATGCAGGGCGTAGAGCTGCGAGAAATCGAGGCTCTCGATCAGCAACGGCGCGCTGTGCCGCGCATCGGTGCGTTGCTGCACCTTGCGGTTGATGTGTTCGTAATAGGTGCGGGTAGAGACCCAGCTCATCCCCCCTATCAGCCCTAGCTTGCGCAACGCTTATTCCCTCACTTGCGCACCGGCTATTCCGCCAGCGCCTTGTTGATTTCTTCGACCATCTTCTTGGCATCGGCCAGCAGCATCATCGTCTGGTCCATATAGAACACATCGTTGTCGACACCGGCATAGCCCACGCCGCCCATGCTGCGCTTGATGAACATGACGGTCTTAGCCTTGTCCACATCGAACACTGGCATACCGTAAATCGGACTCGACTTGTCGGTCTTGGCTGCCGGATTGACCACGTCGTTGGCGCCGATGATGAAGGCGACGTCGGCCTGGGCGAACTCGCTGTTGATGTCCTCCAGCTCGAACACTTCGTCATAGGGCACGTTGGCTTCGGCCAGCAGCACGTTCATGTGCCCCGGCATGCGGCCCGCGACCGGATGGATCGCGTACTTGACGCTGACGCCTTCCTTCTTGAGCAGGTCACCCATCTCGCGCAGCGCGTGCTGCGCCTGGGCCACGGCCATGCCGTAGCCGGGGATGATGATGACGCTCTCGGCCTGCTGGAGCATGAAGGCCGCGTCCGCTGCGCTGCCTTGCTTGTAGGGGCGCTGCTCCTTGGCTTCGCCGCCGGCAGAGCTAGATTCTGCGCCAAATCCGCCAGCTATCACACTGATAAAGCTACGATTCATTGCTCGGCACATGATGTAACTAAGGATCGCGCCCGAGCTGCCGACCAACGCGCCCGTGATGATCATCGCGGTGTTGTGCAGCGTGAACCCCATCGCCGCCGCCGCCCAGCCGGAGTAGCTGTTGAGCATCGACACCACGACCGGCATGTCCGCCCCGCCGATCGGGATAATCAGCAGGAAACCGATCGCGAAGGCCAGGGCGACGACAATCCAGAACAGCATGTTCTCGCCTGGGCCCGCGTCCGGAGAGACGGCGAACAGCCCGGTCAGGATGACGATGGCCGCCAGGGTGCCGAGGTTGATCACATGCCGCGCAGGCAAAAGGATCGGCGCGCCCGACATGTTGCCGTTGAGCTTGGCGAAGGCGATTACCGAGCCGGAAAAGGTGATAGCGCCAATCGCCGCGCCGAGCGCCATCTCGATCCGGCTGACCGTCAGGATATTGCCATCGAGACCAAGGATGCCGAACGCTTCGGGATTAACGAAGGCCGCCGCCGCGACCAGCACTGCGGCCATGCCGACCAAAGAGTGGAACGCCGCCACGAGCTGCGGCATGGCGGTCATCTGGATGCGCCGGGCAATGACGAAGCCAATGGCGCCGCCAATAGCGATGGCACCCGCGATCTCCGCGACGCTGGCGATCTCGTGCGTGAGCAGCGTCGTCACGACCGCAATCAGCATGCCCGCCATACCGAAGCGGTTGCCGCGTTGGCTCGTCGACGGCGAGGAAAGCCCACGCAGGGCCAGGATGAAGCACACGCCCGCGATGAGGTAGGCCAAAGCCACCCAAGGGTTCACCGCATGCACCGCGTCGGCCGCAATGCTGAGATCAGTCGTGTTGTCAGGAGGAAGAAGCGCCACGCTCAGCGTTCCTTCTTCTTGTACATCGCCAGCATCCGCGCGGTAACCGCGAAGCCGCCGAAGATGTTGACGCTCGCCAGCACTACACCCGCCAGCCCGAGCCACTTGGCCACCGGATTACCCGAGGCTGCCGCCGCAATCAGCGCACCGACGATGATCACCGAAGAGATCGCATTGGTCACCGCCATCAGCGGCGTATGCAGCGCGGGAGTGACCGACCAGACAACGTAATAGCCCACGAAGCAGGCCAGCACGAAGATCGAGAGAATGGTGATGAAGTCCACTTAAGTCGCCCCCCTTTCGAGCCTCAGACCTTTTGCGCGATCTCGATCGGATTGCCCTCTGGATCGAGCAGGTACATGACCTTGATCCCGAGTGGCGCGACCTCGGTAATGTCGAGCACCGGCGTCACGCCCTTGTTCGCCAGCGCCACCTTCACCGCCTCGATATCCGAGGTCTCTAGTGTGACCTGTGCGATGCCGCGCACAACGGCATGGCCGGGCGGTTTCGGGCGGGTTGCGCCGGGCTGCGAATCCGCGAGCTGGATCAGTTCGATCCGCTGGTTGCCGTTGATCAGCCAGCGGAAATGTACCGCGCCGTCCCTCAGCGAGGCGTCCTTCTCGACCGTGAAGGCGAGGTTATCGACGAACCAGGCCGTTTCCTTCTCGATATCAGCGACTGAAATCGCGACCATGAAGTGATTGAACTGCAGCCCAGCGGAGAACTCCGGCCCCTGGGCGCTGGCCGGAACGGCAAGACCCAATGCCGCAAGCGCCAGCGTGATACGCAACCTCTTCATCCCTTGACCCTCTCGTTCACGATTTCACCGCCGCGCGTCAGCCGCACGGCGTTGCCAATTTCATCGTCCAGCACCGGACGACCCTGCTCCTTGTCCCAGAAGGCGGAGAGGAAGTTGAAGTGATTGCGCGCGAACAGCGCCGAAGCGTCGGCCGCCAGGTGCGCGGGCGTGTTCGAATAGCCGATGATCTTGACGCCATGACGTTCGACCACCTGATCGGCCACTGAGCCCTCGACATTGCCGCCTTGCGCCACCGCCAGGTCGAAGATCACGCTGCCGCGCTTCATCGTGGCGATCTGCGCGTCCGTGATCAGGCGCGGAGCCGCGCGACCGGGGATCAGCGCGGTGGTGATGACGATGTCCTGCTTGGCAATGTGGCTTGAGACCAGCTCGGCCTGGGCCTTCTGGTATTCTTCGGACATTTCCGTGGCATAGCCGCCACTGCCCTCGCCCTCGATGCCCGCCACGCTTTCGACGAAGATCGGCTTGGCACCGAGCGACTGGATCTGTTCCTTGGTAGCCGAACGCACGTCCGTAGCCGAAACCTGCGCGCCGAGACGCTTGGCCGTGGCGATCGCCTGCAGGCCCGCTACGCCCACGCCCATGACAAAGGCCTTGGCAGCGGCCACGGTCCCGGCGGCGGTCATCATCAACGGAAAAGCGCGGCCATAGGCATCGGCTGCCGCAAGGACTGCCTTGTACCCGGACAGGTTAGACTGGCTGGAGAGCACGTCCATGCTCTGTGCCCGCGTGATGCGCGGCATGAACTCCATCGCAAGCGCCTCGAGCCCGGCCGTGGCGTAGGCCACCACCCGGTCACGCTGGGCGAACGGATCGAACACCGCGGCGACCCATGCTCCGGGAGCAGCGCCTGCCAGCGTCGCGATCTCAGGCGCCTGGATGCCAAGCACGATCTCCGCGCCCTTCACCACTTCGGCGGCCAGGCCCAGTTCGGCTCCGGCCGCTTCATAATCCGCGTCGGAAATCGACGCCGCGCTACCGGCGCCGCGTTCAACCGCGACGGTAGCGCCCAGGCCTATGAATTTTTTGACTGTCTCCGGCGTAACGGCGACGCGGGTTTCGCCCGCGGCCCGTTCTTGCAAGACCGCGATCCGCATCCCCCCCGCCCGAGCCTGATCAGGAAATGACGATGATGATCAGGAGGACCAGCGCGACGAGAATCGGCACGGTCCATTTGAGCAGATTGATGAAGCCGTCGTAGGTCTTTTCCGCAGCCTTCATGTCGTTAGCCGATGCCATTACCCTGAATTCCCTTGTGAGCGTCGTTAGCAGTTGCTGACCGCTCTATCGCTGCACGCGAATGCGCTCAACCCCTCCTTAATGGGCTCTTTACTCGAACCCGGTAAGCAGCGGGCTTGGTAGGGACCGGGGAAGACACGAATGGCTGAGGCCGAGCAGCGCCTATTGATGCTGATTGACGACGAGCCTGCGCAGAGCAGGCTGATTTCGGCGCTGGCCGCACGCGAGGGCTGGCGCACGATCGTCGCTAATGATGCCGAAACCGCTATCGCCACCCTTGGCACCCGCCAGGGGATGCAGCTTTCGGCGATCATTCTCGACCAATGGGTCCCGGGCGACCAGGCTTGCGAGCTCATCGCCGAGCTCAAGAGCCGCCGCCCGGCCGTGCCGATTCTGATGCTCACGACAAGCACCTCACCGCTGCTGGCGGTCGAAGCGATGCGCGCCGGTGCGACCGACTATCTGGTCAAGCCGGTCGCTCCAGACCGGATGATGCTGGCGCTGCGCAATACGACGACGCACGAAGCCCCGCGCGACGAGCTGACACCGCTGACCGAGAAGATGCCCTCGGTGCTCGATTTCGACGCCATGGTCGGCAACGCGCCGCCGTTCCGCGACGCGCTGGCCAAGGCTGCCAAGGCCGCTCGAGGCCACGGTCCGATTCTGATCGAAGGCGAAACTGGCACGGGCAAGGAAATGCTCGTCCGCGCGATGTACGCGGCCAGCCCGCGGGCCAAGACCACCTTCCGTATGATCAACATCGGCAGCGTTCCGGCCAACAGCCTCGAATCGATGCTGTTCGGGCACGAAAAAGGCGCATTCGCCGGTGCGTTCGACCGCCAGACGGGCGCCTTGCAGAATTGCGATGGCGGCACGCTGGTGCTCGACGAGGTCGACCGCCTGTCGCCCGAGTTGCAGGATCGCCTGATCGAATCGCTCACCAACCGTTCGGTCCGCCCGATCGGCGTAGCTCACAGCTTCAAGGTCGATGTCCGCATTATTTCGGCCAGCAACCTGCCGCTCGCCGACCTTGTGACGGCGGGTCATTTTCGGGCCGAGCTGCTCGACCTGCTGAACGGCACCAAGATCGTGTTGCCGGCGCTGAGGGAGCGGTCCGGAGATATTCCTTCGCTCACGCGCCATTTCCTCGCCCGCATCGGCGAACAGCCCGGTTTGCGCCCGCTCGGCATCACCGACGGTGCGCTGCAGTTGCTGGCCGCGTTCGATTGGCCGGGCAACGTCCGCCAACTGCAGGCGGTGCTATTCCGCGCGGCGGTGTTCTGCGACGGCAATGCCCTGACCTCCGCCGACTTCCCGCAACTGAGCGAAATGCTCGGCGATATGGAAAACGCCGCCATGCCCGCGCAGGATGGCGGCGGCGTGCAGCTCTTCACCGCGGACGGTCATCTTCGCCCGCTTGAAGAAATCGAGGCCGACGTGATCCGCCTCGCCATCGGCCACTATCGCGGCCGCATGACCGAAGTGGCCCGCCGCTTGGGGATTGGCCGGTCGACGCTCTACCGCAAGCTCAGCGACCTCGGGATCGAAAGCGCGGCTTGAGGCAAGGTCCTCCCCGAGCTTGTCTCGGCGAGGTGGCAGACGCAGCAGGCCGATGACGGAGGGGGTAGGCAGACTTCTGCACGGGGGCCGGGCGTGCTACCGAGGCCCTGACGACGTCATCGGGGGGTGATATGAGGACGGAACCGGCTAGCCTCCCGCGGTTGACCTGCCTCGACGTCCTTCGCGGCGTTGCCGTGATGGGCATCCTCGTCATGAACATCAACAACTGGGGGTTCGGCCGGCCCGGTTACTGGAACGCCGCCGCGATCGGCGGGTCCAAAGGGCTCGATCTCGCCGTGTGGTGGATCGACACCGTGCTGGCGGCCGACAAGATGCGCGGCCTATTTTCGATCATGTTCGGAGCCTCGACGCTTCTGGTCATTGAGCGCGCGATCGCAAAATCGGAAGGCCCGGCGAAAGTCCATTACGCGAGAATGATCACCCTGCTGATCCTGGGATATGCCCACTACGCCTTCGTCTGGCGTAGCGACATCCTGGTCCTCTACGCTAGTTGCGGCCTATTGCTGTTTCTGTTCCACCAGCTCTCCCCCCGGGCGCTGTGGATCTGGGCTGGGCTGTTCTTCATTGCCGGCATGGTCCCGGTGACGCTCGATCTTCTCCCGATCGGGTTGGCCGGATACGGATTGATGGACAACCCGCCCGCCGATCTGCTCGAAGCCTTCCGACAGATCAACCTTGAGGTCGGCCCCAACTCCCCGAACACGGCTGCGGATCTTACCCTGCATCGTTCGGGCTATGCCGAACTGTTCCACTCCAGAGTGTTCGAACATACCTTCGACCGGTTCTTCACGATCGTGGAGGAGGGAGCGGAAACCGTCTCGCTCATGCTGATCGGGATGGCCCTGTTCAAGCAGGGCATGCTGACCGGCGATTGGCCGACTGCCCGATATCGGAAATGGGCCTGCATCGGGCTGGGACTGGGCCTGGTCGGCAACATCCTCCTCGCCATCTGGCAGCTGCGTGAAGGGATGAACGGCTATGCCGTGCTGACGTCTCAGATCCTGTGGTCAATGCCGTTCGACTTCGCGATGTCCATTGGATATACAGCGCTCGTCATGGCGTGGGTCAAGTCTAGCGGCCCTTCGCGCGTCATCGACCGCGTCGCCGCCGTAGGGCGAATGGCGTTCACCAACTACCTGATGACGTCGATCATCATGACCTCGATCTTCTACGGGTATGGCCTTGGACTGACGGGCAGGCTGAGCCGCGCTGAGCTATTCCTGGTTGTGCTGGGCATGTGGGGCCTGATGATCGCCTGGTCGAAGCCATGGCTCGACCGCCACATCTACGGTCCCTTCGAGTGGTTATGGCGCAGTCTTGCGCGCGGCCGGTTGCAGCCAATGCGCAAGTCGCCCGATCCGGGTTTGCTGCCTGCGACACACCCTCCTGCATAGGATCGATGGCCCACAGGGCCGCCTACCTCACTTCTTCACCCGTACTCCGTTGTAGGGGACGCTGAAGCCCATGATCTCGCCAGTGCCGGTGAAGGTGTCGCCGGTTACGGTGCCGTTGTAGACGATCTCCAGCGGTCCCTGGGGGGTGCTGACGATGCGCTTGTAGGAGAAGCTATCGCCTTCCAGCTTGATCTCCATGCCCGGGCCCGCGCTCATGCCTTCGGCAGGGGGAGGCTGCACGTCTTTGGCCGTGACCGAAAAGCCGTCAGCGGTTTTCTCGACGGTCAGGGTTTCGGAGATTTCGCCGTCCGGCGCTTGGGCGGTGGCTCGCCATTCGCCGACGAAGGATTGGGCCGATGCAGGTGCTGCAAACGTTGCGGCTGCAAGTAGGACGGACAATGCGGCTGCACGCATTTCAGGTCTCCCGGTCACAGATACCGGCTTAGGTGTATTACCTATATAGAGCAGTAAGTCAATCGTCCGCCAGGCTGCTGAAGTCCGTCAGCGCCGCATCGCGCAGCCCACGCCAGACATTGCGCGCCTGCACCGTGTCGTAAACGTCATGGACGCGCAGCAACTGGTAGCCGGCCTGCATCCCGGCGACTGCCAGCATCACGCTGCCTCCGAGCCGCTTGTGGGCCTCTGCTTCGTTCGAGAGCGCGCCGATCATCCGCTTACGGCTCACGCCGAGAAGCATGGGCTGGCCGAGCGCGTGGAACAACGGCAACGCGTTCAAGAGGGCGAGGTTCTCGGCCAGGGTCTTGCCGAAGCCGATGCCGGGGTCGAGCACGATCCGCTCGCGCGGAATGCCCGCCTCGACCGCTCGGTCGCGGGCAGCGCGAAGCCAGTCGAACACGTCGAACACCACGCTGCCATAGTTGCCGTCGGAGTGAAGGTCGTCGCCGTCGCCCGGGGCATGCATGAGGATAACCGGAACACCGCTGGCCGCTGCGAATTCGAGGCTGCGCGGGTCGTGGCGCAGGGCCGAAACGTCGTTGATGATATGCGCGCCCGCCGCGAGGGCAGCTTCCATAACCCCCGGACGGCGAGTGTCGATGCTGACGGCTGCGCCCATCCTGACGCAGTGCTCCACAGCCGGGATCACCCGCTTGATCTCGTCGCCTTCCCACACCGCCGCGGCGCCCGGACGCGTGCTTTCACCGCCGATGTCGATGATCGCGGCGCCGGCCTCCAGCATAGCGCCGGCATGGGCCTGGGCCTCCTCGGGATCGTCGAGGAACTTGCCACCGTCCGAAAAGCTGTCGGGCGTGACGTTGAGGATGCCCATGACCTGCGGCTGGTCGAGCCGGATAGTCCGCTCGCCCAGTTGCAGCGGCGGATGCGCCATGCGCAGCCCTGCCCATTGGGCCTCCGCCTCCGCGCCAAGGGAATCCGGAAGCCGGCCGAATGCCTCGTCGATACCTTCAGGCGTGACCAACTCGCGCTGTACGACCGCTCCGTCGCGGGTCACGACGACGGCGAACTCGCGGGCATAGGCCATCCCACCGGCGAGGCGGATCGCGTCTCCAGCCACGGCCTGCGGGCAGGTAACGAGCGTCAGCGGCTGGATGTAGAGCTTGTCGGACAATTCCATTCCTTCGTCATTGCGAGCGGAGCGTGGCAATCCAGGGTGTCTCGCACGGCCGCTCTGGATTGCCGCGTCGCTTCGCTCCTCGCAATGACGAGTTTTGGATTAATCCTCCACCGCCAGCAGATAGAGCTGGCGCAAGGTATCGATCGGGCTCGCCTGCCCCTCGTGCATGATGTGCCAGAACGTCCAGCCATTGCAGCTCGGTGCGTCCTGCAGCGTCTTGCCGACACCGTGGATCGAGCCGGTCTCGCGCCCGCATTCGATCGAACCGTCGGCGCGCACGATGGCGGTCCAGCGGCGTTGGCGGTCGAAGATCTCGGTGCCGGGGGCGATGAAGCCCGCCTCGACCAGCGCCCCGAACGCCACCTTGGGCGCCTGCTTGCGGCTCTGCATCGTCGCCAGCGCGCTTTCGTCGAGCGGCAGTGCGCCTTCGATCCGCTCCATGGCGATGCGACGATAGTCAGTCTCGCGCTCGCAGCCGATCCAGTTGCGGCCGAGGCGCTTGGCCACCGCACCGGTGGTGCCGGTGCCGAAGAACGGATCGAGCACCACGTCGCCGGTCTCGGTCGTCGCCAGCAGCACGCGGTAAAGCAAGGCTTCGGGCTTCTGCGTCGGGTGCGCCTTGTGGCCGCCTTCCTTGAGCCGCTCTTGCCCGCTGCAGATCGGCAGAACCCAATCGCTGCGCATCTGCAGCTCGTCGTTGAGCGTTTTCATCGCGCGATAGTTGAAGTGGTAGCGGGACTTCTCGCCCATGCTCGCCCAGATCAGCGTCTCGTGCGCGTTGGTGAACCGGGTGCCGCGGAAGTTCGGCATCGGGTTCGACTTGCGCCAGACGATGTCGTTGAGGATCCAGAACCCCAGGTCCTGCAGCAACGCGCCAACGCGGAAGATGTTGTGATAGCTTCCGATCACCCAGAGGGCGCCGTCGGGCTTGAGAATTCGTCTCGCCTCCGTCAGCCAATCCTTTGTGAACGCGTCATAAGTTGCGAAGCTGTCGAACCGGTCCCAGTGATCGGTCACGGCATCGACATGGCTGCCGTCGGGGCGGTTGAGGTCGCCGCCAAGTTGCAAGTTGTAAGGCGGATCGGCGAACACGAGGTCGACCGACGCGCTCGGAAGCGAGCGCATCGCCTCGATGCAGTCGCCTGAAAGTATCTGCCCGAGCGGCAGCTTGACCGGCTCGGCGGCGCGGGCACGCGGCGCCCGGAGTGTAGTGACAACGCCCATTACGTTCTTATGCCCCCTGATTTATCCACAGGGTGCCAGTGGTGCGAGTCCCGCGTCAACCCGCGGATTCGCGTAGCTTTTGCGATGGCGCGAATTGGCAAGAACGGAACGGAACGAGTCCGGCACAGCATCTTGAGTCTCCGTGCCCGGACGAGACTCGATATCTGGTGGTGTGGCATGGAAGACTCGCATCGCGGGTTTCGCGCTTGCTTCCTTGCGGCAGGGCGCGCAGACCCGATTGGGGTCGCGCCCGTTGGGGAGCCTACGATGGCACTCAAGGTTATCGGCGCGGGCCTTGGCCGCACCGCGACATTCTCGCTCAAGTTCGCGCTAGAGCATCTCGGGTTCGGCCCCTGCTACCACATGTCGGAGGTCTTCGCCGGGGGGCGCCGCAACGTTCCGCTATGGCTGGATGTCATCGAAGGCAGGCCCGACTGGGATGCGGTCTTTGACGGCTTTGAGTCCACGACGGACTATCCCGCTTGCACTTACTGGCGCGAGCTCGCTGAGCATTATCCCGAAGCCAAAGTCGTGCTCTCGGTGCGCGACGCGGACAGCTGGTTCGATTCCGTCACCGAAACGATCTTCTCGCAGGGAATGCAGGCCTCGCTCGCCGGGAGCCCCCTCGAGACGATGATGCAGGGAGTCGTCTTCGACCGCTTCAAGGGCGGCGACATTCTCGACCGTGAGTTCATGACCGATTGGTTCGTCCGCCGGAACCAGGCGGTATGCGACGCGCTGCCTCCCGAACGCCTGCTGGTCTTCTCCCCTAAGGAAGGGTGGGAGCCGCTCTGCACCTTCCTCGATGTTCCGGTGCCCTATGGCCCCTTCCCGCGGGTCAACAGCCGCGACGAGCTGACCAGCCACTCGGACGAGCAAGGTGGCCTGCCGCCCGATCCTGAGACCGGTGAACGCTTCGCCCGCGAGTATATTGAGGTACTGAAGGCGAAGGCCTTCGCGGCAGCTTAGAACAGCTCCATCTGTGCCACCGGAGCGAAGCTGCGCCGATGCAGCGGTGTCGGACCGTGCACGCGCAGCGCTTCGAGGTGATCGGGCGTGCCATAGCCTTTGTTGCGCTCCCACCCGTATTGCGGATGGGCGAGGTGGTATTCGCGCATCAACCTGTCTCGGTGCTCCTTGGCGAGGATCGAGGCGGCCGAGATGCACGGCTCCAGCGCATCACCGCCAACGATCGGCCGAGCAGGCCAGCGCCACTCGGAACGGCGACCGGCGGGCGTCAGGTTACCGTCGACCAGAACTTCGGAAGGCTCACAGCCGATCACCTCGCACAGTCGTGCCACTGCCTGGGCCATGGCCCACATCGTGGCCTGAAAGATGTTGAGCGCGTCGATATGCTCTACCTCGACCACCCCGATCCCGAAGGCGCAGCGGCGGCGGATGCGCTCTTCCAGTTCCCCCCGACGGGCAGCGGCGAGTTTCTTGGAATCGTCGAGCCCGGCAGGTCGCGGCTTGCACAGCAGCACGGCGGCCGCCACAACGGGCCCAGCCAGCGGCCCGCGGCCGGCCTCGTCAACACCGACGACGAGTTCGCCCGCGGCCAGCGAGGAAGCAAATTCGCGAGAGGGAGTTCCGGATAGCATGCGTAAGTTCAAACAAGTGCTCGTCGCCCTATCTCCCGCCACGCTGCTGATCGCAAGCTGCGGTAGCGCCCAGTCGGGGGATAGCCCGGCTCCAACCGGCCCTTCCCCCTTCGCGCTTGCCGAGAAGGCCACGTTCGATTCGCCTTGGGCGCTCGCTTTCGCGCCCGGCACCCAGACACTGTTCGTCACCGAAAAGCCCGGCACGATGAAGTTCATCGACCTCGCCACCGGGCGCCAGGGCAGCGTCACCGGGTTGCCGAAGGTCCTGGTCCAGGGCCAGGGCGGTTTGGGCGATGTCGCATTCCTGGCGTCCGAGAGCGCGCCGACGGTCACCCGCCGCACGGTCTACCTCACCTGGGCCGATCCGGGTGACGGCACCGCCAGCTTCGCCGCCATGGGCCGCGGCACGCTGGTCTGCGATCCCGGCGCCGATTGCCGGATCGAAGGGCTGACGCAGATCTGGCGCCAGCAGCCGGCCATCAAGAGCGCGGGCCACTATTCGCACAAGATCGCCTTCTCGCCTGACGGAAAGTACCTGTTCCTCACCTCCGGCGAGCGCATGCAAGGCGACCCGGCCCAGGATCTCGGCACCAACCTCGGCAAGATCCTGCGGCTCAACCTCGACGGCACTCCGGCCGACGGCAACCCGTTCGCCGACCGCGGCGGCGTCAGCCGCGAGATCTGGAGCTACGGTCACCGCAATCTGCTCGGGCTCCACTTCGACCTCGACGGGCAGCTGTGGGACCTCGAACATGGTCCTCGCGGCGGGGATGAGATCAACAAGGTCGAGCCCGGCAACAACTACGGCTGGCCGGTGCGCTCCAACGGCGACAACTACGACGGCTCGCCGATCCCGGATCACTCGGCTGACGACGGCTTCGTCAAGCCCGCCATCTTCTGGAACCCGGTGATCGCGCCGGGCGACTTCGTGTTCTACAGTGGCAAGCTCTGGCCCGAATGGCGCAACCAGGCGGTCATCGCCAACCTCGGCTCTATGTCGATCGTGCGGGTCAAGCTGGCGGGCGGCAAGGGCACCGAAGAAGCCCGCATCAAGTTCGACAAGCGCCTGCGCGACATCATCGAGGCAACCGATGGGTCGCTCTACGTGATTGAGGACGGTGCCAACGGCAGGCTGCTGCAGCTGACGCCTGCGAAGTAAGTATCCTCCCCTGCAAGGGGAGGGGGACCACCCACCGGGTGGTGGAGGGGCACTCTGGGTTAGCGCTGCGCTGGCACGTGGGTGCCCCTCCACCATGCTCCGCATGGTCCCCCTCCCCGTTCTGGGGAGGATTTCCTCATTGCCATCACTCCCCGCGAACCCTATCGGCGCGCGCCTTATGGCCGACCTTGCGCTCTCCACCCTGATTCCCCTCGATCAGGTCGATCCGACCCTGGTGGAAGACGTGCTCGACCGCGCTTTCGGACCAGGCCGCCACGAGCGCACCGCCTACAAGATCCGTGAGGGCACCGACTGGCTCCCGGCGTTGAGTTTCGCCGCACTCGACGCCGAGGAGTATCTCGTCGGTACGATCCAGGCCTGGCCAGTCGCGCTCAATGACCCGCAAGGCCGCCCTCACCCCCTGATCATGGTCGGCCCGGTGGCAATCACGCCCGAGCGCCAGGACCAGGGCTTCGGCCGCGCGCTGATGGCCGCGCAAGCCGCCGCGATCGACCCCGCCGCCCCGATCCCGCAAGTGCTGATTGGCGATGCGCCGTACTACGGCCGCTTCGGCTTCACCGAAGCCCCGCGCGGCTGGAAGTGTCCCGGCCCGTGGGACCCGGCCCGCCTACTGATCCGCGGCGCCGCTCCGGCTACTTTGCCGCCAGCGGGCATGCTGGGGCCTTGGCTGAGCTAGGATTTGCTGTCCGCGGGTGACGTCGGCTTTGGTTGGAAAGCGGGCGAAGGAGCCTCCCTAGACGTCATACGGCTCGACAACGCCGCGCTAGCACATCGACCCCTTCATGACATTCGACGGAGCCTGGCAGCCTCCACCAGCTTGCCTCACCGTATCATCCAGGCCTTGCTTCGTACGCCGGTGAACCTCTTGCCATTGCGCGCGTGTCAGGCAGATGCGTGTTGATCGCGTGAGCGAGCCAGTTACCCGGTCGGTGCGGCAAATCTTCTTTTCCTGCTTGGCATCCGCCTCTGCAGGGGGCGTTTGAGCCTCCTGGGCCATCACGCCGGTCGACAAGAGAAGCATGACTGCACCGAAAAGACCGACCTTCATCGTCCTCTCCCTTGTGCGTTGATCTTAAATGGAAAAGCACGGAGACAATTTACGCCTTCCAACCCAGTCCGCAACGCACTCAATCGGGTAGTAGGCATCCCGTCACATCAGGCTGAATTCCCTCTTAATCCCCCCATCCGGCAAGTTCCGAGATTGTTACATGCGTCACCATCTGCCATCCCGGGGCAAATGCCATATGATGAACCACCAGACCTGGCAGCGATGACGCTGCGCGAGATAACCGATGTTATCGAAGCGCACGAACTTCCCCCTGTAGACCGATGGAATCCGCGCGATACTGCCGACAGTCATGCGCGAATCGCGGCCGATGGCACCTGGTTTCACGAGGGCCGCGAGATCACCCGCCCGGCCATGATCCGGTCGTTCTCGTCCCTCCTCAAGCGCGACCGCAAGGGGCGGCACTGGCTGGTTACCCCGGAGTGCAAGCAATCGATCGAAGTCGAGGATGCCGCCTTCATCGCCATCGACACCAAAGTACTCGATGGCGCTCTGGCCTTCCGCCTCAACACTGACGAACTGGTGATCGCAGGCCCCGATCATCCACTCCGTACTGCCGGAGATCTCGACAGGCCGTCGGTCTATCTGATGGTGCGCCATGGCTGCGAGGCGAAGCTCAACCGTTCGACTTGGCTGCAATTGGCCCATCATGCCCTCGCCAACGACGATGGGTTCTGGGTCGAAAGCCGGGGCGAGCGCTTCTCGCTCTATCCCGAATGAGCGCGCTGTTCGAACGGCTGAAGCTGCTGTTCGACGAAGGGCATGGCGTCGAACTGCCCAGCCTGCGCAACGACGGACAGTTCGCCCCAGCCGAAATTCGCCCCGCGGCGGTGCTGGTGGCGGTGACCGAGCGGGAAGAGCCTGGCGTTATCCTGACCCACCGGCCGGATTCGATGCGTGCCCACGCCGGGCAGGTCGCCTTCCCTGGCGGCAAGCTCGATCCGGGCGAAGATGCGGTCGAGGCCGCGCTTCGCGAAGCCTACGAAGAGCTGGCGATAAACCCATCAGACGTCAGGGTTATCGGTGCGAGCGATCGCTTCATAACCGGCACCGGTTACGACGTGACGCCCGTCCTCGGCCTGGTCCCGGCCGACCTGCCGATCGTGCCCAACCCGCACGAAGTGGATTCGTGGTTCGAAGTGCCGCTGGCCTTCCTGCTCGATCCCGCCAACCATGCCCACAAGGAACGCGAGTGGTTCGGCCGAATGCGCCCCTACATCGAAATCGACTGGCAGGGCCACGTGATCTGGGGGATCACCGCCGCCATCGTCGCCAACCTCTCTCAACGCCTGGCGTGGCCGGGAAGAGACTGAGCTCTGTCCTACTTGCCGATGCTGTGCCATTCGGCGGACATGATCGCGAACTGCCCTCGATTTGCCCACGCCAGCACGGCAATGGGATTGGCCCAATGAGCACCGTTGCCTCCAAACTGCCCGCGGTGGCCTGGACGGCCCGAGACGACCTCGCTGCACTCGTTGCCGCGTTGGGCCCGGACAAGGTCCGCTGGGTCGGCGGCGCGGTGCGCGACACGCTGCTCGGCCATCCCGTCGCTGATGTCGACGCCGCGACGCTGCACGAACCGCAAACGGTCATCGAGTTGCTGGGCCAGGCAGGCATTCGCGCCATCCCCACGGGCATCGATCACGGCACGGTGACCGCCATACTGCCCGGCGGCAATGTCGAAGTAACGACGCTGCGCCACGACGTCAGCACGGATGGCCGCCGTGCCACCGTAGCGTTCGCGACCGAGTGGCGCGAGGACGCAGAGCGACGCGACTTCACCATCAATGCGCTCTACGCCGATCCCGTGACGCTGGAGATCTTCGACTGGTTCGGCGGCCTGGCAGACCTCGAAGTGCATCGCGTGCGCTTCATCGGCGACGCCCGCCAGCGTATCCGCGAAGATCACCTGCGCATCCTGCGCTACTACCGCTTCCAGGCCCGCTTCGGCAGCGCGCTGGACGAAGAAGCCGAAGAGGCCTGCGCCGAGCTCGCGCCCACTCTCAAGGGCTTGAGCCGCGAGCGAGTGGCGATGGAGCTGCTCAACTTGCTCAGCCTGCCCGATCCCTCGGCGACGGTGGAGCGGATGGAAGCGCGCGGTGTCTTGCCAGTGGTCCTGCCAGAGGCGGGCGAACGCGGCATTGCCGCGCTCAAGGCGCTCACCACCGAGGAAAGCCGCCAGGGCGTAGCTCCTGACGCGCTGCGCCGCCTCGCCGCGCTGTTGCCGGCCGAGCCCCGCACTGCCGAGCAAGTCGCGGCGCGGCTGCGGCTGTCGGCGGCCCAGAAGAAACGGCTGGTCACGGCGGCAGCGCGAGAGGCCGAACCCGGCGAAGCCCGCGCGCTCGCCTACAGCCTCGGACGCGATGAGGCAATCGACCGGCTTCTGCTCGCGGGTGCCGATGTCTCGCCTCTCACCGGCTGG
This sequence comes from Altererythrobacter sp. Root672, assembly GCF_001427865.1. Lineage (NCBI taxonomy): Bacteria > Pseudomonadati > Pseudomonadota > Alphaproteobacteria > Sphingomonadales > Erythrobacteraceae > Altererythrobacter > Altererythrobacter sp. Root672. The sequence continues at coordinate 1,519,664 of NZ_LMHH01000001.1, forward strand.
GATATCCCACGGTTCCCGATCAAGGGCGGCGAGATCGTCGCTCGCGGGATCTCCGCAGGACCGGAAGTAGCGAGAATCCTGCGCGAAATCGAGCGCCGCTGGGTCGCCGAAGGGTTCCCGAATCCAGAACGGGCCGGGAAACTGCTCGATGAGAGGCTGCCACGCTAATAGTTGTATTGGCTAACCTTTCACCGCGTCAAAGACACGACTCATCCGAAACCGGTTTGCGCGATCGGCTCTCCATCACGAAGCAGGACTCCAGGTCGCAATAAGCAGGACCGGTGGCGTCCCGTCATCGGCAAGGGTCTCGAGAAGATAGGTCGCATCCGCAGCGGCCACGCCCATTCCCCTCATTCCGGCTGCCCCCCACGCCCGTTCAGGCGGGCGCCAAGTGTCTTGGAGTTATTGGAGAGTGACGATGAAGTTTTCCCCCCTCGCGGCCATAGCGGCCGTGGCGCTGGCCGGCCTTTCGGTTCCGGCCTTCGCCGCCCCCACGGTCGGTGCCACGGTATTCGGCCCTGACGGCAGCGAAGTCGGCAAGATCGAACAAGTCGCTGGCGGCAACGTCGTGATCAACACCGGCAACCTCAAGGCGGCCATCCCCGCCGACGCCCTCAGCGTTGGAGAGAAGGGCCCGACCATCGGCTGGAACAAGGCCGACCTCGAAGCCGCCGTTGGCGCCGCAAACGCGGAAGCCGGTGCGGCGCTAGACGCCAAGCTCGTGGCTGGCGCCGAAGTCTACAGCAGTGACGGCGTCGTTCTTGGAAAAGTGAACAAGGTCGACGGCGAGCTCGTCGTAGTCGACCTCAAGGACGGCGCGACCTCGCTGCCCAAGAAGCAGATGGCCCTACAGGCCGACAAGGTCACCTTCCTCGCCACCGCGGCCGACGTCGAAGCGGCCCTCAAGGCCCAGGGCGGAGACTGATCAAGGATACCGGGTGCCCCGCACCCGGTGGAGGGGACCCGCCAAGGGTCGCTACTTGGGCGGGTCCCTTCCGTTCGCCTCGCAGTCTCAGAACTTGTTGTCGCGGGGGAAACCCTGCGGCGGAAGCCGGCCCGCCGCACCACGAGCGACCTTCCACATGTGGATGTCCTTCTCGGTCCTAGTGCGGCCGGTCTCGCCGCCCATCTCCCATGACAGCCCATCTTCCAGCTTGAGCGTGGTCGCATCCCCTAGCCCGCCATCGCGATAGCGCTGCAGGGTCACGCCCTGCCCTCGCGACATGACCGGCAGTTCTTCGAGGCTGAAGACCACCAGCTTGCGGTTCTCGCCGACTACGGCAACGTGATCGTGCTCAGGCGCGATCGGACGAACCACGACCAGCTTGCGACCATCCTTGAGGTTGACCACCTGCCGGCCCTTACGCGTTTCCGCCAGGAGCTCGTCCGTCACTGCAGCGAACCCGTGACCGGTGCTCGAAACCAGCAGCAGCTGCGTGCCCGGCTTATGGACCACGACCTCGATGATCTGCGCCGCGGCATCGATGTCCAGCGTGTTGCGCAGTGGTTCGCCGAAGCCTCTCGCCCCAGGTAGCTTGTCCGCCCCGATGGTGAAGAAACGTCCGTCGTCCGCCGCGAGAAGCAGCTTGTCGGTAGTCTGGGCGTGGAGCGCATAGGCCGGGCCATCGCCCTCCTTGAACTTCCAGTCCTGTTCGAGCGGCAGATGCCCACGCGCCGCCCGGATCCAGCCGCGCTGCGAAAGGATAATCGTCACCGGCTCCTTCTCGATCATCGCATCCATGCTGAATTCGATCGTCGGTGCCGCCTCGGCAATCGTGGTCCGGCGGCGGCCGAGCGCGGTGTCTTCGGCGTATTCCTTGCGCATCGCGGTGAGATCGCGCTTGAGGCGGGTCCGCTGGCGGGCCGGGGAGTCGAGCAGCTTCTCAAGCTCGGCACGCTCGGCCAGGAGTTCATCCCGCTCCCGCTTGAGCTCCATTTCCTCGAGCTTGCGCAAGCTGCGCAACCGCATGTTGAGGATCGCTTCGGCCTGCCGGTCGGTCAGCCCGAACTCGGCCATCATCACCGGCTTGGGCTCGTCCTCGGTGCGGATGATCTCGATCACGCGGTCGAGGTTGAGGAAGGCGATGATATAGCCTTCGACCAGCTCCAGCCGGTCGGCGATCTTTTGCAGCCGGTGGCGCGTGCGGCGCTGGAGGATGTCGATCTGGTGCGCGACCCAGTTCGACAGCAGCTCGTGCAGCCCCATGACCATCGGCGTGCGCGTGGCGTCGAGCACGTTGAGGTTGAGGCCGATGCGCGTCTCCAGATCGGTCAGCTTGTAGAGGCTTTCCTTGAGCAGCTCCGGATCGACATTGCGGCTCTTTGGCACGAGTACGATGCGGATCTGCTCGTCGCTTTCGTCACGAACGTCTTCCAGGATCGGCAACTTGCGATCGGCGATCGCCTGGGCGATCTGTTCGATCAACTTGCCCTTCGGGACCATGTAGGGGATCTCGGAGATCACCAGCTGGTACTGCCCGCCGCCGAGGCGTTCGATGCCCGCCTGCTGGTCGTCCTCGTCCTTGGACTCCGCGGCGAAGAACCGCCCGCGTACGCGGAAGCTGCCGCGTCCCGTCTCGTAGGCTTGGGAGATCGCCTCCTTCGAATCGACGATCAGCCCGCCCGTGGCGAAGTCCGGGCCGCGGAACAGGTCCATCAGCCGGGCATGCTCGACATGCGGGTTGTCGATCAACTCAAGCGCGGCGTCGATCACCTCGGCCACGTTGTGGCTTGGGATCGAGGTCGCCATGCCCACCGCGATGCCGCTGGCGCCGTTGGCCAGCAGGTTCGGGAACAGGCCCGGGAAGATCGAGGGCTCTTCTTCCTCGTTGTTGTAGGTCGGGACGAAATCGACCGTGCCTTCGTCGAGCCCGTCCATCAGCTGCATGGCCGTGCGCGTCAGGCGGCATTCGGTGTACCGCTCCGCCGCCGCGTTATCGCCGTCGATGTTGCCGAAGTTGCCCTGCCCTTCGACCAGCGGATAGCGCAGCGTGAACGGCTGGGCGAGGCGGACCATCGCGTCGTAGAGCGCCAGGTTGCCGTGCGGATGGTATTTGCCCATCACGTCGCCGACCACGCGGCTGGACTTCTTGAACGCACTCGACGGATCGAGCCGCAAACCGCGCATGCCCCACAGGATCCGCCGGTGAACCGGCTTCAGGCCATCGCGCAAGTCCGGCAGCGAGCGGGCCGTGATCGTGGACAGCGCGTAGACCAGGTACCGCTCCGACAAGGCGCTGTCGAACGGCGCGTCGACGATCGTGTCGAACGGATCCTTCTCGTCTTCGATAACAGTCATGCCTCCGCCCTAGCAGCGGCGCCGGCCGCGCGACAGGCGGGGAATGGGGCTTTCAACACTAAGAATTGAGCGGCCGGAACAGCTCGTGACGCCCGTTCATATTCGCGAAAGCTCAATTATGGCGAAATTAAGGCCCAAATGCGGCACAAAGGAGGCCATAATGCGTAACTCTTTGAAGTTGCTTGCCCCGATTAGCCTGATTGCCCTGACAGCGTGTTCGGAAGCCGGAGACCGAGCGGGCCAATCTATGGAAATGGCCGAAGCCGCAGCCGACAGCGCCGTGGCGCCTGCCGAAAAGGACAACAGCGCCAGCGGAGAGCAAGGAGCCCTGGGCTCGCTCTCCGAGATCCCCGTCACTCTGCCCAAGCTGGCCTTCGTCCTGGACTACGGCTTTCGCCTGAAGCCCAAGGAGATCGCACCGCTGCAACAGAAGCACGCCGACATGTGCGAAGCGCTTGGCCCCTACCAGTGCCAGATCGTCTCACTCACCCGGACGGGCGAAGAAGACGAGATCTACGGCGAGCTTCAACTCGCCGTGGCGTCCGAAAAGGCGCGCGGGTTTGCCACTTTGCTCTCGGCAGCTGCCGAAAGCGACGGCGCGGAGACCTTTAAGGCCAACATCACTGGCGAGGACATGTCGAAGTCGATCGTCGACACCGAAGCTCGCATTCGCGGCCGCGTCGCGCTGCGCGACCGGCTGATGGAAGTCCTAAAAACGCGCAAGGGCACGGTCCAGCAACTGGTCGAAGCCGAGCGCGGCGTTGCCGCGGTGAACGAAGAGATCGACCAGGCCCAAAGCTGGCTCAAGGAGCAGAAGGGACGAGTGGCGTTCAGCAGGATGACGCTGTCGTATGAGTCGGCCACCCCAGGTGGCAGCTTCCTGAAGCCGATCGAAGGTGCCTTTGGAGCGATCGGCTCGATCCTCGGGGTACTGGTCGCTGGAATAATCCTGATGCTCGCGGTAGTTGGACCGCTGGTGCTGGGCGTTTTCGGTGTGAAGCGGGTTAGTCGCCGGCTCTCGCGGGACACCGCAGTCACCGAAGCGTGAACTTCGGGGCGGGCGCCTCTCGCGGCGCCCGCTACCGCTTCTGCATGTCCCAACTCTCGGCCGGGATGCGCACCTCTATCCCGTCGAGCGCGTCGGTCAGCTCGATCTGGCACGACAGCCGACTCGTACGGCAGACGCCCACGGCGAGGTCGAGCATGTCTTCCTCATCGTCGCTGGCGGGCGGGAGGCGATCGAACCAGTCGGCGGGGAGGATGACGTGGCAGGTCGAGCAGGCCATCTGCCCCTCGCACGTCCCTTCGAGCGGCATGCCGGCAGCCTGCGCAACCTCGAGCAGCCGCATGCCCGGCTCCGCGGCCGCGTCCACGCGCGCTCCGTCTCTTGTAATGAAGGCTACACGAATGGCTGTTATCCTTGCTGCGCTGCAGCACAATTAATCAGTTCGGCGGCCCGTTCAAGCTCGTCGAGCGTAGTGTAGCGTCCCAAACCGAGACGGACCGATCCACGCGCCTGTTCCTGGGTCAGACCAATCGCCGAGAGAATGCGGCTCGGCTTGTTGCTTTCGCTGGCGCAGGCCGACCCGGCGGAGAACATGACCTCGCGCACGTCGGAGATCAGGCGGGAGACGTCGAGGCCCTCGCGGCGGATGTTGAGGTTGCCCCGATAGCGCTGTTCCGCGCTGCCGTTGAGCTGCCAGTCGGTGAAGAACTCCAGCGCGCGACTCCATAACGAAGCCACGTGAATTGCATCCTGCTCCATTCGTTCGAGCGCCACTTTCGCGGCCATGCCCATTCCCGCGCACAGGGCCGGACTGAGAGTCCCCGATCGCAGCCCACCTTCCTGGCCGCCGCCGGTTATCTGGGGCGCAAGCTCGATCCCGTCGCGCACCCACAAGGCGCCGATCCCTTTGGGACCGTGGAACTTGTGCGCGCTGATCGCGATCAGGTCGGCCTCGGCAATGGGGATCTTGCCCGCCGCCTGAACCGCGTCGCACATCAACAAAGCACCGCGCGCCTTCGCTCGCTCGTACAGGTCGGCGACGGGCTGGATTGTGCCGACCTCGTTGTTGACCTGCATGACCGACACGATCCCGACACCTTCGGGCAAGGCAACCTGCGGATCGACCAGCGCATCTCGGTCAACCGGGAGGATCGTCGTGTCACCCGGCAGGTCGAGCGCCGTATCGAGCACAGCCGAATGCTCGATGGCGCTCACCGCCACGGGCTTCCCCGCCCGGCCCGGCTCGCACCCGCGCAGCGCGAGATTGATCGCCTCGGTCGCGCTGCCGGTGAAGACGACAGTCCCTCCGGCGGGAAACAGCGCCGCCACACGCTCACGCGCGATTTCGACCGCCGCTTCCGCCTGACGACCCATGCGGTGAATACTATGCGGATTACCGAAGCCCGTGCCCCCCGGCCCATCGAGCCAGCGCAGCATCTCCTCTCGCACTTCCGGCGCGAGCGGCGTGGTCGCCTGGTAGTCGAGGTAGATCATGAGTTGGATTGCGCCTCGATGGCGACCGCCTGCCATGCCTCCGCAAACGCATCGAGTTCGGAGACGGTAGTGTTCCAACCCATGCTGATCCGAACGGTGCGTGCCGCCACGCTTTCCTCCACCCCGAACGCTTCCAGCGCCCGGCTGCGCTTCAACGTACCCGATGAACAGGCACTACCGGCAGAGATCGAGAAGCCCATTCCATCGAACTTGATCAGCGCCACCGCGGAGGCGAGCCGCTTGGCCGAGACGGAGATGATGTGCGAACATTGCAGACCCGGCCGAAGCACATCGCCGCCACGCCCGAGCAGGTCCTTGAACTCATATCGCTCCGGATAGGAAGTCCGCCAGCTTTCGACCCCTCCGGCCTCCAGCGCCGCCGCGAACCCGAGCGCGCCTGGGAGATTTTCCGTTCCCTGCCGATAACCTCGCTCGTGCCCACCCGTAGGTTCGAGCATCGCGTAGTCCTTCACCAGCAAGGCTCCGATCCCGATTGGACCGCCAAGCTTGTGCGCCGAGACTACGATCATGTCGGCGACCGGCAATGGCACCTTACCTGCCGATTGCGAACAGTCCGCCAACAGCAGCCCACCACCCTCTCGAACCTGGCGAGCAACTGAGTCGTCCCCGTGCGGCAGGAGTACCGTGCCGGTTTCGGAATTGATCGACTGCACCGCGACCACCGCACGGCCGGGCCGCGCAAGCGACTCGGCGAGAGCTTCGATGTCGATGCCGGCATGCCTGTCCTCGTCCATGCCGAGCGGTATGACTTCGGCATCGGGTGCCGCGCGAAAAACCGCGTCGTGCTCCACCGCCGAAGCAAGCCTGCGGTCCGCCTTTGCCTGGCCAAGCCCGATCGCCAGCGCCTCGCTCGCGCCAGAGGTGAAGATCACCTCCCCCTCCCAGCCAAGCGCCACTTTTACGCGTGCTCGAGCGTCTTCGAGCGCCGCCCGAGCCGCCCGGCCTTCAGCGTGCGGGCTCGACGGATTGGCCCAGATATCGAACCCGTGTTCCATCGCCTCACGCGCCTCAGGGCGCAGCGGCGAGGTTGCGGCATGATCCAGATAGATACGGCTCATCGCGCGGGAATTGCGAAATTTTGCATCAACACTATATAGCCCGCGACTTCACGCGCGCCACCTGCGCCAGAACCCTACCGAACAAGAGCTGCAACTATGCCCTCCGTCATCTTCCCCGGCCCCGAAGGCCGCCTCGAAGGCCGTTTTGCCCCAGCCCCGCGTCCGCGCGCACCTGTGGCGATGATTCTCCATCCGCATTCGCAGGGTGGCGGCACGATGAACGATCGTATCGTGCAGCGTCTGTACAAGACGTTTGTCGACCGCGGGTTCGCCGTGCTGCGCTTCAATTTCCGCGGCGTCGGCCGCAGCCAGGGCAGTTTCGATAACGGCATCGGCGAACTGTCGGACGCGGCCGCCGCGCTCGACTGGGTGCAGTCGATCCATCCCGAATCGCAGACCACCTGGGTCGCCGGCGTCAGCTTCGGCGCGCTGATCGGCATGCAGTTGCTGATGCGTCGTCCGGAAATTCGGGGGTTCATCTCGATCGCCCCGCCGGCGAACATGTACGACTTCTCGTTCCTCGCCCCGTGCCCGGCCTCGGGCATCTTCATCCAGGGTGCGGCGGACACGGTCGTGCAGCCCAACTCGGTGGTGAAGCTGGTCGAGAAGCTGCGCACGCAGAAGCACATCACGATCCATCACGAGGAAATCCCGCGGGCCAACCACTTCTTCGAAAACGAAATCGAAGAACTGATGGGCTCGGTCGATAACTACCTCGACTTCCGCCTGTCCCCCGACTGCCCGATCCGCTGAGCTGACTGACTGAGCAAGGCCTTGCGAGAGGCCTTGCATAACACTGCTTTTCTATAGTAATGTTACATCATTACACGAGTCACTGGACACGAACCGGCGACCGCAAAGGAGAGGAGCAGGGTATGGCTTACCTGGACCAATCAAACGACCCTCGGCGCCGCGTCACCGCGATTGCTGGTGTGGCTATCATTCACGCAGCAATTGGCCTTGGCGTGGTTACCGGGCTGACGGTTGCAGGTATTGCTCCCAAGCCAGATATCTGGAACCCCTTCCCCACCACGCCGGAGCCAAAGCCCACACCAACACCGACGCCGGAGACGAAATCTCCCGAGCCAACCAACACAACTCCAACCGTTAACCCCGTGCCCGATGTTAAGTGGCCGCCGGAGCCCAATCCGCGACCTCAGCCAGATGAACCGACCGGCACAACCGGCACGGAGACGGGACCGTGGATACCCCCAACTGTCCCCCCACCGCTGCCTACCCCCACGTCCATTCCGCATTTCGCGAAGCCAAGCAGCGACCGTAACGGTTGGATCACCACCGAGGATTATCCGGCTGCCCCCTTGCGAAAAGGGATCGAGGGAGTGGTCGGCTATAGCCTTATCATCGGCAGCAACGGCCGCGTATCGGCCTGCGACGTGGTCCGCTCTTCGGGCAACAGCCAACTCGACGAGGCCACCTGCCGCCTAATCACACGCAGAGCCCGCTTCGATCCGGCCACTGACGGCTCGGGCGCCAAGATCATCGGCTCATTCAGCGGCACCGTGCTCTGGCAAATACCCGACTAGCGCGTCGCTTCGGCGGCACGGTCGACCGGGGCCGTGCCGTTCGAGTCGGGCAGAATCCAGATCAGCAGGTTGACGATCATCACCACGGCCAGAAGCAGCATGAGCCAGACCTGCTTCTGCGCCCCGCCCTTGCGCCAGAGGAAAATCGCTCCGCCGATAAGGACCAGCGTGGCGAGCATGACGAGTGAAAGCACGATATCCATGGGGCGGGCCTAGCCGCCACCGCCTCGCAAATCCATGCGGATTGACAGACTCGATCCTCGGCCGCAGAAACCCGCAATGCCCATTTCAAATGAAACCATCACCCGCCGCCAGGCGCTCGCCACGCTTGGTGTCGGTGCCTCGGTGTTTGCCCTGCCCGCTTGGTCGACAGCCTCGGCCCAGGTCGCACCTGCCGACGCCACCGCGCTGCTGAACGACGTTGCGTGGAACCTGCTCGAACAGTCTCCGACAGGGGCGACCGGCCTCGGGCTCGACGTCGGCGATCGCGCGTACCTGCGCGGCCAGATGGGCGGCACTTCGCCCGAGGCGGTAAATAAGCTGGCGGCAACCCTGCGCACCGATCTCGCCCGCGTCCGCGCCACGGACACGTCGAAGCTTGATCCTTCGACGAGGACGAGCTTCGAAGTCGTAGAGAGCGCCTATTCGACGGCACTGGATGGCTTCGCCCTTCCCTATGGTGACGTCGCAGTCGGCGGCTGGCGCAACGCGCCCTACGTCGTGATCCAGAACGTCGGCGGCTATATCGACTACCCGCGCTTCCTCGATGCCGACCACCCGGTGCGGGATGCGGCCGACGCGGAGGCCTATGTCTCCCGCCTTGAGCAGATCCCCGCAAACCTCGATGGTGAGCTCGATCGGATCCGCTCGGCTGCAGGCCTCGGCGTGATCCCACCCTCGTTCTTGCTGGCCAAGGCCATCCCCCAGATGGAAGCCTCTCTTGCCGACGCCAAGTCCGGCGGCTCGATGGTCAGTTCGCTGACCCGCCGCACGGCCGAGGGCAATATCGCCGGCGACTGGGAGAAGCGGGCCTCCGCCATCGTCACCGGTCCGCTTGCCGCGGCACTCGAACGGCAGCTGGCCGAGCTGAAGCGCCAGGCCACCCAAGCCGACACTGACGCCGGCATGTGGTCGCAGCCCGGCGGTGACGAGTGGTACGCCTGGGCCCTGCGCGCCAGCACGACCACCCGCATGACGCCGGACGAGATCCACGAGATGGGCCTGACCCAACTCGAAGAGATCCATTCGCGCATGGACCCAATCCTGCGCAGCCTCGGCTACACCGAGGGGCCGGTCGGTACCCGGATGACCCAGCTCGGCACCGATCCGCGCTTCAAGTTCGCCGAGGGCGATCCCGGCCGCGCCGAGATCATGGAGTTCATCCAGGAGCGCATCTCGTGGATCCGAGCGCAGATGCCGCGTGCCTTCCGCACGCTGGTGCGCGCCAACCTCGAAGTACGGCGCCTGCCGCTGGCGGAAGAGCCCGGCGCCCCGACAGCTTATGGCGGTGCGGGTTCGGTCGACGGGACGATCCCCGGCAAGATGTGGATCAACCTGCGAACAACCGACCTGCACCGCAAGTTCGACGTGCCCACTCTGGTCCATCACGAAGCCATCCCGGGCCACGTGTGGCAGGGCGAGTACTCGAACCAGCTCCCGCTGATCCGCTCGATCCTGTCGTTCAATGCCTATTCGGAAGGCTGGGCGCTCTACGCGGAGCAGCTGGCCGACGAGCTCGGCGCTTACGACGATAATCCCGCCTGGCGCCTGGGCTACCTGCAGGACCAGGCCTTCCGCGCGTGCCGCCTGGTGGTCGACACCGGCCTCCACGCCAAGCGCTGGACGCGTGACCAGGGCATCGCCTTCTTCATGGAGCGCAATGGCAACAAGCGCGAACAGGTCGAAAGCGAAGTCGATCGCTACTGTTCGTGGCCCGGCCAGGCTTGCGGCTACAAGGTCGGACACAGCGAGATCGTCCGCCAACGCTCGCGCGCTCAGAAGGTCCTCGGCCCGGCCTACGACTTGCGCGACTTCAACGAGGCTGTGGTCCAGGGCGGCAATGTGCCGCTCGACGTTCTGGCAAATAACATCGACCGCTACATTGCCACGGCCAAAGCCTGATCGTTATTTTCGGGAGCTGAGCGAACTCGGCAGCGTTGCCTGAAGCCCGACGGTCAGTTCGACCAGGTGTTGGGCAGCCAACTGGGCGTTGCCGAGATAGCGGAGGGACGTTTCATCCAGGGAGCGGTTGGCGAGCAACTCAAGGTTGCCGCTCACCGCCTGGACTAGGTTCGCCAGTTCATGCGTGAGACCGGGCAGGCGTTCGACCGTCCCGCTCGGCAGTCTTGCCGGCGCTGCATCCAATGACGGTCCCTTGTCGGCCAAGTTCGATCTACCCCTCATGCCCCAACTTCGTGCTATCCACGACAGTTCGTCCTGTTCCGAAGAATGCAGGATTGCGAGGCGACCCGCTTTGTTTTTGTGATTAAGTGCCCGAAACCGGCGCCTAGCCGCTTCGCAAATATGCAATTCGCGCCAATCCGTTACATCGGACGAGGCGGTTCTGAAAACAGCAGTCGATACAGCGCACCCCCGATCCCTCCCCCGATGAGCGGCGCGACCCAGAACAGCCACAGTTGCTGGAGCGCGAGACCACCCACAACGAGCGCCGGCCCGGTGCTGCGAGCCGGATTGACCGAGGTGTTCGTCACCGGAATGCTGATTAAGTGGATCAGCGTTAGCGCAAGCCCGATGGCGATCGGGGCAAATCCCGCCGGTGCCCTGACGTCAGTGGCGCCGAGGATCACCATCAGGAACCCGCCCGTCAAAACGATCTCGATGATGAGTCCGGCAGCAAGCGAATAGCCTCCCGGCGATCCCTCGCCGAAGCCGTTCGCGGCCAGGCCGTTGGTGGCCAGGTCGAAGGTCGGAGACCCGCTCGCGATGCAGAACAGCAGGTAGGCCGCTGCTATGGCGCCGACGACTTGGGCGACGACGTAATAGGGGATGTCGCGTGCCGGGAAGCGTGAGCCCGCCCACAGGCCCACCGTCACCGCAGGATTGAAGTGCCCGCCCGACACATGGCCGAGCGCAAAGGCCATCGTCAGCACCGTAAGGCCGAACGCCAGCGACACACCGAGCAGGCCGATCCCCACCTCAGGAAATGCCGCGGCCAGCACCGCGCTGCCGCATCCGCCGAAAACCAGCCAGAAGGTCCCGATAACCTCCGCCGCCATGCGCCTGCCGATAGTCATGGGCTTTCCTTCCCCGCGTTTGCCGCTTCATCTTTCTGACGGTGCAGCCGTGGGGAGGTTGACCATTCGATGCGCCCACCGCCTATCAGGGGTTCCCCTGAAAACACGGCGGGGAATCATAGGAGTACGGACGAAAGGTCGAAGAAAACCGACCAGTTAGTGTCTGCGCTGAATCTCGGTCAGGCGCCCATGCCGGCAACGACGACCTGCATGAACTGCGGCTTCGACCGCTGGCCACCCTCATTCAGCGCCAGGGGATAATGGCCTGGCGGCAAGGCGGCGAGCGGCATGCCGGCCGCCGCTAGCGCGTAGGGAGACACACGATGCCGGGTGCACAGACCGCCAGCCCCGTCTCCGACAAGCGGCGTCTCGAACTCGATGGCGATCATCAGGTCCTCGCTGCGGTTCACCAAGCCCACGGCAAGCTGTCCTTCGCCGAGGTCGAGCACCAGGCCGGTGCCGACGGGAACGCCGACCAGGCCCTCCACCATCGCGCCAGTCTTGGAGAGGTTGCGCATGACCGCTTCGTAGCGGTGATCGTCGTGAATCACGCCAACACGGCGGAACACCGAACGGCGCTCGGGCCGGTGGATTTCCGGGCCGTTCGGCTCGATCTTCAATTCGCCGCTGTCCATCCGCTCGGCGACGACGGCCGCCGGCAGGGCCTTCGAGTAGATCCAGCCTTGGATGTACTTGGCACCCTTTTCGCAAACCAGATGGAACTGGTCGAACGCCTCGACACCTTCGACCGTGGTTTCCATCCCCAAGGCATCGCTCAGGCCGATGATCGCTGTGATGATCTTGGCGCTGTTCTGGTCCTTCTGGGTGCAGGAATCGACGAAGCTCTTGTCGACCTTGAGCTTGTCGAACGGGGCCGAGCGCAGATAGCTGAGCGAGGAATAGCCGGTGCCGAAATCATCGAGTGCCAGCCTCACCCCGAGATGCTTCAGCGACTGGAAAGTCCGATCGGTCTGCTCGCTATCGCCCATGAACACGCTCTCGGTGAGCTCAAGCTCGAGCCGGTCCGGCATCATTTCCGCGGCAGCCAGCGCATTGGTGACCACGGAGACGAAGTTCGCGTTGTTGAACTGAACCGCCGACACGTTGACCGCCACCCGAACGCTGTCGGGCCAAGAGGCCGCGTCGGCGCAGGCACGGCGCAGCGCCCATTCGCCCAACTGGTTGATGAGGTTCGATTCTTCGGCCGCCGGGATGAAGATGTCAGGCGAAACCGGACCGCGTTCCGGGTGACTCCAACGCATCAGGGCTTCAAAGCCGACGACCACGTGGTCGCTGGTGCGCACTACCGGCTGGTAATGAAGTTCGAGCTGGTCGGAAGCGAGCGCCTCGCGCAAGTCCTTGAGCAGGAGCGCGCGCTCTTCCTCTTCGTCCTTGAGGTCGGACGAGTAGAAGCGAAACTGCCCTCGCCCGCCGTTCTTGGCAGCGTAGAGGGCAAGGTCCGAAGCCCGGGTAATTTCTTCGCGATCGATCCCGTCATAGGGTGCGATGGCAATGCCCACGCTCGTGCCGATGATCGCACGCTTGCCGTCGATCGGGTAAGGCTGGGAAACGATCTGGATGACCTTGTCGGCCAGTTCACCGAGCTTGCCGCGGTCATCTAGGTCGGGAAGGATAATCTGGAACTCGTCACCACCCAGGCGACCGATTTCTCCGCGATCACCGATAATGTTGCGCAGGCGCTCGGCGACCTGGCGCAGCAGATCGTCACCCGCCTGGTGGCCCATCGTGTCGTTGACGTACTTGAAGCGATCCAGATCGAGCATCATCAGCGCACAGCTGCGCTTGGCGGACTTGTAAGCGCCGAGGATGCTGTCGAGCCGGCGGACCATGCGATGGCGATTGGCGAGGCCGGTCAGGGCGTCGTACTCGGCCATGCGCGAGTCGATCAGCTTGCGCTCGTATTCGACGGTGATGTCCTTGGCGCTGCCGCGATACCCCTGGAACTTACCGCCCTTGTCGAACTTGGGATGGCCGCAAAGCAGCCACCACGCCTGTCTCGCGCCGGTCCGGTCGATGACAACGCGCACGGTCAGGTCATTGATCTTGCTGTGCGCGTTGATCTGGAAATTGAGCGGTCGTTCGCTCTTGTCGTCGGGATTGTCGGGATCGGTCTCGAACAGGAGCACTAACGGCTGGGCGAGCAGCTCATCGACCGGGCGACCGATCTTTTCCGCTGCGTTCTCCGACAGATAGATCAGGCGCCCCTCGGCGTCGGTGGCCCAGATCCAGCCCATGCCGGCTTTCTCGAATTCGTCGAGCACCTGCAAACGGCGGCTAGCGTCGCCCGCACGGATGACGGCTACGTCACCGTGATCGGTTCCGCTGTCGGCGCTGCTTGAACCTGCGCCGGTAAGCCCTTTGAGAATGCTCCGAACTGCCATTGACCGCCTGTCGACCCCCAAGTCTCAGGCAATGTGTAAATCCGGATGGTTTAATTTAAACTAACGCCGACCCGCGGAGGCGCAGTTTTCCACCATCTAAGGGGCATCACTTAGGTTATTAACCCTAACGACGGCGTCCGCCCCCTCTCGAGGACGGACGGCGCGCGTCTGGATAGTGTCGTCAGGCTGCTTGTGGAGCGGCCTTGCGCACGCCTTCGTCAACGTGAGCTTCGAACTGTGCGAAGTTGTCGACGAACAGCTGAACCAGCTTGGCAGCGGTCTGATCGTATTCGTTCTTGTCCGCCCAGGTTTCGCGCGGATCGAGGATCGCGCTGTCGACACCGGGCACAGCCACCGGCACGTCGAAGCCGAAGTTGGGATCCTTGCGGAACTCGGCGTTGTTCAGGGTGCCGTCGAGCGCGGCGTTGAGCAGCGCGCGTGTCGCCTTGATCGGCATACGCTTGCCGACGCCGTACTTGCCGCCGGTCCAGCCGGTGTTGAGCAGCCAGCACTGCACACCACCGCTGGCGATGCGCTGCTTGAGCAGGTTGCCGTAAACCGAGGGATGACGCGGCATGAACGGCGCGCCGAAGCAGGTGCTGAACGTCGCTTCCGGCTCGGTCACGCCGATCTCGGTGCCCGCCACCTTGGCGGTGTAGCCCGAGAGGAAGTGGTACATGGCCTGGTCCGCCGTCAGGCGCGCAACCGGCGGGAGCACGCCGAACGCGTCGGCCGTGAGGAACACGACGTTTGCCGGAACCGGACCGAGGTTCTTTTCCGAAGTGTTCGGAATGAATTCGATCGGATAGGCGCCGCGGCTGTTCTCGGCCAGGCTGGCGTCGTCGAAATCGAGCTCGCGCGTTTCCGGGTCCATGACCACGTTTTCGAGCACGGTGCCGAACATGCGAGTGGTCGCATAGATCTCCGGCTCGGCCTCGGGCGAAAGGCGGATCATCTTGGCGTAGCAACCGCCTTCGAAGTTGAACACGGCAGTGTCCGACCAGCCATGCTCGTCATCGCCGATCAGCGTGCGGCTGGCGTCAGCGGAAAGCGTGGTCTTGCCGGTGCCTGACAGGCCGAAGAACACCGCCGTCTTGCCGTCGGCTCCAACGTTGGCCGAACAGTGCATCGGCATCACGCCCTTGGCCGGCAGCAGGTAGTTGAGGATGCCGAAGACGCTCTTCTTCATCTCGCCAGCATAAGCGGTGCCGCCGATGAGGATCAGCTTCTCGCTCAGGTTGACCGCGACAACCGTCTCGCTGCGGCTGCCATGGCGCTCAGGATCGGCGCGGAAGGTCGGCAGGTCGATGATCGTGTATTCGGGCGCGAACGAGGCGAGTTCGTCCTTGCTCGGACGGACCAGCAGCGTGCGGATGAACAGGTTGTGCCAGGCGAGCTCGTTGATCACGCGCACGTTGACGCGGTTTTCCGGCTGCGAGCCGCCGAACAGGTCGGCGACGTAGAGCTTGTCCTTGGTGCCGAGCGCGGCGAAGAAATCTTCCTTGAGCGCGGCGAAGTGCTCCGGCGTCATGGGCACGTTGACCTTGCCCCACCACACGGTGTCCTCGGTCTCCGCGTCGCGGACGATGAACTTGTCCTTCGCCGAACGGCCGGTGTGCTTGCCAGTCTGAACGACGAACGGTCCATGCTTAGCAAGCTGACCTTCGCCATTGGCGACTGCTTGTTCGACAAGCGCCGCAGTCCCAAGATTGGCGAGGATAGCCGCGTCAGTCTTGATGCCTTGCGCCGACAGCGGAACGGTAAGCGAACTGGTCACTAAGGGGTCTCCCTTCGAAAATCGCAATACGAGGCCGCTCCCCCATCAAGGCGGCAAGTCTTGATCCGAGCGCATAGTCGGCGAACGGTTCGCCGTCAAACCGGGTAACCAAGACCCTTTCTGTGCAGGCCATGTGCGATCTGAAATCCTACATTTCAATAGTTTATGCGCATTCCATTTGCGAAATTCACGAGGTCCAATTGTCTCCTTAGGGCTAACGCGGTAACCCGAACGCGATGAATAGCTCTCTGGACCGGCGGAATGATGGCTGAACAGGCGCCCAGCGATGTCGCGACTGCCGAACTCCAGCGCAGCATCGCGCTGGTCGATGACGACCGCAATATCCTGACGACCCTGTCGATCGCCCTGCAGGCGGAAGGCTACGCGACGCGCGTCTATTCCGACGGCGAGGCGGCCCTGAAGGCGCTGACGGAGAACCCACCAGACCTAGCCGTGTTCGACATCAAGATGCCCCGAATGGATGGCATGGAGTTGCTGCGGCGACTGCGCGAGACCAGCGACCTGCCGGTCATCTTCCTCACCAGCAAGGATGAAGAGCAGGACGAGGAAGCTGGCCTCGCAATGGGCGCCGACGACTACATCGCCAAGCCCTTCAGCCAGCGCCTGCTGCTGGCGCGCATCCGCGCAATCCTGCGCCGCGCTTCTTCCGTCCGCGATCCAGGCTCCGAGGCTGGCGAAGAAGAGACGCTCGACGGCCCGATGATCGAACGGGGACGCTTGCGCATGGACCCGTCACGTCACCGGGTCATGTGGATGGACCGCCCGGTCTCGCTGACGGTGACCGAGTTCCTGATCCTCGAAGCGCTGGCCCAGCGGCCTGGTGTCATCAAGAGCCGCAACCAGCTGATGGACGCCGCCTATCCCGATGACGTCTTCGTCGACGACCGCACCGTAGACAGCCACATCAAGCGCCTGCGCCGCAAGTTCCGCGTCGTCGACCCTCAGTTCAGCGGAATTGAGACGCTTTACGGCGCCGGCTACAGCTTCTCAGATGGTTGAACAGGAACCGCACGAACGCCGCGTTGGGCGTTGGTTTCCCTTCACCTCGAACGCCTCACTGACCTCCCGCATTCTCGCGGTGAACCTGATCCCGTTGCTGCTGCTGGCGGGCAGCCTGTTCTTCCTCGACTCCTATCGCCGTCAATTGCTGGACGAGCGCTTCAAGCTGGCGCGCATCGAAGCGCAGATTACCGCCGAAGCGCTCGCCGGCGCCACGCGGGAGCGGCAGGAAGCGCTGCTCATCCAGATCGGCAAGGAACAGCACATGCGCCTGCGCATGTACGACGCCGAGGGCAATCTCTGGGCTGACAGCTTCGAACTGGCCAAGCCCTCGTTCCAATTGGGCGACCCTGTCTCCGCGCCATTCCCGCAGGACTTCGCCCGGGCCCTGGACACAACCGTCGATTTCCTGGTCGGCGCCCGTTCGGTGCCACCTTACGTCGAACCGACAGAACAGGGGGCCGACGCCTGGCCGGAACTGGTCCGGGCGCGGGAGCAGGGCCTGACCCAGATCGAACTGCGGCTTGCGCCCGACAGGACGCCGGTTATTACCGCGGCAGCGCCCGTCGGGCTCAACGGGGCGAGCCTGCTGACCACGCGCAACGCCAGCGACATCACCGCCGCCGTTCGCGACGCCCGGACGTCGCTGCTCATCCTCTTCGCCGTGTCGCTGGTCATCTCGATCGTGCTGTCGCTGTTCCTGGCTCGCACGATCATCGACCCCCTGCGCCGCCTCGCGCGCGATGCCGTGCGAGTGAGGCTGGGGCGCGAACGCGAAGTCGAAGTGCCCCGCATGCAGCGGCGCGGAGACGAGATCGGCGTCCTCGCCCGCGCCGTGTCCGACATGACCATTGCGCTGCGCCAGCGGATCGACGGGGTCGAGGCGTTCGCCGCCGACGTCGCGCACGAGATCAAGAACCCCCTCGCCTCGCTGCGAAGTGCCATCGAGTCCCTCCCCAAGGTGAAGGACCCGGCGCTACGCGATCAGTTGCACGAGATTGCCGCGCACGACGTTCGCCGCATCGATCGCCTCGTCACCGAGATCGCCGAGGCTAGCCGGATCGACGCCGAACTCAGCCGCGCGACTTTCGAGCCGCTCGACCTGGCCGCGCTTATCAGAAACGTCGTCAAAGCGCGTGAAGACCGCGGCCTCAACGTCTCGAGGAAAGTCGAAATCCGGCAAAGCGGCCCCGCGCTCGTAAGCGGCGTGCCGATCCGTCTGGAGCGCGTGATCGACAATCTGCTCGACAACGCGGTTTCGTTCTCACCGCCTGGGGGCACGATCCACGTGGACTTACAGCGCGATGGCGACACGGTGCGAGCAGCGATCTGCGACGAAGGCCCCGGCATACCCGAGACTTCGCGGGAGAAAGTCTTCGCCCGGTTCCATACCGCGCGGCCCGAAAACGAAAGCTTCGGCGATCACAGCGGCCTCGGCCTCGCGATCGCCAGGACTATCGCCGAAGCTCATGACGGCGCACTCTACGTCACCGACCGTCCGGACGCCGAAACGGGCGCGTGCCTGGTGCTGGACTTGCCCGCGGCATGACCCCGGTCCCTCATCAGGCGACTTGCGTGGCCATCAAGGCGCGCGGGCTACTGATCGAAGGACCGCCCGGCAGCGGCAAATCCACCCTCGCGCTTTCGCTGATCGACCGAGGGGCGACACTGGTCGGTGATGACGGTGTGATGCTGGAAGCCCGCCAGGGGCGCCTGTGGGCCCTGCCCCCGCCCAACATCACGGGACTGTTGGAGATCCGTAACGTCGGCCTCCTCAACTTGCCCGCCGAACCTGCTCCGATCGCGCTGATAGTGCACCTCGATCCCAATGCACCGCGTTTGCCCGAAACGGTCGAGACCATCGCTCTACACGGCATCAAAATCCCGGTTGTCCGGCTTTACCCCGACAATCCAGCTCTGGCGCTGCGTGCTGAATGGGCACTGGCCCTGCACGGGACGCCCTGATCGGCCCCTTCACAATTGTTCCGCGGAGGGGCAAAGCGCGACGGATGTCCAGCGAGTCTCCCAATCGGCAACGGATCGTCCTGGTCACCGGGATGTTGGGTGCCGGTAAGTCGACCGCGCTGCGCGAGCTCGAGGACCTTGGCTGGGAAGCGATCGACAACTTCCCGATCCGTCTGCTCCAGCGCCTGGTCGGGACCGAACCCGCCGAACAATCGCTGGCCATAGGTTTCGACTGCCGGACCAGGGGCTTTGTCCCGGAAACCATCATCGAGTTGGTCAAGAAGCTCATCAATCGAGACGACGTGGACGTAACCACTTTGTTTCTCGACTGTTCAGGCCACGAACTCGAACGGCGCTTCAACGAAACGAGGCGGCGCCACGCCCTCGCTCACGACCTTCCCGTTGCCATGGGCATTGCCGCCGAGCGGGAGTTGCTTGCACCGCTGCGCCGCTGGGCAGACGTGCTGATCGACACCACCCATTTCTCGAGCAACGACTTGCAGCAGCGCGTCCGCGAGCTGTTTGCCGCCAATGCCCCGCGGGACATGACCATCACCGTGTCGAGCTTCGGCTTTGCCCGAGGCATGCCCCCGGTCGCCGATCTGGTGTTCGACGTCCGCTTTCTCGACAATCCGCATTGGGACCCGGAACTGCGCATACAGACCGGATTGGATAGCGCCGTTGGGGAACACATTCGCAAGGATCCGGCCTTCGAATCGGCCTTCGTTCGCATCCGTGACCTGCTGCTGGAACTGCTCCCGCGCTACGCCGCACAGGGAAAAACTTATGTTAACATCGCCTTCGGCTGCACCGGTGGCAGGCATAGGTCCGTGTTTGTCGCTGAAAGTATAGCCGAGGCCTTGCGCAAAGGAGGGTTTTCGCCCACTGTGCTGCACCGCAACTTAGGGTCGCGGACTGCCGAGATGATCGAAGGGCCGTAACAGTCGTGACCTGTTTGTATTTGGTCCGGACGCAAGGGATCGTCCTGATTGCGAGCCCGCTTTTCGTGAGTCGCTGCCCCAAATGATTGGTATGATTCTGGTGACCCACGGCCAGTTGGCCGAGGAGTTTGTCCACGCGATGGAGCATGTCGTCGGCAAGCAAGCTGACGTGGCTACCGTCTGCATCGGCCCACATGACGACATGGAGGCGCGCCGCAAGGAAATCGCCCGGGCGATCAAGCAGGTCGATTCCGGCAGCGGAGCGGTGCTTCTTACCGACTTGTTCGGCGGCACCCCCTCGAATCTCGCGATTTCCCTCCTGAAGAGCGGCAAGACCGAAGTCATTGCCGGCATCAACCTGCCCATGCTCATTCGCCTTGCAGGTGCCCGCAAGGACATGGATCTCGCCTCTGCAGCCAAGGCGGCGCGCGACGCCGGGCGCAATTACATAACCATCGCCTCCGAGTTTCTCGGCCAGGAGGCGTGACAAGAATCGAGGGAGACAGGGACTTGGGAGAGACCTGCCGCGAAGTTATGATCGTCAACAAGCGCGGGCTTCACGCTCGCGCTAGCGCGAAGTTCGTCGCCGCCGTTGCCGGAATGGAAGGGAGCGACGTGCGCGTTTCCAAGGATGGCCACTGCGCCGCGGGCGGTTCGATCCTCGGCCTGATGATGCTCGGCGCCGCCAAGGGCGATACCGTCCAGCTTTGCGTGAGCGGGCTTGAGGCCGAACAGCGGCTCGAGGAACTGAGCGCACTGGTAATGGACGGTTTCGGCGAGGACTGATCCTCGCCTGCCAGTTCGCCCCGACATGCGCCGCACCATAACCGGATTCTCCAACCCGACGGTGAAGTATCTTCGCTCGTTGAGGGACAAGAAGCATCGCAAGCGCGAAGGCAAGTTCCTCGCCGAAGGCTTGCGACTGCTGACCGATGCGCGCGAATGCGGGCGGCTGCCCGAAATGCTGGTCATGGCCGACGGGCGCGATCCTCACCCCCTGCTCGACGCGCTTGAAGCCGACGTCGAGCGTGCTGGCGGCGAGATCGTCGAGACCAGCGCAGACATCCTCGCCAAGATAACCGGCAAAGATAACCCCCAGGCAGTCGCGGGGGTCTTCGCCGAATTCGACACTTCCCTGGCTGCGCTCGATCGCGGGCAGTCGCCGATCTGGCTCGTGGCCCAATCACTGCGCGATCCCGGCAATCTTGGCACCATGCTGCGCACCGGCGATGCTGTCGGGGCCGGTGGGCTGATCCTGCTCGACGACAGCGCCGACCCGTTCTCGGTCGAAGCGGTGCGCGCGAGCATGGGGGCGATTTTTACGCAGCAGGTGGCCTTGGCCCGTTGGGATGAGTTCCTGCCTTGGCTGCGCTCTGGTCCGGGACAACTGGTCGCGGCGAGCTTGCGCGATGCCCTTCCCTATCGCGAGGCACCTTATGCGGCGCCGTGCTTCATCCTGGTGGGCAATGAATCGCGCGGGCTTCCGGAAGAGTATGAGATGGCCTGCGACCTGCGGGTGACCATGCCGATGCGCGGGAGGGCGGATAGCCTAAACGCGGCAGTGGCTGGCGCGGTCCTGGCGTATGAGGTGCTCGCTCGGTTGGATAGTTCGCCGAACTAAGCCAAGCCGTTAGTCCCCAGCGACAAGCGCCGTGATCTTCCATCGACCGTCTTGGCGCGCGGCGATGAGGCGAAAGTCGATGACGGAGCGAAGCTTTCCGGTGGCGATGTAGCCTTCGCGGCCATCAGCCAGAGTGACCGGTTGGAATGGCGCTTCCCAGTCAAACAAAGCGGTCTCCACCAGATCCCACGAAACGGTGCCGATCTGCTGCGCCGAGGCGCTTGGACCTGCCCGAACCGGCTCATCCTCCGCCGTCACCAGCAGAGTGCTGAAGGGATCGACGTCGCCGAGGTCCTGATCGAAAAGCCACGGGATGGCCAGGTTGCCGTTCGCGTTCGCCGAACAACCGAGCGTCATGAGCTTGTCCAACTCGTCCCACAGGCCGGCTTCTGCGTCGAGCCGTGAGCGGAGTTCATCGGGCCCTTCACCACCGTTGAAGTCGAGCTCGACATCGTCTGCCGCGAGCGCGACGAGAGCATCTGCGTCCCGCGCCTTCACCGCGGTGGCGAGGTTCGCTCGGAAAAGGTCTGCACCCTCGACTTCGGTGCAAGTGTCTCGCGGCGCCCACTTGCCCTTGGCGAGATGCGTTGGTGACGAGGATGTGGCGTCCTTGACCTCGTCCGCCCGCGCATTCTCCTCCGAACAGCCTGCGCAAACCAGCGCCAGCACGATCGAGAGGAGCCGGGCCGTCAAGCGAGGCGGGCCTCGTCTTCATCGTCCGAGATATCGACCAAGCGGGGCGTTGGGGCATCGTCGGTCGGACTGTAAACCGGCGCGATCTCAATCTGCTGCACGTCCTCGATTTCGCGCTTTCCAATCTCAATGTGCTTGTCCCGCAGGCGCTTGGCCGAGACCACCACGCGACTTTGAAAACTGCGGGAAAAATCGTTGTAGCTGCCCACGGCGCGACCGAGGTGCGTCCCAACCTTAGTCAAGTCTTCGGTGACCTTCGCCAGCCGGTCATAAAGCTCACCGCCCATGCGGCCGATCTCGCGGGCTTCGCGTGCCAGTCCGTCCTGGCGCCAGACTTGCGCGACCGTGCGGCAGATAGCGACGAGGTTGGTCGGGCTCGCCAGCAACACGCGCCGCTCGAAAGCGAAGTCCCACAAGCGCGGATCATGCTCGAGCGCGGCGGCTATGAAGTGTTCGCCCGGCACGAACATCAGCACGTAGTCGGGCGCTTCTTCGAACTGGCTCTGGTAGCTCTTGGCGCCCAGCGTCTGGATGTGGTTGCGCATCGAGGCCGCGTGTAGATCGAGGTGACGAATGCGCTCGGCATCGTCGGCCGCCTCGAAAGCTTCCTGGTAGGCGTTGAGGGAGACCTTGGCGTCGATCACCAGCAGCTTGTTGCCGGGAATGCGCACGATCGCGTCAGGACGCAGCCGTCCTTCGTCGGTGTCCACCGAATGCTCGGTGACGAAGTCGGTATGTTCGGCCAGGCCGCACTGTTCGAGGACGTTCTTGAGTTGCTGTTCGCCCCAGCGCCCGCGCGCTTTCGGCGCGTTGCGCAAGCTGTTGCCGAGCTGTTGCGCGGCGCTGCGTACAGCTTCCTGCCCTTCGCGCATCGACTGGATCAACCCGGTCAGTTGGCCGAACGCGTCGACCCGCTGGCTTTCGAGGGCGCGAACTTGCTCCTCGTAGCTCTTGAGCCGCTGGTTGACCGGTTCGAGCAGAGCGGAGACCGCCTCCTTGTTGGCTTTCTCCGAGTTGCCGAACCGCTCTTCGGCGCGCTTGAGGAAATCCTCCTGCGCCTTCGACAGGACTTCGCTGCCCGCCGCCTTGAACTGGGTCAGCAGCTCGGCGCGTGCTTCGTTGAGCTGCGCGATCTGTTTGTCGAAGTTCTCGGCATTGGCCTTGAGCGTCGCATTCTCGATCCGCGTCTGGCCGAGTTCCGTCACGGCCTGCTTGAACTGCCCTTCGCGCTCCTTCGCCGCTGCATCGACCTCCGCATGGCGCGCCTTCCAGTCAGCGACAGGGCGCGATCCGGCGAACCAGCCGAGTGCGGCACCGGCCACCAGGGCGACAAGCACGATCACGATGACGAGAAACGGTTCCACCAAACCTCCGGAAATTTGGAACGAAAAGAGAACTTATTCGGGAAAATCCAACATTGCAAGGCTGTGCCGCGCTCGATCCCCCGATGAACACGCCCACCCGCAAGATTCGCCCTTGAGCATCGCGCCTGTAAGATTGTATGGGCCACATACAAATTCGTGATTGCGAAAATTTCGTGATTGCGAAAAATCGCGACCAATTAACGCCCGCGGTTCATAGCGGGCCAGCAACCGGAAGAGGACGCCTGATGGCCACCGATATCGAGATCGCCCGCGCAGCCAAGATGAAGCCGATTACTGAAATCGGCGCCCGCCTGGGCATCCCTGACGAATCGCTGGAACCCTATGGCCGGTTCAAGGCCAAGATCTCCATGGACTGGATCAACCAGCAGGCCAGCAAGCAAGACGGCAAGCTGATCCTCGTCACCGCGATCAACCCGACTCCGGCGGGCGAAGGCAAGACCACCACCTCGGTCGGCCTCAACGACGGCCTCAACCGCATCGGCAAGAACTCCATCGTCTGCCTGCGCGAACCGAGCCTCGGCCCGTGCTTCGGCGTCAAGGGCGGCGCGGCCGGCGGCGGCTATGCCCAGGTCGTGCCGATGGAGGACATCAACCTCCACTTCACCGGCGACTTCCACGCGATCACCAGCGCGCACAACCTGCTGAGCGCGATGATCGACAACCACATTTACTGGGGCAACGCGCTCGAACTCGACACCCGCCGCATCACCTGGCGCCGCGTGCTCGACATGAACGACCGCGCGCTGCGCCAGATCGTCAACTCGCTGGGCGGCGTTTCGAACGGCTACCCGCGTGAGACCGGCTTCGACATCACCGTCGCTTCGGAAATCATGGCGATCCTGTGCCTCGCCACCTCGATCGAAGACCTTGAGGAATCGATCGGCAACATCATCATCGGCTACCGCCGCGACAAGACCGCTGTGCGCGCCCGCGACATCAACGCCCATGGCGCGATGACCGTGCTGCTCAAGAGCGCGATCCAGCCGAACCTGGTGCAGACGCTGGAGAACAACCCGGCGTTCATCCATGGCGGCCCGTTCGCCAACATCGCCCACGGCTGCAACTCGGTGACCGCGACCAAGACCGCGCTCAAGCTGGCCGACTATGTCGTGACCGAAGCCGGTTTCGGCGCTGACCTCGGTGCCGAAAAGTTCTTCGACATCAAGTGCCGCAAGGCGGACCTCAAGCCGTCGGCAGCCGTGATCGTCGCCACCGTGCGCGCGCTCAAGATGAACGGCGGCGTCGCCAAGGCCGACCTCGGCAAGGAAGACGTCGAAGCGGTGAAGAAGGGCGTCGTGAACCTGCTCCGCCACATCGAGAACGTGAAGCAGTTCGGTGTGCCGGCAGTCGTGGCGATCAATAACTTCGTGACCGACACCGACGCCGAAGTGCAGGCGATCAGGGACGCGGTCGCCGCTGTTGGCAGCGAAGCCTTCGTCTGCACGCACTGGGCCAACGGCAGCGCCGGCACCGAGGAACTGGCAAAGCGCGTGGTCGAGATCGCCGAGAGCGGCCAGTCGCAGTTCGCCCCGCTCTACCCGTCTGACATGCCGCTTTTCGAGAAGATCAACACGATCGCCACCCGCATCTACCGCGCGGACGAAGCGATTGCCGACTCCTCGGTCCGCAACCAGCTGCACCAGTGGGAGAAGGACGGTTTCGGCCACCTGCCGATCTGCATGGCCAAGACCCAGTACAGCTTCACCACCGACCCGACCAAGCTCGGCGCGCCGAGCCACCACACGGTGCCGGTCCGCGAAGTGCGTCTGGCGGCTGGCGCTGGCTTCATCGTCGCCATCTGCGGCGACATCATGACCATGCCCGGCCTGCCGAAGGTCCCGAGCGCCGAGAAGATCCGGCTCGAGAACGGCGTGATCGAAGGTCTGTTCTAAGGACCGATTCACTCGGTATGAAATCGAAGGGCCGCTCCCAGTGGAGCGGCCCTTTCTTTTTCCGCAGAACCTTCAAAATTCACCCTTGGTAACGGTCACATTCTGAGTCATGTACCTCCGCGTCGCCGTTCGTTGCGACTTCTTGGGGGGAAATACATGAAACTGCGCCACACTGTGGCCCTCGCGGGCCTTTCTATTGCGTTGTCCGGTTGCGCGACGGTCATCAACGGTACCAGCCAGGACTATACCGTGCGGACCGATCCCGATGGTGCCGCCATCACCCTTAACGACGGCACGACTTGCGTGTCTCCGTGCAAGCTCAATCTCAAGCGGCGCAACGACTTGCGGGTCGACATCACCAAGGAAGGCTACAAGCCCGCCTACGTGCTGGTGCAGAGCCGGCTCGGCGGCGCCATGGCGGGTAACATCCTGCTTGGCGGTATCATTGGCGGTGCGGTGGATGCCGCCAATGGCTCGACCAACTACCTCTACCCTGAACCGCTCCACGTCCGCCTCGCCAAGCTCGGCACCGCCGAGGAATCGGTGCTGCTCGACAAGGAGGGCGCGATCTCGGGTACGGTCCTGGCTCACAACGATGAGGTACGGGCCGACGTTGCCGAGGGAATCGGCGCCCAGGCGGCCGGTATCGCCACTACGACAGGCGCAGCTGACGCTGGCGGCGCCAAGTAACGCCACAAGCGAAAACACTGCCCAATCTCCAAGGGCCGCTCCGATGGGGCGGCCCTTTTCACAGGTGAATTCCGGAACGCCCCGCGCGGTCATTCGCTCCTTCCATGGAAGAGGAGCTTACGATGTCGATCGAGAAGATGATCTCCGAGCACCCCGAGGTCGGTGGCGAAGACAACCCGTCGCTGGGTATGGCCGTCAGGCACGCAATGCATTGCGCGGCGATTTGCAATTCCTGCGCCGATGCCTGTTCGGCCGAGGACATGGACATGCGCCGCTGCATTCGCCTGTGCATGGACTGCTCAGACGTGTGCACCGCGACTTACCGTGTGGCCAGCCGCCGGACGGATCATAACCGGCAACTGATCCGCACCATGCTGGCCGCGTGCATCGAAGCTTGCGACATCTGCCGCGCGGAGTGCGAGATGCACGAGCACGCCCATTGTCACCGCTGTGCGGCGATGTGCGGCGAGTGCTCGGTCGACTGCCGCGACGCGTTGATCATGCTCAACCAGGAAGTCCACGCGGAGGCCTGAGCCTCCGGCGAGGGTCAGGCTGCCTTGCGCAGCTTCTCGAGCTTCTTGAGCGCCATGTTGCGCTTGAGGCGGCTGAGGTGGTCGATGAACAGGATGCCTTCGAGGTGGTCCATCTCGTGCTGGATGCAGGTGGCCATCAGGCCGTCCATCTCTTCCTCGTGCACCTTGCCCTCAAGGTCCTGCCAGCGGACGCGGCAGGTCTTGGGACGTTCCACGTCGGCGTAGATCTCGGGGACCGAGAGGCAGCCTTCCTGGTAGACGTTCAGCTCGTCCGCCGGATCGAGGATCTCCGGGTTGATGAATATCCGCGGCTCGTTCTTGACCGGCTGATGGGTGTGGTGGTGGCCACCGTGCGCGGTGCATTCCTCGGGCTCTGCGTCCGGATCCTCGGGCTGGAGGTCGATCACCAGCACGCGCAGGGGCACGCCGACCTGGATCGCCGCCAGGCCGATGCCGCTGGCGTCGTACATGGTTTCGAACATGTCTTCGACGAGCACCTTGAGCTCATCGTCAAACTTTTCGACGGGAGTCGACACGATTTTCAGCCGGGAGTCCGGCACTTCGAGGATTTCGCGGATAGCCATGGCGCGCAAATAAGCATTTTCGCCCCGAACGACAAGTGAACGAACGCTAGGGCCGGTCGGCCGGGCGATTGAGGAACATGCAGGCGGCGGCAAGCAGGCTCACTGGGATCGCGATCGGCAGCCACCACCTGAAAAACTGCCAGTAGAGCTGCGCCGTGGGGCGGCCGGTCTCGGGATCGACGTAGATCTGCAGCGGGTTGCGATCGGCCAGGTCGAGGGACATCCACAGCGAGGGAAGCGCCGAGGCGACCATGGCGATGAGCCAGCCCCCGACGATCCAGCTGCGTTTCATCCCACCGGCCTCCGCGCCCGCAGCGCCTGGGCCAACGTGCCTTCGTCGAGATAGTCGAGTTCGCCACCGACCGGCAGGCCGTGAGCGAGCTGGGTGATGCGCACCGGATAACCCTCAAGCCGCTCGGCGATGTAGTGGGCGGTGGTCTGGCCTTCGAGCGTGGCGTTCATGGCGAGCACGACTTCGTCGATCCCGCCCGCTGCGACGCGTTCGATCAGCTTGCCGATCGACAAGTCTTCCGGCCGCACGCCGTCGAGCGCAGAAAGCCGTCCGCCGAGCACGTGGTAGTGGCCGGTGAACAGCCGCGCCCGGTCGAGCGCCCACAAGTCCGCGACATCCTCCACCACGCACAGCTGTCGCGCATCGCGGCGCGGATCGGCGCAGATGCCGCAGGGATCCTGGGTGTCGACATTGCCGCAAGTCCGGCATTCGACCAGTGCGCCGCGCACGTTGTCGAGCGCATCGAGCAGCTGCACCAGCGCGGTCTCGCGGCGCTTGACCAGCCACAGCACCGCCCGCCGTGCCGAACGCGGGCCGAGCCCTGGAAGACGCGCCAATGCCCCCGCGAGCGCCTCGATCTCTTGCGATGCCATGGAGCGGGAGATAGGGCCAACCCGCGAGAAGAGGAAGGGACGCCTTCCACAGGCTCAGGAAGAGCGGGGAAGTTATGCGCATAGTCTTCATGGGCACCCCTGCCTTTTCGGTGCCGACCCTCAATGTCCTGCACGAAGCCGGGCATGAGATCGTGGCCGCCTACACCCAGCCGCCCCGCCCCGCAGGCCGCGGCAAGCAGCTGCAGCCCTCGCCGGTTCAGCAGGCGGCCGAAGCGCTCGGCATCGAGGTGCGCCATCCGGTGACCTTGCGTGACATGGAGGCGCAAGCGGACTTCCTGGCGCTGGAGGCCGAGGTCGCGATCGTCGTCGCCTATGGGCTCATTCTACCGCAGCCGATTCTGCAAGGTCCGGCGCGGGGGTGTCTCAACGTCCATGGCTCGTTGCTGCCGCGCTGGCGCGGGGCCGCGCCGATCCAGCGCTCGATCCTCGCCGGAGATCACGTGACCGGCGTCACCATCATGCAGATGGAGCAAGGGCTCGACACGGGGCCGATGCTCTCGACGGCCCGAGTGCCAGTGGAGGACAAGACCAGCGGCGAACTGTTCGAGGAACTGGCCGAGATCGGCGGACGGCTGATGGTCGATACCCTGGCCCAGCTCGACCAACTCAAGGCCGAGCCGCAGCCGGAGTTTGGCGCCACCTACGCCGCCAAGATCGCCAAGTCCGAAACCCGTATCGACTGGCGCAAGTCCGCCGAGCTGCTTGAGCGCGAGGTGCGTGCTTTCGCGCCTTTCCCTGGTTCTTGGCTCGAATTCGATGGTGAACGCATCAAGCTGCTGCGAGCCCGGGTGATCGGCGTGAACGGCGCTCCCGGGACTGTGCTCGACGAGGAATTCACAGTGGCCTGTGGTGACGCGGCGCTGCGTCCACTGACGATCCAGCGAGCAGGCAAGCCGGCGATGAACGCGGCCGATTTCCTACGCGGGAAGCAGGTTCCGGTTGGGACCGTGTTGCATTGACTCGCTTCGCTCTCACCCTCGAATTCGACGGCGGCCCGTTCATGGGCCTGCAGCGGCAAGACCATGGCCCTTCCGTGCAGGAGGAGGTCGAACGTGCCGTGCGCGAGGTGACTGGCGAGACGGTGACCATGCACAGCGCCGGCCGCACCGACAGCGGCGTCCATGCGCTCGGCATGGTGAGCCACGTCGATATCGAGAAAGACATCGCCCCGTTCCGCTTGATGGAAGCGCTCAACGCTCGGTTGCGCCCCCACCCTATCGCAGTGCTGGCCTGTGAGCCGAAGGCGGGCGATTGGCACGCTCGCTTCTCGTGCCTGGGCCGCAGCTACCTCTACCGTATTCACAACCGCCGCGCGCCGTTGACGCTCGACAAGGGGCGCGCCTGGCTCGTCACTCGCCCGCTCGACGCCGAGGCTATGCATCGTGCCGCGCAAGTGCTGGTGGGGCATCACGACTTCACCACCTTCCGCTCGGTCCATTGCCAGGCGAAGGATCCGGTGAAGACCCTCGACCGCCTTGATGTGCGACGGGACGGCGATCTCGTGACGATCGAGGCGGAAGCGCGCAGCTTCCTGCACCACCAGGTCCGCTCGATGGTGGGCACGCTCGGGCTTGTCGGTCTTGGGCAATGGAGCGCGGAACAGGTGGCCGATGCCCTCGCAGCCCGCGACCGCGCGGCACTGGGGCTGAATGCTCCGGCCGAAGGGCTTTACTTCGTAGCGGCGAAGTATCCGGACAACTGATCCTCCCCGAGCTTGTCTCGGGGAGGTGGCGCGCGCCGCAGGCGCGTGACGGAGGGGTAGGCGGCCAAACGCGAGACCCCCTCCACCACCCTTCGGGCGGTCCCCCTCCCCGAGCAAGCTCGGGGAGGATTAAGGCGCCGCTGTCGGTGTTGCCTGAGCCACGGGCCGTTCGCGATTGCGTGGGTCGGAGTTGATCCGGACGCCCTGCTCGTCGATCCGCACATCGACCGGCACGCCCTGAATATCGCCCGATATCACCGCACCGCCGTTCTGCACCCCGATCGCGGCACTGCCATCGCCGAGCGGAATCGTGCCGAGGTCGGGCAAGTCGAGCTGCTGGACCGGACCACTCGGATCGGGCGTCGGCGTCGGACGCGGGCGTTGCGGAGCTGCGCGCTCGCCAAGCGCCTGCTGCATGAAGTCCTTCCAGATCTGCGCAGGCAGGCCACCACCGTAGACGCCATTGAGCGGGGTATTGTCGTCATTGCCGACCCACACCCCAACCACGAGATCGCCAGCATAACCAACGAACAGCGCATCGCGGTTGTCCTGGCTGGTACCGGTCTTGCCGAAGTTTGGCCCGTTGAGCATCGCCGCCCGTCCGGTGCCGCGGTTGACGGCCTGGCGCAGCATTGCCTCCATGTCCTCGTGCTCGCGTTCCGACAGGCTGGAGTGGCCGTCGAACCAGCTCTCGAACCAACCCGGCTCCTCGCCCTTGAGCGCGGTCGGCTTCACCGGATAGTCGTTAGCTGCAATCCCGGCGTAAGCGGCCGTCAGCTCCATCAGCGTCATCGTCGACGTGCCGAGCGCCAGGCTCGGATCGCCGCTCGCCAGCGGAGACGTCACGCCAAGATCGCGAGCCGCGTCGATCACCGCCTTGTCGCCGACTTCGCCCCACAGCCGGACGGCCGCGACATTGCTCGATTGCGCGAAAGCGTCGGCTAGCGTGATAGTTTCCGAATAGCGCCCGCCGGCATTGCGCGGGCGGTAGGAGCCTTGCTCGATCGGTTGGTTGGAGATCTTGTCGTCCGGCTCCCAGCCCTCTTCCAGCGCGGCGAGATAGACGAAAGTCTTGAAGGTCGAGCCAGGCTGGCGCCGTGCCTGCGTCGCGCGGTTGAACGAAGACTCGGCATAGTCGGTCCCGCCGATCATCGCGACGACCTCGCCATTGGTGCGCATAGCTACGAGCGCAACCTGGGCGCCGCCGAGCGGTGCGCGTTCGATGGCCCTGCGAGCCGCCGCCTGCAAGCGGGAGTCGAGCGTCGTCCTGACCGTCTGGCTGGAGTAGCTCACACCTGAGTTGAGGCGCGCCTCGGGCAAAGCCCAGTCGGCGAAGTAGGTCCCGGTCGGCAGGTCGTTCTTGGTCCGCACGTCCACCCGCGGCGTCGGCAGCGCGTTGGCCTGGGCCTTGGTGAGGTAGCCCGACTCGACCATCGCCTGCAGCACCATCCGCATGCGCTTTTCGGCGAGCTTCGGGTTGTCGGTCGGCGCAAGGCGCGAGGGCGCCTGCAGCAGCCCGGCCAGCATGGCGGCCTGCTCGGGCTTCAGGTTCTCTGGCTTGCGGTAGAAGTAGTGCATCGAGGCGGCGCGCAGGCCGTAGACGTTGTCGCCGAAGTAGGCGTTCGAAAGGTAGCGTTCGAGGATCTCGTCCTTCGACAGCCATGCCTCGAGCCAGAACGCGATCAGAGCCTCGCGCGCCTTGCGGGTCAGGTTCTGTTCGGGGGTGAGAAAGGTGAACTTGGCGAGCTGTTGCGTAATCGTGCTGCCGCCCTGGGTACGTCCGGTCGTGATGTTCGACCACAGCGCGCGGGCAACGCCTCGCGGGTCGACACCCCAGTGGCTGTAGAACCGGCGGTCCTCGATGGCGATGAACGCCTGGGCCACGTGGGGCGGCAACTCGCTCACCTTGACCGGCTGGTCGACGATGGCGCCATTGCGGGCGATCGGCGTGCCGTCGGCCGCGAGCAAAGTCAGCTGCGGCGGGGCAATCGGCTGGAGCGACTTTGAGAGCGGCGCGGTAATCGCGAGCCAGGCGAGCAGCAGCAGGAACACCGCAAGACAGCCGAGCATGCCGCGCTTGATCCACCACCAACGGGTCCGTGGCTTCGGCTTGGGCGCGAGCTGTTCGTCGAGCCATGCGCGCGCCTCGACGGCCTCAGGCTCATCGTAATCGGGACCGTACGAGATGTACTCGGAATCCGCGCGCGCGGATTCGCTCCGGCGCGACCACGGCCAGAATCCCGCCCGACCTTTCTTGACCGATCCACGCGACAGCATGTCCATCGCCTACTGTGTTACAGGATTAACACAGGATTGACGAGGGGGTTCACGCCTTGCCGACGACGCTTTCGGGTAAATCTACGCCGAAAACGCGCTGGTAATACTCGGCCACCAGCATCCGTTCGGCCTCGTCGCACTTGTTGAGGAACGTAAGGCGGAAGGCGAAGCCCGGGTCCTTGAATATCTCGGTGTTCTGCGCCCAGGTGATGACGGTACGCGGGCTCATCACGGTGGAGATATCGCCCCCGATGAAGCCCTGGCGCGTCAGGTCCGCGACGCGGATCATGTCGGCGACCAGCTTGGGATCGAGCGACGTTTTGGCCGAGACGATCTCCCGCTCGGTTTCCGCCGGCAGGTAGTTGAGGCCCACGACCACGTTCCAGCGGTCCATCTGACCTTGGTTGATCGCCTGGGTGCCGTGGTAGAGCCCGCTGGTGTCGCCGAGGCCGACCGTGTTGGCGGTCGAGAACAGGCGAAAATAGGGGTTCGGACGGATCACGCGGTTCTGGTCGAGCAGGGTCAGCTTGCCCTCGGTTTCGAGCACGCGCTGGATCACGAACATCACGTCCGGACGGCCGGCGTCGTATTCGTCGAACACCAGCGCCACCGGGTGCTGCAGCGCCCAGGGCAACAGGCCTTCGCGGAACTCGGTCACCTGGAGCCCGTCGCGCAGCACAATCGCGTCACGGCCGATCAGGTCGATACGGCTGATATGCGCGTCGAGGTTGATGCGGATGCACGGCCAGTTGAGGCGCGCCGCCACCTGCTCGATGTGCGTCGACTTGCCCGTGCCGTGATAGCCCTGGACCATCACGCGGCGGTTGAAGGCGAAGCCTGCCAGGATGGCGACCGTGGTGTCCGGATCGAACACGTAGCTCGTGTCGATATCGGGCACGCGCTCGTCGGCCTTGGAGAAGGCCGGGACCTTCATGTCGATATCGATGCCGAAGGTCTCGCGCACGTCGACCTCAAGGTCTGGCGCGGCCATGGCGGTTCCGGAATTGGCGTGGCTGGTCGTCATCTCGTTCATCGCGGCGGATGCGTAGACGTACGGAGTTGCGCCTGCAACACGCAAAGCCCACTCTGGCGACGACCTGAAGGAGGGTAATCCATGAAGATCTACGGTTTTCCGCTGTCACCGTTCGTACGCAAGGTGGTTGTTGCCGTTAAGGAAAAGGGCCTCGACGCCGAACTGGTGCCGAGCAATCCGATGCAGCCCGACGAGGAGTTCGCCGCGGCAAGTCCTTTCCACAAGATTCCCGCTTTTCGCGATGGCGACTTCACGATCGCCGACTCGACCGCGATCGTGACTTATCTCGAAGCGAAATATCCTGAACCGGCCCTGCTTCCCGCCGCACCAGAGGCGCGTGCGCGGGCGGTTTGGTTCGAAGAAGTGGCCGACACCGTGCTGACGCCGGCCGGCTCTCCCATCGTGCTCAACCGTTTCTTGCGCCCGAAGCTCTTCGGCACCGAGGGTGATGAGGCTGCGGCCCTGGCGGCGGAAGAAGCGCTCACGAAGCCGCTCGCCTATCTTGAAGACGCTGTTTCCGGCGAATGGCTCGATGGCGCGTTTTCCGTCGGCGACATTGCCGTAGCTTCGGTGATCCGCACCTTGGGCTACACTGGTTGGGAGCTCGACGCCTCGGCCTATCCGCAACTCTCGGCCTGGTTCGGCAGAGTGCAGCAGCGCGAAGGCTGGAAAGCTGCCGTCGAGATCGAGAAGGCCATCTTCGCGGCCGCTATGGGCGGTTAATCGACCTTATCCGGCAGACTGAATACCGAACAGAACCGGCGGGCAGCTTCGCGGTCGCCTTCGACCCTGAGGCCGCCTTCCGCCTCGATCGCCTCGAGCGTCTGGTTGCCGTAGATCACGCGCAGGACCGGCAGCGGCGCTGACGCACGGATCACGGCGTCGGCCCCATCCATTTCACCGCGGCGAACGGGCAATTGCCCATCGCGGAGGTGCGCGAGAAACGTCTCCCCTGCGATGTCGAAGCCAACTTTGGCTTCAACCCCGGCAGTCGCCTCTGGCACGAGCATCGTGCGCATCGACAGCATCAGGCTGACCGGCGAAAGCGGCAGTTGCGGATTGTGCTCGCGCGAGCGCGCCGCCCAGCGCCCCAATTCCTGGATCGCCGGTTCGGCAAGGTAACCCCACTCGGTCAGTTCATAGACTTGCGTCGCAGCCGGCGGGGGCAGCTTGCGGCGCATCAGCACGCCGGCCTCCTCCAGCCCAGTCAGTCGTTCGGTGAGCACTTTGGCGGAAATTCCGGGCAGGCTGGCGCGCAAGTCGGAAAACCGTCTCCCCCCGAGCATAAGCTCCCTGACGATCAGGATCGACCACCGCTCACCGACCAGTTCCATCGCAAATGCCGTGCCGCAGGCGTCTTGATACCACTTACCATGCGACTCGGTTTCTTTTTGTAACTTCATAGTTGCTTTTAGTAACTCAATGGGTCACGAATCACAAGTGCCGATTCGCGGCACCAACGAAGCGGGACAGGAGCTGCATAATGAGCGACACCGCAATACTGCCGCCCCGGGATATGCTGAAACCAGCGGATGAGCTGGCGAATGCGAGCACCACCCGCTGGCAAGGCGAAAGTGCGGACTATCGACAAGCCCGCACCGCCCTGCTGAGCGAGGAAATCGCCCTTCGCCGCCAGATTCAGAGAGTGGCCGAGCAGCGCCGTGCCCTCCCACCTGGCCCGCTGGCGAAAGACTATCGCTTCCTTGATGAGCAAGGCAGCGAGATCGGCCTGGCCGAGCTGTTCGGCGCGCATGACACCCTGTTCACATACCTCTGGATGTACGGACCTGAGCGGGCGCGGCCATGCCCGATGTGCACCTCGTTCGTCGGCTCGCTGGACATTCCCGCGCCCGATATCGAGCAGCGTCTGGCACTCGCCATCATCGGTCGCTCACCGGTTGCCCGCCAGTTGGCTTTTGCCCGCGAGCGGGGTTGGAGCAATCTCAAGTTCTATCAGGCGATCGACGACGATTTCGTGCGCGATACCCATTGGGTAGTAGATGGCAACGAGGGTGCCGGTGTGCTGGTCTGGACTCGCAAGGGCCCGGAAGTGCGATTGTTCTGGGCGGCAGAGGGCAACACCGAAACGGCTGATCCCGGGTTCGACCCCCACCTTGCCCCTGACCCCACCCCGCTTTGGAACCTGCTCGATTGGACGCCCGAAGGGCGCGGCAAAGCCTGGTACCCGAAGCTCGACTATTCGAACTGAACCCTGCCTCTCAAAAGGATCGCGCCATGACCAAGATGATTTTCGTGAACCTTCCGGTGACGGACCTTCCCGCCTCGATGCGCTTTTACGAGGCGGTCGGCTTCACCAACAACCCGCAATTCACGAACGATCAGGCGGCCGCCATGATGTGGTCGGACACGATCGTCGCCATGCTGCTACGGCACGATTTCTGGAAGACCTTCACCGACAAGCAAATCCCCGACGCGCATCAGTCCGCGCAAGTGCTGCTGGCGTTGAGCCAGGACAGCAAGGAGGATGTGGAGGACATCGTCGCCAAGGCCGTCGCAGCCGGCGGCAAGGCCGACCCCACTCCGAAGCAGGACCTGGGCTTCATGTACGGCCGCAGCTTTGAAGATCCCGACGGCCACATCTGGGAAAACGCCTACATGAACATGGCCGAAGTTCCGGAGCACGCAGGGGCCTGAGAGCCTGACGGGGAGAGGAGAACGACAATGGCAAGCCTGGCCCAATCCAAACCAACGGCATCCCCCCAGGTCTGGGCAGGAAGGGTCCTAAGCGGCCTAGCCATAGCCTTCCTGCTGCTCGACTCAGGATCGAAGCTGGCCGTGCCGGAGATGATGGCGGCGAACAGCCCGGACATCGGCTGGTCGCTCGACCCGGGAACGATGCGGACCCTCGGCCTGCTGCTGTTCGTCCCGACCCTGCTCTACATCTGGCCGCGCACCGCGGTCCTCGGGGCGATCCTGATCACCGCCTACCTCGGCGGCGCGATCGCCACCCACATGCGCATCGGCAGCCCGCCGCTCACTCACACGCTGTTCGGGGTCTACCTCGCACTCATGGTCTGGGGCGGCCTCTGGCTGCGCAGCCCAGCGCTTCGAGCCATCCTGCCCTTCCGCCTTCGAGAGGAGTGAACGATGACCACATCAGCCCCCCGCCCCCTCGTGACCGCCTTCGAGTGGGTTCCCGCCTTCGCCCACGGGCTCGTGCGTGACCTGCGCGTTCGCTGGGCGCTCGAGGAAATCGATGAGCCCTACGACACCGAGTTGTTCAACGCCCGCAATCCCCGGCCCGAGGAATACCTCGCCCGCCAGCCCTTCGACCAAGTCCCGGCCTTTCGGGAAGGTGATATCGATATTTTCGAGACCGGGGCCATCCTGCTCTACCTGGGCGAGCAGGATGAGCGCCTGCTGCCGAAGGACGGACAGCCTCGCTGGACCGCCCTTTCCTGGCTGTTCGCCGCGCTCAACAGCATTGAGCCATTCCTAGTCCCGATCACGATCTATGACCTGTTTCATCAGGACAAGGCCTGGATGCCCGAGGCGCGCGAAGCTGCGCTCACGATCTGCCGCAAGCGGCTCTCGCGCCTGACCGATGCTCTGGACGGCAAGGACTGGCTCGCGGGCCAGTTCTCGATTGCCGACATCACCATGATCACGGTGCTCAACAACCTGCGGCATACGGAAATCGTCGCAGAATACCCTGCCCTCGTCGCCTACAAGGCCCGCGGGGAGGAACGTCCCGCCTACAAGCGCGCTCTCGAAGCACAGATAGCGGACTACGCCCAAGAAGCCGCCTGAACCCAAGAGGAGAGCTTGCCATGTACATTAATGGATTCCTCATCCCCGTTCCCGGCGACAAGAAGGCTGAATACCAGGACGTTGCCGAACGGTTCTGGGACATCGCCAAAGACTATGGCGCGCAAGAACAGGTCGAAGCGTGGGAAGTCGACGTCAAGGACGGCAAGTGGACCGACTTTCGCCGCGCCGTGGACATTCAGGACGGCGAGAAGGTGGTCTTCTCGTGGATGGTCTGGCCGGACAAGGCCACTGCCGACGCCAGCCACGACAAGATGATGACCGACGAACGCATGAAGCAATTCGGAGAGGACATGCCCTTCGACGGCAAGCGCATGATCGTGGGCGGGTTCGATCCGCTCGTCGTCAGGGGACGCTGACCCTCCCCAGGAATTGCCCCCAAAACCGAATCCAAGGAGAGATACCGTGAGCTACATCGAAGGTTTCCTGGCCGCTGTCCCGACAGCCAACAAGAATGCCTATCGCGAGCATGCCGAGGGCGCGGTGCCGATCTTCAAGGACCTGGGCGCGGGCCGAATGGTCGAAGGCTGGGGCGACGACGTGCCGCACGGCAAGGTCAACGACCTCTACGGCGCGGTGGCCGCGAAGGACGATGAGACGGTCCTGTTCAGCTGGATCGAATATCCCGACAAGGCCGCTCGCGACGCCGCCAACCAGGCGATGATGAGCGATCCGCGCTTCAAAGAAATGCCGGAAATGCCGTTCGACGGCCAGCGCATGGTTTGGTCGGGCTTCGAGACGATGCACGCAGAGGGTCCGGGCGGAAAACCCGGCTATGTCGATGGCGTCGTGCTGCCGGTGCCGGCCAACAACAAGGAAGCCTATCGCGCCTACAGCTCGGATACGACCGAGGTGCTTCTTGAAAGCGGCGCCACGCGGGTGGTCGAAGCCTGGGGCGACGACCTCATGGAAGGCAAGGTCACCGATTTCCACCGCGCGGTGCAGCGCAAGGACGACGAGGCGGTGGTGTTCAGCTGGATCGAGTGGCCCGACAAGGACACCCGCGATGCCGGCTGGGGCAAGATGATGCAGGACGAGCGGATGAACGGCCTCGAACAGCCGTTCGACGGCAAGCGGATGATTTTCGGCGGCTTTGTGCCGATCGTCGACGCCTGAAGGAGAGCGACCATGGCAAGCACGCAAGGCGGTCCCATCTGGTACGAGCTGATGACGCCCGATCCGGGCGGCGTCGCGCCTTTCTATCGCGAGGTGCTCGGCTGGGAGATCCCGGCCGAGGGTCATCCCATGCCCAATGGCTCCGAGTACCGCGAGATCCGGCGCGGCAGCGGCGGCTATGCCGGCGGTGTCCTGTCGCTCAATTCTGGGATGTCGGATAGCGGAATGCAGCCGCACTGGGTGCCTTACTTCCACACCAAGGACGTCGATGCCGCGGTCGCCAAGACGCAGGCGCTCGGCGGTGCGGTCCATATGCCCGCCACCACCATGGATGGCGTCGGCCGCATGGCGATGGTCACAGACGCCCAAGGTGCCTCGTTCTACCTGATGGATCCGGTGCCGCCTCCCGGTGACCCGAATGCCCAGAGCGACGCGTTCGACCCGCAGAAGCCGGGCCACTGTCGCTGGAACGAGCTCAACACGACCGACGCCGCTGCCGCCAGCGAGTTCTACCCTGCCCTGCTCGGCTGGACGCTGGGAATGGCCATGCCGATGGGTCCATTGGGCGACTATCAGTTCGTCGAGGTCGACGGCGTGGCGATTGGCGCGATCAATCCGGACCTTGGCGGCGAGAGGCCGCACTGGCTGCCGATCTTCGGCGTCAAGGAAGTCGAAGCCGCGAAAGCCGCGGTCGAGGCCACAGGCGGCACAGTGACCCAGGACTTGCAGGAAATTCCGGGCGGCGAATTCGCCTTCACCGCCACCGATCCCAGCGGCGCGGCCCTTGGCTTCGTCGGTCCGAAAGGAGCATGATCATGAGCAGCAACAAAGCAGTGGTCTGTCTTTGGTACGAGAGCGATGCGGCATCGGCCGCGAGCTTCTACGCCGAGACCTTTCCCAACAGCTCAGTCGGCAAGGTGCATGCCTCGCCCAACGACAATCCCTCCGCCAAGGAAGGGGAACCGCTGACGGTCGATTTCACCGTGCTCGGCATCCCCTGCCTCGGCCTCAACGGCGGACCGCACTTCAAGCAGAGCGAGGCGTTCTCATTCCAGGTCCTGACCGAGGACCAGGAGGAGACCGACCGCTACTGGAACGCCATCGTCGGCAACGGCGGGCAAGAGAGCATGTGCGGCTGGTGCAAGGACAAGTGGGGCGTCTCGTGGCAGATCACCCCGCGCTTCCTCTCCGAGGCCGCGACCGACTCCGATAAGGGCCGGGCCAAGCGGGTCTTCGAAGCGATGATGCAGATGAAGAAGATCGACATCGCCACCCTCAAGGCGGCGGCCGATGCCGCTCCGGCCGAAGCCTGACGCCATGCCGCGCAAGATCGTCGGCGCCGCCTTCATCTCGCTCGACGGGGTCATCCAGGCCCCGGGTGGGCCGGGGGAGGATGACCAGGGAGACTTTCCCTACGGCGGCTGGCTGGAGCCTGTGGCCGACGAGGCGGTCGGGGAGCAGATCGATGGCCTGTTCGACGGGCCGTTCGACCTGCTGCTGGGGCGCCGGACTTACGACATCTTCGCCAGCTACTGGCCGTTCCAGCCGATGGATGGCCCGATCGCGGCGCTGTTCGCCAAGGTTGAGAAGTTCGTCCTGACCCGCTCGGACGCGCCGCTCGAATGGGTAGGCAGCCATCGCCTGGCGGATATCGACGCGCTGGCTGCGCTCAAGCAGCAGGACGGGCCCGACCTGGTGATCCAGGGAAGCTCGACGCTCTATCCGCAGCTATTCCAGCGTGGGCTGATCGACAAACTGGTGCTGATGCTGGCCCCAGTCGCTGTTGGCCAAGGGAAGCGGCTGTTCGGGGAAGGCACGCCGGCTGGCACTTTCAAACTTGTCGAACAGCGGGTGGGCTCCAAAGGGAACGTGGTGTTGACCTATGAACCCGCCGGCAAACTCGAGACAGGAACGTTCGCGACACAAGAGGTGAGCGAGCGAGAACTCGAACGCCGCGAGAAGGTGAAGGCGGGGACCTGGTGATGCTCGAACTCTATGGCCACCTGTTCTCCTCCTACACCTGGAAGGCGCTGATCCCGCTCTATGCGAACGGGACCGAGTTCGAGTTCAAGGAGGTGAGCCCGGATCACCCGCGCAATGCGGCATTCGTCCGGCGCGCCCACCCGGACGGCAAGTTTCCGGTCCTGAAGGACCGCGACACGGTGATCTTCGAGGCGACTGCGATCATCGAATATCTCGCCATCCACCATCCCGGTCCGGCCCCGCTGATCCCGCAAAACCCGCGGAATGCGGTCATGGCGCGCATGCTTGACCGGCTGTTTGACAACTACGTGATGAACTCCATGCAGCAGGTGGTGTTCGCCTATCTCGCGAACCCGGAGAACCCCGACCAGGCCCTGCTCGACAAGGGTAAGCAGGATCTGTTGCACACTTATCGCTGGATCGAGGACTGGCTGACCACGAACACGCTCCCGCCGCACGTTTCGCTGGTCACTTGCGCCGCGGCACCCTCGCTGTTCTACGCCGACTGGGTCGAACGGATACCCGAGGATTGCCCGCGCCTCGCCGCGCTGCGGGCCGAACTGCTGGCCTTGCCCCCGGTGGTGCGCTGCGTCGACGACGCCCGGCCCTATCGCGCCTTCTTCCCGCTCGGCGCGCCCGACCGCGACTGACACTTCACGAGAGGATCATTCATGAGCGACCCCAAGGAACTGAGCATCACCCGTTACATCGAGGCCGCGCCCGAGAAGGTGTGGGACGTCATGTCCAACCGGATCGAGGAATGGTGGTGCCCCAGGCCATGGCGCGCCGAGTTCGCCAATCTCGATCGACGCCCCGGCGGGACCTCGAACTGCACGATGTACGGCCCCGAAGGGGAGGTGCATCCGCATGACGGCATGGTGCTCGCCTGGGACGAAGGTAAGCGCTTCGCTTTCACCGACGCCATCGTCGGCGACCTTGAGCCCGCCGGGCCGTTCATGGTCGGCATCTGGTCGATCGAGCCCGAGGGCAGCGGCACTCGCTACACCGCCAAGGCAAGGCATTGGACCGAAGAGGATTCCAAGCGCCACGCCGACATGGGTTTTGAGCCCGGCTGGGGCGCCTGCGCCGATCAGCTCAAAGAATTGTGCGAGGGGGGTTGAAACGGGGATTGTTCTCCTTATGTTCCGATCCGTCCCTAGCCGATCTGGAGGTTGCGATGGCCGAATATACGTTCTTCTTCAATCCGATGAGCCGGGCACAGATCGCGCGCTGGGCGCTGCATGAGGCGAATGCGGACTATGAGCCGGTACTTGTCGATTGGGACAACAAACCGCAGGCGCTGCTCAAGGCCAATCCGATGGGCAAGCTGCCCACGATCATCCACCACCACAACGGTCACGACCATGCGGTGAGCGAGGCGGCCGCGGTGTGTCACTACCTCGCCGAAATGTCCGCGCCCGACCTCTTGCCGCGCCAGGAGGAGAAGGCCGACTACTTCCGCTGGCTGTTCTTCGCCGCCGGGCCGGTCGAGCAATCGGTTACCGCCAAGTCCATGGGCTGGGAGGAAGGCGACAGGCAGCGCATGGTCGGCTTCGGCAGCTACGATCTGACGATGGACGCGCTCGACGGCTGGCTCTCGACGCACGACTACGTCTGCGGCAACCGCTTCACGATGGCCGATGTCTATGTCGGCAGCCAGGTCATGTGGGGTCTGCGCTTCGGCTCGATGCCCGATCGCGCAAGCTTCAAGGCCTACTGGGACCGCTGTAGCCAGCGGCCGGCGTACCAGGAAGGCTCGGCGATCGACATGGCGCTGATCGTCGAAATGCAAGGTGCCACCAAGACGGAGGCGTGACGATGACCGCCAATTTTCCCCGCATGACGTTCCCCAACGAGAGCTCGGCCTACCGCGAGGCTCGCAACGCGCTGCTCGACGCCGAAATTGCGCTGCGGCGGCAGACGGAAACGGTGGCCGAGATGCGCCGTGGCTTGCCGCCGGGTGGCGAAGTGCCGGAGGACTTCGAGTTCGAACGGATCGGCGCGAACCATCGCCCGGAGAAGGTGCGCCTCTCGCAACTGTTCGGGGAGTTCCCCTCGATCATGCTCTACAGCTTCATGTTCGGGCCCGAGCGCGACACTCCCTGCCCCGGCTGCACCCATTTGCTCGACGGGATCGACGGTTCGGCCGAGCACGTGGCGCAGCGAGCGCCGTTCTACGTGGTGTCGCGGTCTCCGATCGCCCGGCTTGAAGCCCTGGCTCATGAGCGTGGCTGGGACCATCTCGCGATGCTCTCGACCGCCGGCAACAGCTATAGCGATCACTACTACGGCAACACTTCCGCCCTCACCCCCGCCATGCGCGAACACCGCGGGTTCAAGAACGGCGAGAACTGGGACGAGCCTATGCTCAACGTGTTCCGCAAGGATGGCGACAGGGTCAGCCACTTCTGGGGCAGCGAATTGGTCTTCGCCCCCGACGAACCGGGCCAGAACCACCGCGCGATGGATTTTGCCGATCCCGTCTGGGGCTTACTCGACACTATCCCGGAGGGACGCGGCGAGACGTTCTTCCCGAAGCTCAGCTACGCGTAGCTAAGCGCTACCCCACCCCTGCCCGTTCGTCCTGAGCTTGTCGAAGGACGCCAACGCAGCGCTGCCGTGGTTCGACAGGCTCACCACGAACGGAAACGAGGTGTACTTAGGTGAAGGCAGCCGACTTGCGCAGCAGCTGATAAGCCTCGACCACCCGCTGCAACCGCGCCTCCTGGCTCCGATCCCCTCCGTTGCGGTCGGGGTGAAAGCGGCGCACGAGCGCGGAGTAGCGCTTGCGCAGCGAATGGAGATCGGTGTCCGGCCCCAGGCCCATGGCCGAAAGCGCCTCGGCCTCTTTCGCGGTGAAGCGCGCCATGGCCTGCCGCCCCGCGGCACGCTTGCGGATATCGGCCGCGCGCGCCCCGATCGCATCGAGCGG
The DNA here is from genome assembly GCF_001427865.1 of Altererythrobacter sp. Root672. Taxonomy (NCBI): domain Bacteria; kingdom Pseudomonadati; phylum Pseudomonadota; class Alphaproteobacteria; order Sphingomonadales; family Erythrobacteraceae; genus Altererythrobacter; species Altererythrobacter sp. Root672. Next base: position 1,562,580 of record NZ_LMHH01000001.1, read on the forward strand.
ATCGTCGAAGTCGGCCCAACGCGGCACCGTGCCCGCGCCCGGCTTGAACGCCCGTGTCTCCCGCTCCCAGCCGGCTATCGGCGATTGCGCCGCCATGATCTCATCGGCAGACATGCCCTCGAACCAATCATACCCGGCGTTGAATTCGCGCACGTGCTGGAGGCAGAACCAGCGCCAATCTCCCGGTCCGTCGAAGCCAGGCGTGCGCGTCCCCGGCGCGCGGAACTCGCCTGCTTCCTGGCAATCGGGAGCGTCGCAGCCCTTGCCTTCGTTTTCGTATCGTCCATGAAATTTCTCGGGGCGCATTCGGTCATTAGTGGTGATAGGGGACGCGAATGAAAAGCCCCGGATTGAACCGATGAGCGGACCTCTCGCACGCGAGATCGAAATTCTCCTTCAGGAGGCCTTCCTGCCGACGCGCCTCGACGTCATCAACGACAGCGCCCGCCACCACGGCCACGCCGGCGACGACGGCAGCGGCGAATCGCACTTCACCGTGGTGATCGAAAGCGCCGCCTTCGTGGGCAAGAGCCGCGTCGATCGCCAGCGCCTGGTCAACCGCGCGCTGGGCGACATTCCCGGGAACCGGGTGCATGCGCTCGCCATTCGAGCTTTCGCCCCCAACGAAGCGGACTAGACCGGCATGAGCTACGACCTGTGGTACTGGCCGAACATCCAGGGCCGCGGGGAGTTTGTGCGGTTGGCGCTCGAAGGCGCAGGCATCCCTTACAGGGACCGGGCGCGCGAGGATGGTGCCGAAGCGCTGATGCAGGACATCGCGGCACGCGGCGGTTTGGGTCCGTTCGCCCCGCCCTATCTGGTCGACGGCGACTTCGCGATCGCCCAAGTCGCGCATATACTGGCATGGTTGACCGACCGGCACGGCCTTGGAGCCGGCAACCTCGAAACCGACCTTCAGCTAATCCAGCTCCAGCTGACGGTGACCGACCTGGTCGCCGAAACGCACAACGTTCATCACCCGGTCGGCGCCGATAAATACTACCACGAGCAGAAGGCCGAGGCGCTCACGGCGGCCGCTTCGTTCCGCGCCTATCGAATGCCGAAGTACCTCGGCCATTTCGAAGCGGCACTAGAGGTCAACGAGGGACCGTTCGTGCTCGGCGCGAAGTGGAGCCCCATCGACACCTCGCTGTTCCAGCTGGTCGAAGGCCTGAGCTACGCCTTTCCCCGCCGCATGGCCGCGCTGAAGCCCCGCTACCCTCGCCTCCACGCCCTGCACGATGCGGTGGCGCAGATCGACGGCATTGCCGCCTACCTGTCATCCGACCGCCGTATCCCCTTCAACGAGGACGGCATTTTCCGTCACTATCCGGAGCTCGACGCAGAATGAGCATTCTACAGACCGTCATCCCCGTCACCCACGACCTCGGCGGCTTCCAGGTCCGCCGCGCGGTGCCGAGCCCGAATTGCCGCATGGTCGGGCCGTTCGTGTTCGTCGACCAGTTCGGCCCGGCCAGGCTCAAGGCCGGCGAAGGCATGGACGTGCGCCCGCATCCGCATATCAACCTCTCCACGGTGACCTGGCTGTTCGAAGGCGCGATCGACCACCGCGACAGCCTGGGCAGCTACTCCACCATCCGCCCCGGCACGGTGAACCTGATGACCGCCGGCAGCGGCATCGTCCATTCGGAACGCAGCCCGCAAAGCGAGCGCGACGCCGGCCCCTCGATGTACGGCATGCAGACCTGGCTCGCCCTCCCCGACGGCAAGGAAGAGATCGCCCCGGCGTTCGAAGCCGTGAGCGAACTCCCGCTGATCGAGGACACCTGCATCAAGGCCCGAGTGATCATGGGCTCGCTGTGGGGCAAACGCGCGCAGACGACCTGCTATGCCGACACGATCTACGCCGAGATCGACCTCGGCCCCGCCGGCGCGATTCCGATCGATGCCGAGGCCGACGAACGCGCAGTCATGTTGGTCGGCGGTGAGGCGAGCATCGACGGGTATCCGCTCGAACTCTACGCCCTCACCGTGCTCAAGCCGGGCGAGCCGATGACGCTCAGCTCGGCTCACGGCGGCAAAATTATGCTGCTCGGCGGCGAGGCCTTCAAGACCCACCGCTACGTCTACTGGAACTTCGTCAGCTCCAGCCGCGACCGGATCGAGCAGGCAAAAGAGGACTGGACCTCAGGCCGCTTCCCGCTGGTGCCAGGCGACGATCACGAATTCATCCCCTTGCCTGAAAAGCCGAAGACGGTCAGCTATCCCTGAGGCGGCCAACAGGGGAGGCTACTATCAGCGAGGGTCACGGCGTTCGGGAGTCGAGCAGGCATAGGACGCTTCTGCGCGACCAGAGCGGCCACGCGCCGGTCAGCTATCTCGAACTTTTCTTCGATCTCGTCTTCGTCTTCGCGCTGACGCAGATCTCGCACCTCATCCTCGAAACGATGAGCTGGCAGGGGTTGGCCGAAGCCGCGGTCGCTTTCTCCGCCGTCTGGCTGGCATGGATCTACACCACCTGGGCCGCCAACTGGGCCGAACCCGACCGGCTGCCGGTGCGGATCATGCTGATCTGCGTAATGCTGGCGAGCCTGATCATGGCCGTCGTCCTGCCCCACGCGTTCGAGGACGGCGGGCTGGTCTTCGCATTGAGCTATGTCGCCATCCAGGTCGGCCGCACGCTGTTCATGGTCTATGTCATGCACCGTTCGGAGGGCGGCAACACCCGCAACATGCTCCGCATTGCGATCTGGTTCATGACCTCGGCCGTGATCTGGATCGCGGGGGCCTTGCTGGCCGAAGGCTGGGACCGCCTCTGGTGGTGGCTCGCCGCGTTGGCGATCGAATATGCCGGCCCCTTCGCCCTCTTCCGCGTGCCGTTCCTCGGCCGCTCGACTCTCGAGGACTGGAGCATCTCCGGCCACCACCTGGCCGAACGCTGCGCGCTGTTCATCATAATCGCGCTCGGCGAAGGGATAGTCGTGACCGGCGGCACGTTCGCGGAGCAGGAGTTCACCGCGACCAACCTCACGGCGTTCCTGATCGCATTCTCCGGCTCGGTGCTGATGTGGTGGATCTACTTCGACACCGGCGCCCGCCGTGGCTCGGACCTGATCGAGCATCATTCGCAGCCCGGACGCGTCGCGCGTGACGCCTACACCTACCTGCACATGCCCATCGTCATCGGCATGATCGGCGGAGCGGTGGCCGACGAGATGCTGCTGGCCCATCCCGATCACCACGCCAGCCGAGCGCTGGTCGCCTTCACGTGTGGCGGTCTGTCGCTCTACCTGTTGGGGGTCGGCCAGTTCAAAAAGGGCTCCAGCCTTCACCTGAGGTTTCCCTTGTCGCATCTCGCCGGTCTCAGCCTGTTCGGATGGCTGGCCATCTATGCATGGCTGGTCCACGTGCCCGCGCTTTTGTTCGGAAGCCTGGGAGTGGCGGTGCTGCTGCTGGTCGCGGTGTGGGAGTGGTTCTCGCTGCACGGCGGCTGGCAAGAGCGCCTCGGACGCTGGGGGAATTAATCGCAAGGCCTCGTTTGCGCTCGATCAAAGCGGGCTAGCCAATTCCCTGCCACCTCAAGAGCAGAACACTGCCCTGGTGGAGGATGACAATGCGAGCCGCTTTCCTGACCCTTGCCCCGATCGCGCTGCTGGGAGCGTGCGGTTCGTCTGCCGATACGGCTTCGGTGCTCGAAACTGTGCGCGCAACCGAGGAAGCCCAATTCCAGGCGATTGCCGCCAAGGACTTGCGCGGCGCCACCCGCAATTACGAAGACCAGGCGATCCTTGTCGCCCACGGCCGCGCGCCTACCGTCGGGGCAGCGGCGATCGGGACTTCCTACGAGAGCCTGCTGGCCGATCCCAACCTCAAGATCGAAATCACGCCGGGCAAGGCCTGGGCAGCTTCGAGCGGCGACCTGGTGGTCACCACCCACACGGCGCGTGTGACGACCACTGACCCCGCGACCGGCAAACCGGCTACATCCGCGACTACCAACCAGACGGTGTGGCGCAGGGACGCGGGCGATCCGTGGAAGATCGCCGCCGACTACCAGATGCCGGTTACAGAAGCTGACGAGGCGGCCTGACGCTAGGTCCTCCTCGGAACGGGGAGGGGGACCGCCGACGAAGTCGGGGGTGGAGGGGCACGCGCGAGTATTCCTGACTTTGCGGTGTTGAGTAGATCGAGGGTGCCCCTCCACCATCCTTCGGATGGTTCCCCTCCCCGTCCCGGGGAGGACTACGTCAGCCCAACCATTCCACCCAGGCCCCGTGGGGATGGGCTTCGGCGAGCATCACTGCGTCCTCACCGCCGGGCCAATACCGCACCGTCAACTCATGGCGGAAAGTCACACGGTTGGTCTCCAGCCTGACCCAGGCGAGCGGCTTTTCGGCGCTCGCCCGCGCCCCCGCCTGCTCCATCGCGACGGAGATCGCATAGCGTGCCGCTTGCGGCAGGTACTGCCACATCACCGAATGGTAGAGCACCCGCGTCACGCCCTCCTGCTGAGGCGCGGCTAGCCGCTCGAGCACGAACTCTTCGGCATCCTTACGCTCTAGCAGCGGCGGCTTTTCGGCGGCGAGCCGAGTGGCGGCTTCGATCCGGCCCATCCGCTCGGTCGCGTCGGGCCAGACGTAGGCCTTGAGCCGCAAAGCCTCCGCCGGATCCGACAAATCGACTGGCGCGACATCGCAACCGCGGATGGAGATGATCTGCACCTCGCCCTGTGGCGCCGGCGGCCCGCGCCATTCGGGCACGATGCGCATCGGCGAGCCCTCGGGACCGGTCTCCGTTCCGCCAAGGTCATAACGATAACGCTCGATCATCGTGTTGACGCCCGCACTGGCGCCGATCTCGTTGAGCTCGAACTTCGGCCCCAACCGCTGCGACAGCCACAGCAACCCACCCATGATACTGGCAGAACGGCCCGCCTCGTTGGTCTGCGGCGGACTGTCGAGCCACGGCACAAGCTTGGCGTCCCACTCCACCGCCACCGCCGCGACCAGTTCATCCACCAGGGCCTGGACAGTGATCTCTCCGGCATAGACCGGTGCCAGCCGTCGGTCCGCACCTGACAGGCTCAGCCAATGCAGGCCCCCCGCTACCCGCAGCGGCATCGCATCCTCCAAGCTCAGGCCCGGCCAGTTGTTCATCCGCCGAGCAAGCTCGGTCGGCGTATCGAGAATGGCCAGCTCGCCGCGGATCACACGGGCTGTATGAGTGGCGCCGGCCTTGGCCGCATGGTCCGCCTGCCAGGCGATCGCCTCGCGCACGTCCGTAATGCCCATGACCCCCGTGACTGCCATCGCCGTTGCCCTTTCCTGCCTCTTTGCCTAGGGCCGCGCCATGACCACTGCCCTCACCTTCGCCGTGCCTAAAGGACGGATCCTCGACGAGGCGTTGCCGGTGATGGCGCGCGCCGGCGTCGTGCCGGAAAGCGCCTTCAACGACAAGGGCAACCGCGCACTCAGTTTCGCGACCGAAGATGGCGCCATGCGGATCATCCGCGTGCGCGCATTCGATGTCGCCACGTTCGTGGCCTTTGGCGCCGCGCATGCCGGGATCGTGGGCTCGGACGTGATCGAAGAGTTCAACTATTCAGAGCTTTACGCGCCCGTCGATCTCGACATCGGCCACTGCCGCCTGTCGGTGGCTGAGCCGAAGGATGCGAGCGTCTACAGCCCTGGCAACGCCAGCCACCTGCGCGTCGCGACGAAGTACCCGAACCTGACCAGCCGCTGGTTCGAGCGGCAGGGCATCCAGGCCGAGTGCGTCAAGCTCAACGGCGCGATGGAGCTGGCACCTTCCCTCGGACTTTCGCTGCGGATCGTGGACTTGGTGTCGAGCGGTCGCACCCTGGCCGACAACGGCCTGGTCGAAACCGACGTGATCATGCCCGTCTCCGCCCGGCTGATCGTCAATCGCGCCGCGCTCAAGACCGATCCGCGCGTGGCGCAGCTCGTCGAGCGCTTCCGCGCCCTCTCTGAAAGCGAAGCCGCCTGATGCAACGCCTGCTGACCAGCGACCCGCAGTTCGAGCGCAAGTTCGCCCGCCTGGTCGACGACCGGCGCGAGACCGAAAGCGACGTTTCGAGCGTGGTATCGGACATCCTCGACAAAGTCCGCCAGCGCGGTGACGAGGCCGTAGCCGAATACACCGCCCGCTTCGATCGCCACACGCTCGGCGCCGACGACGACTGGCGCATCGGACCCGAAGCTTGCAAGGCGGCCTACGACGCGCTCGAACCCAAGCTCCGCGATGCGCTCGAGCTCGCGGCAGAACGCATCCGCGCCTATCACGTCGACCAGCTTCCGCGTGATCGCGACTTCACCGACGACGCGGGCGTTCGCCTCGGAGCGAAGTGGCGCGCGGTCGACGCTGCGGGCCTCTACGTTCCAGGCGGACGCGCGGCCTACCCGTCCTCGCTGCTGATGAACGCGATCCCGGCCAAGGTCGCGGGCGTGGAGCGTATCGTCGTCGCCACCCCGACCCCGCGGGGCGAGAGCAACCCGCTGGTCCTCGCCGCAGCCCACCTCGTGGGCGTGGACGAAGTTTGGCGCATCGGCGGCGCGCAGGCGATCGGCGCACTCGCCTATGGCACCAAGCGCATCAAGCCGATCGATGTCATCACCGGACCGGGAAACGACTACGTGGCCGAGGCCAAGCGCCAGCTGTTCGGCGTAGTTGGCATAGACATGGTCGCCGGGCCGAGCGAGATCCTGGTGATCGCCGACGGAAGCAACGATCCCGACTGGATCGCCGCCGACTTGTTGAGCCAGGCCGAACACGACCCGTCCTCGCAATCGATCCTGATCACCGACGATGCCAAGTTCGCCGACCAGGTGGCCGACCGTGTCGACGTACAGTGCTCAATGCTCGCCACCGAAGACTGTGCCCGCCAGAGCTGGGACGACAACGGCGTGCTGCTGATCGTGAACGACCTTTCCGAGGCCCCCGCCCTCGCTAACCGCCTGGCCGCCGAACACGTCGAGCTGGCGGTCGACGATCCCGAGGCGTTGTTCGCCGAGCTGCGCCACGCCGGCAGTGTGTTCCTCGGTCGCTACACGCCCGAGGCCGTCGGCGATTATGTCGCCGGCCCGAACCACGTGTTGCCGACCGGCCGCCGCGCGCGCTTTGCCAGTGGGCTTTCGGTGCTCGATTTCATGAAGCGCACCAGCTTCATTTCGATGGACGCCGAGGCGCTCGCCAAAATCGGTCCGGCCGCGATCGCGCTGGCCGAGATGGAAGGCCTTCCCGCCCACGCCAAGTCCGTACAGTTGAGGTTGAAATGAACACCCCCGCCCGCTCCAAGGCCCGCTCGGCCGCCCGGCTTGCCGCCGTCCAGGCGCTGTACCAGCGGCAGATGGAGAACACCCCGCTTGCCCGGCTGCTCGACGAATTCCACCAGCACCGCCTAGGTGCCGAGATCGAGGAAGAGCAGTACATCCAGGCCGAAGTCGAGTTCTTCGACGACCTGGTGAGCGGCGCCATTGCCCGCGAGGAAGAGATCGACACGCTGATTGGCAGCAAACTGGCCGAAGGCTGGTCGGTCCAGCGGCTCGACAAGACCATGCTGCAGATCCTGCGCGTCGGCGCCTACGAACTGCTCGCGCGGGCTGACATCCCAACCGGCGCGGCAATCAGCGAGTACGTCGACGTGGCTCACGCCTTCTTCGACGCGCGCGAGGCCAAGTTCGTCAATGGCGTGCTCGACGCGGTGGCAAAGGTCGCCCGTTGAGCGGCGAGTCCGCTTTCATCGACACACTCCGGGCCCTCGCCCACGATCCCGCCGCACGCAGCTTGCTCGACGATACGGCGGTGCTGCAAGTCGGAACGGAAACGCTGGTCCTGACGCACGACATGATGGTCGAGGGGCGGCACTTCCTCCCCTCGCAATCGCAGGCGGACGTGGCGTGGAAGCTGGTGGCGACCAACCTGTCCGATCTCGCGGCGAAAGGCGCGCAGCCCTTGGGTGTGCTGCTCGGCTATATGCTCGCGCCTAATCAGGCCGATTTTGCCGAGGGCCTCAGCGAAGCGTTGGAACATTTTGGCGTACCGCTGCTGGGGGGTGACACCGTGTCCGGCGGACCTCCGCAGGCACTCGGCCTCACGGCCATCGGCCGGGCGACGCACTCGCCAGTGCCCTCAAGAAGCGGCGCGAAAGTTGGCGACGGGCTCTGGCTAACCGGTCACGTCGGCGCCGCCATGCTCGGTTTCGAGGCGCTGCGGGATGCGACGGGAGAGGACAGCACCGCCTACCGCCGCCCCCTGGCCCGGCTCGCAGAGGGTGAAGCCCTCGCACCACTGGTAACGGCGATGATGGACGTATCCGACGGCCTACTGCTCGACGCCTGGCGCCTGGCCGAGGCGAGCCAGGTCTCGCTTGCCATCGACAGCCGAGCGGTTCCGATTGCCGCCCCCGAAGCCCGCCGTTTGGATGCGCTGCGCTGGGGCGACGATTACGAGCTGTTGTTCACGCTTCCTGACGGCGTCGAGCCGCCTGTGCCGGCGTCGCGTATCGGCGCCATCGAGCCACGAGGGTTCGTGCCGCTGTTCCTCGACGGAGAACCGATCGCCAACCGCGAGGGGCTGGGCTGGGAGCACTGAGCAGCCGAATTGACCGGAACGTCCGCATTGGACGGAAGGCGGACGTAGGGATGAGCTTGCCAATCGACTGACGGCGGAGCAGTTATCCAGGACAGTTCAGCCGGAGGTTCGGCATGAAAATAGCGCAGGCCATGGCCGCCCTTCTATTCACGAGCAGCCTCGCAGTTCACGCCCAGGCGCCAAATGCTCCGGTGCAGACCAATGAGATAGTCGTCCAGATACAGCGCTTGAGCGCGACAGGCCTGCGCGACACTACCTTGGTCATGGAACGTCGCGACTATCGGATCGAGATCGAAATGCGTGCGGACGGCACGTTCCGCAGCTCCTTGAACGGCCTATTCTCGGACCGAGGCAAGTGGCGCGTCGATGGCGAGCGGGTGTGCTTCGATGGAATTTACCGAGAGAGCTATTGCTCCTCAAACCTCGTTGGTAAGCGACCAGGCGATGCTTGGGACGGCGTATCGGGCCTGGATGGACTGCGATACAAAGTGCGTCTGGTTGCCGGGACTTAGTTCCGGGGCGGACGCATGGCGCTTCTGGGAGCGCAGTTGTTGAGGCTGTCGATCTGCTCGGGTCTTCCGAGCGCAGGCCTTGCGGGTTTGCCCCGATGATTTGAACTGAGGGGCGACCGTAGTGTCGGGTGCAAGGAGTTGCGCCATGCCCGATAGACACGCGCCTAAGACCTGCCCTAACGGGCCTAAGTTCGGCAAAGCTGCCGCTTTAGGCGCTGTCCTTGGCCTCACGATGTTGTTGGGCGGTTGCGGGGAAACCGAGCCTGACACCGTGAAGGCCGCGCTAGTCATCTCGGGTGGGCCGATCCTCACCATGGAAGGCGACACTCCCAGCTATGCCGAGGCCGTGCTCGTTCGCGATGGCAAGATTGCCTTCGTGGGCAGTGAGGCTGAGGCGAAGCGCCAAGCCGGCTCCGGAGCTGAGCTAAAGGATCTGGCCGGCAAGGTCATGCTGCCCGGCTTCATCGATCCGCACAGCCACTTCATGGATTCGTTGACGATGTCGGACCGGGTCAATGTTTCGGCCCCGCCGGTTGGTCCGGCCTCGACCCCGGATGAGATTGTCGCGGTGCTCAGGAACCCGCTTTGAGCCAGGGAAAATCAACCCGAACTTCCCAAAGTTGGCGTTGGAGACCTTAAGACCGTAGTGCTCGGTGTGCCATGCAATCGTTGTTAGAAAGTGCCAGGTTAAGTGGCGCGCCTCTACCGGTTGAAGCGTTACGCAATTGGCTTCGAACTCCACCCGACTTATTGGTTCGTCTCGCAGACGATCTGCCTCCTTATCGCGTATCGAGAAGAATAACGGCAGGTCGAACAAAAAAAGAGCGAAACGCCGTTGCGGCGAAAGTTCCTGCCAACGTGGGGCGTCTTTAAAGCGAAGGTACTTTTCGTGCAGCGGCAGGCGATTAATGATAATTGATGCACCGATGGCCAAAAAACTCATCAAACTCATTAGGGCCCACGCGCCGCCGCCGGAACCCAGGAGAATTGTTCGACCAAGCGCGAACAATCCGGTTGCGATTGCTAACATACGCAGGGTAGAAAAAATGATCTGATAAAGCGACATAGGAAGTGGCCTAGCAAACGCTCCGCCATCGGACGATCCCTGTCGAGCGACGACGAGACGCGACGCGGCGTCCGCAATGGCTCGTTTGCCGACAGTCCGCTTTCGCCCCGCCGCAGCTACTCGCTGATTAGGCATCTCGATGAATGTCGGTTACGCTCGGCACGGCTCGACCGGAAGGGCGGCCGGGGGAGATGACGAGATGGGGCGGACTGTGACCTCGGGAGGCCTGGCGGCCTTGCTCCTGCGGCTCCTGTTGGGGTCGCTGTTCATCTCCCACCTCTATTGGAAGCTGATCATTCTACCTAACGGCGTGGCCGGTTGGTGGAGCACGCTTAGCGCCAATGGCTATCCCGATTTCGTGATGGCCTACGTCCTTTCGGCGGAGGTCTTCGGCGCGCTGTTGCTTATACCGGGCGTACTCACCCGCTACGTCGCGCTTTACGCCATGCCGATGATGCTCGGGGCTGCGCACTTCTGGCTGGAGAGGAAGGGCTTCTATTTCACCCAGGCCGGCGCCGAGCTACCGCTTGTGTGGCTGGCGTTGCTTGGCCTGCAAGTCGTCGCAGGTGACGGCAGCCATGCCTTGGTCGCTTCACCGCCTCTGCGCCGCCTGCTCGGGCGCCACGAGGCGGGGCAGGCTGCATGACTGGGCGCCTCGCGCTCTCGGCCTTCGTAGCCGCCTTCGCTGCCGTGTCCGTGTCCGCCCAAGCGGGCTTCACGGCCTTGTTCGATGGCTCGACGCTGGACGGCTGGGCTCCGGTGGGCGGCGCTGAATGGTCTTGCAAGAAGACCTGGTGACCGCCGAGAGGGGAACGATCGGCTTCCTGGTTTCGGACAAAGCCTACCGCGACTTCGAGCTGCGCATCGAATTTTGGGTCAGCCCCGATGCCAATTCGGGCGTGTTCATCCGATGCGCGAGCCGCACCGAGATTTCGGCAGCGACCTGTTACGAGGTCAACATCTTCGATACTCGGGCCCGATCCGACCTACGGCACTGGCGCGATCGTAAACCTCGCCGCGGTCTCGCCGATGCCCAAGGCTGGGGGGCGCTGGAACACCATGGTGATCGTGGCACGAGGCGACACGTTCAGCGTCACCTTGAATGGCGTGAAGACGGTCGATGCCGTGCGGGGCAGCGCGCATGCTGAAGGCCCGTTCGCGCTGCAATATGGCGCCGGGAAGGTCAAATTCAGAACGGTCGAGATCCAGCCCCTGTAAGTGGGCAAAGTGTGGACGCTAGATCCACCGCCCTCGCAGCACCGCGTAAAGTCCCCACGGCGCGCCAATGAGCAGCCCGAAGAAGATCCTGCTTAGCCCGAACGGCGCCTCGACATCCCAGTAGGCCATCGACTGCGCAATCAGCGGAGCGATGAAGCCGATGCCGAAGATGAACGGCATCCAGCGGAACAGCTGCTTTACGGCGTTTTCCATCGTCATAGCTTGGTGATGTCCACACCGCGCTGATCGAGGATCGGCTTGAGCGCGAAATAGGCAGCGCGGGTGCGGTGATTGGGGATGTTGGGGTAGAGGTGGTGTACGATGTGCGTTTCCATGCACATCGACATCACGTGGCCGAGGCGGCTCTTGAACACGTGGGTGTTCTCGTAGCGCCCGGTCTTGCCGGCGCGCGGGTGGTGCGGCGCCCAGCTCAGGTAGAAGCGGATGTAGCTGAGGCCGATATGCCGCGGCAGCCACCAGACCAGCGCGGCCTCCATCGCATAGCCGCTCCAGGCCATGGTGAAGAGCACGGCCATGAACACCAGCTGGAGGACCATGGTCTCCTTGAGCGAGCGCGCGGCCTCAGGCGTGCCCATCTCGTTGAGGATGCGCTTATAGGCGTGGATCGAGCCGTCGACGCCGGGCTGCCGATTATACCAGGTCTTGTACCAGGCCATCAGCGCATTGGGCGCCTCGTCGGTATAGTCCGGGTCCTTGAGCGGGTCGTTGCAGTGGTAGTGATGTTCCAGGTGCATCAACCGCGCCATCGAGAACGGGAACACGATCGGGATCGTCGAGACTTGTCCGACCCACTCGTTGACCCAGCGGTTCTTGCTACCCTTCTGGGCGATGTTCGAATGCATCGCCTCGTGACTGGTGACGTAGCCACCGGTGGCCAGCACGCACGAGATCACGAAGGCGATCGGCAGCGGCACGATGTCGAACATGGTCAGCGGGAACAGACTGACCCACAGCGCGAACCCGCCCCAGGCGGCTACCGCGTACGGCCACATCGCCCCGCCCATGAACTCACGAGCAATCTCGATTTCCTGCTTGCGCAGGTCGCGCCGGGTATGGCGGTCGAGCCCGTCGGGGCCAGTCAGCGGAATCGCGGAACGGTCGGTGTCCGGTGCGAGTGCCTCTACACCCGTACCGTCGCGCGCAAGAAGATACTCGTCCCCGATCGGCCCGTCCGTCACCTGTCGCAACCCCATTGCCAGCGGCCGGACGCCGCCTCTGAAATCGCAGTTAACTTCGCATAAACCAAGCAAACCCGCAAGAAACAGGGAAATGGCGTCGCATTTCCGGACAGTTGGATTCTTTGGCAGTTCGGCCGATCACCCTGCCGAATTGGTCCACGGGATGCTGCTGTTTAGGGGTTGCGCGCCCTTCCGGGCCGCTTTAGCCATCAAGCTTCGCGCGGACCCGGCGCATGATCGGGCCGCGCTTCCTTTTTGGAAGAGGGGAGGGATGGTCTCGTCATGGACCTGACACTGATTGCCATTGGCTTAGGACTGCTCGCAGTCATCTACGGTTTCATCACCAGTCGCCAAGTGCTCGGATCTGATCCGGGCTCTGCCAAGATGCAGGAGATCGCCGCAGCGATCCAGGAAGGCGCACAAGCCTACCTCAAGCGCCAGTACACCACGATCGGTGTGGTCGGCGTCGTGGTTGCTGCTGTCGTACTCTACTTCCTCGGCCCGATCAGCGCCGCGGGCTTCGTGCTCGGTGCGATCTTGTCGGGCGCCGCTGGGTTCATCGGGATGAACATCTCGGTCCGCTCGAACGTGCGCACGGCCGCCGCGGCGCAGAAGGGACTGCAGGAAGGCCTCACCCTCGCGTTCCGCGCGGGTGCCATCACCGGCATGCTGGTGGCCGGCCTCGCCCTGCTCGCGATCGCAGTGTTCTACTGGTACCTGACCGGTCCGGGCGGCTACACAGTCGGCGGTGAGGATCGCACGGTAGTTGACGGCCTCGTCGCCCTCGCCTTCGGCGCCTCGCTGATCTCGATCTTCGCGCGTCTCGGCGGCGGCATCTTCACCAAGGCCGCCGACGTTGGCGCCGACCTCGTCGGCAAAGTCGAAGCCGGTATTCCGGAAGACGACCCACGCAACCCGGCGGTGATCGCCGACAACGTAGGCGACAACGTCGGCGACTGCGCCGGCATGGCCGCCGACTTGTTCGAGACTTATGTCGTCACCGTTGGTGCGACGATGGTGCTGACGGCGCTGCTCCTGACCGGAGCGGGCGACCTGCTGCGCAACCTGATGGCGCTCCCGCTGCTGATTGGCGGCGTGTGCATCGTCACCTCGATCATCGGCACGTATTTCGTCCGCCTCGGCAAGTCGAACAACGTCATGGGCGCGATGTACAAGGGCTTCCTGGTCTCGGCCGTGCTGTCGATCCCGGCCATCTGGTTCGCCACCTCCTATGCCCTGGGCGGCATGGAAGCGGTCATTCCAGGCACCGAGTTCAACGGCCGGGCGCTGTTCTACTGCGCTCTCGTCGGCTTGGTCATCACCGGCCTGATCATCTGGATCACCGAGTACTACACCGGCACCAATTTCCGCCCGGTCCGCTCGATCGCCAAGGCTTCGGAAACGGGCCACGGCACCAACGTGATCCAGGGCCTCGCGATCAGCCTCGAAGCGACTGCCCTGCCGACGCTCGTCATCGTCACCGGCATCATCGTCGCCTACCAGATCGCCGGCCTGATTGGCATCGCCTATGGCGCGACCGCGATGCTGGCGCTCGCCGGCATGGTCGTGGCGCTCGACGCCTATGGTCCCGTCACCGACAACGCCGGCGGCATTGCCGAAATGGCCGGCCTCGACGACGCGGTGCGTGAGAAGACCGATTTGCTCGACGCCGTTGGCAACACCACCAAGGCGGTCACCAAGGGTTACGCGATCGGTTCTGCCGGTCTCGCCGCGCTGGTGCTGTTCGCCTGTTACACTACCGACTTGCGCCACTTCTTCCCGGCCCTGTCGGACGGCGTACTGGCGAACGGTGAAGTGAGCTTCAGCCTGGAGAACCCCTACGTCATCGTCGGGCTCCTGCTGGGCGCGCTGCTGCCGTTCCTGTTCGGCTCGATGGGCATGACCGCCGTCGGCCGAGCGGCGGGTGACGTGGTCAAGGACGTGCGCGACCAGTTCGCCAACGATCCGGGCATCATGGCCGGCACTTCGAAGCCGAACTACGCGCGGACGGTGGATCTCGTGACCAAGGCAGCGATCAAGGAAATGATCATTCCGTCGCTGCTGCCGGTGCTTGCTCCGATCGTAGTCTACTTCGCAATCACGGCGATTGCGGGTGAGGCCAACGGTTTCGCTGCCCTTGGCGCCTTGCTCCTGGGCGTGATCGTAGGCGGCCTGTTCGTCGCGATCTCGATGACCGCCGGTGGCGGCGCCTGGGACAACGCCAAGAAGTACATCGAAGACGGCCATCACGGCGGCAAGGGCTCCGAAGCCCACAAGGCCGCGGTGACGGGCGACACGGTCGGCGATCCCTACAAGGACACCGCCGGACCGGCGGTGAACCCGATGATCAAGATCACAAACATCGTGGCGCTCCTGCTGCTTGCGGCGCTCGCAGCCGGCTGATCTTTCGGTCAATTGGTAAACGAAATACCCCACCAGGCCCGGCCTGGTGGGGTTTTCTTTACCCTCTCGCTTAGCCGTTCCTTTGGCCCGCAAGGGTAATCGGATCGAGACGGTAACCGGGCCGTCGGCGATGAAGGTTAACCTCGCGCGTGGGCAGCAATGCAGTCCTCTATCTCGAACCGACCCGGGAGGTTCGGCCGATTGAACCGGAGTCTTCCACTCCCGCGGCCCCGCGTCTGCGCATCGTGGAGCGCGACTGGCGAAGCTTCGAGTGCCCCGCCGAACTGGCAAGCTGGAACGCCCTTTCGCTGAGGGCGAGCGAACCCAACCCTTTCCTCGAAAGCT
Organism: Altererythrobacter sp. Root672; assembly: GCF_001427865.1. Lineage (NCBI taxonomy): Bacteria > Pseudomonadati > Pseudomonadota > Alphaproteobacteria > Sphingomonadales > Erythrobacteraceae > Altererythrobacter > Altererythrobacter sp. Root672. The sequence goes on from NZ_LMHH01000001.1 coordinate 1,577,894, forward strand.
GGTGCCTTCTCCCGGCTCTCCGGGCGCTGGACAGCTGCGGCGACGTGGAATTGCTGTGCCTGGAAGCCGACGGTCAACTGGCAGGGCTGCTCCCTGTCCGTCGCGAAGCGAGCTACTACGGGCACCCGGTTCCCCACTGGCGCAACTGGCTTCATCCCAATGCCTTCCTCGGCACGCCGTTAATCGCACGCGGGCTGGAGAAGGCGTTCTGGCTCGAATTGCTCGCCTGGATGGACAAGAACGCCGGCGGCGCCCTGTTCCTTCATCTCGAGCGCCAAGCGGGGGAAGGCCCGGTTGGTGGAGCCCTGCTCCAAGTCCTCGAGCACATGTCCCGCCACGCCGCGACAGTCATGCAGGAAGAGCGGGCGATGCTCCGCTCGGAACTGGAGCCCGACGCCTATCTGGAGCGGGCCCTTTCAGGAAAGAAGCGCAAGGAATTGCGCCGCCAGCACCGCCGCCTTGGCGAAGAAGGCGATCTATCTTCCGAATGCCTGCGCGATACCGCGGGCCTCGATGATTGGATCGAGGCGTTCCTCCAGCTGGAACGCGCGGGCTGGAAAGGCGAGGCTGGATCAGCCCTCGCCTGCGATAATGCTACCGAGGCGTTTTTCCGCGACACTCTGATTGGCGCGGCGCGGCATGGGCGGCTTGAACGCCGCGCTCTTCTTCTCGACGGTCAGCCGCTCGCCATGCTTGCCAGCTTCATGTGTCCGCCTGCGGCGTTCGCCTTCAAGACGGCCTTTGACGAACGTTATGCGCGGTTCTCTCCGGGGGCGCTTCTGCAACTCGACAATATCGAGGTTCTCAAGCGTCCCGAGATCGAGTGGTCTGACAGTTGCGCCGCCATGAACCACCCGATGATCGACCAGTTCTGGCGAGAACGGCGTTCCATCGTGAGCCGCAATATCGCCATCGGTGGCGCCGCCCGCCAGTTGTTGTTCCGTCTGATCGCTGCCGTGGAGACCGCATCCGGCAGCAAGGGGTCCAAATGAACGAGTTGCATGATCTGTATCGGGCCGAAGCGAGGCGTTCGGCGGCCGTCTTCCCGCCGCTCTCGCGCGCCAATTTCTCGGCGTCCTATCCAGAGGGGCCGCACAAGCTGCGGCACAGCCTCGAAGGGCATCCGTTGCTCGAACTCGAAGCCCTGGCGCAACTTGGCGAAGCGCTGCCGGCGAGTTCGGTCGAGTACAATCGCGGGGACCTTTCAATCGGTGTCGAAGGCAAGCCGCAAGGCAATGGCCTGACCATCGGCCAGACGATCCGCGGGATCGAACAGACCAACAGCTGGGCGGTGCTCAAGAATATCGAGCAGCACCCCACTTACGCCGCGCTGCTCGCTGAATTGCTTGGCGAACTTGAGACGGAGATCCTCCGCAAGACCGGGCGAATGCTGAAGACACAAGGCTACGTCTTCGTGTCCAGCCCGAACGCCATCACCCCGTATCATTTCGATCCGGAGCACAACATCCTGCTGCAGTTGGTCGGAGAGAAATCGATGACCGTGTTTCGCGCGGGCGACGTGCTGTTCGCTCCAGACGCGGTACATGAGCAATATCACACCGGCGGTGCACGAGAGCTCTCCTGGAATGAGGAATTCGCCTGCCACGGCCTCACCTTCCGCCTTGCTCCAGGCGAAGCGCTGTACGTGCCGGTCATGGCCCCGCATTATGTTCGCAACGGGGGCGTCCCCTCGATCTCACTGTCGATCACCTGGCGTAGCGAATGGAGCTTCGCCGAAGCCGACGCCCGCGCTTTCAACGGGTTGTTGCGTAGCTGGGGGCTGAATCCCGACCCACCGGTACGGTGGCCCGGGCGCAACACGGGGAAAGCAATCGCGTGGCGCATTCTGCGCCGGACCCCCGGCATCCGTTGACTGACGCCACGCCGCCGCGCAAGCGTGGCGGCATGGCGACTGAAAAGATACACGTACCAACGCCCGAACAGTTGGTTGCCGATCTCGTACTGCTACTCAACCTGGAGCCTCGCGGCGCGGACACCTTCGTGGGCCGTAGGCAAGACGGTGGGACCGGGCGCGTGTTCGGCGGCCAGGCGATCGCCCAGGCGCTCGGCGCTGCCCGGCGAACCGTGCCCGAAGATCGTCACACCCATTCGCTTCACGCTTACTTCCTGCGCGGCGGCAGCGACGCCTTGCCGATCGAGTTCCGCGTCAAGCGAGACCTCGATGGGCGGAGCTTCTCCAATCGCCGTGTCGTAGCCAGCCAGCAAGGCGCGCCGATCCTCAACCTGGTCGCCTCGTTCCAGAAACCTCAGCAAGGCCTGACGCACCAGTATGCGGTGATGCCGCAGGTACCTCCGCCCGAAGAGCTCGAGCCCGACGCCGCGATCCGCCAACGGGCCGGAGCCGAAATGCCCGAAGGTCCTCTACGCGACCTCATGCTTCGCGCCCGGCCGATCGACATTCGCTCGGTGGAACCGCGCAACTGGCAATCTCCGGGCAAGCGTGAACCGCGTGCCCACGCTTGGTTCCGGACCATCGCTCCCCTTCCCGACGACCAGCCGATCCACCGCGCGGTACTGGCCTACGCCAGCGACTTCCAGTTGCTCTCCACCGCGATCCAGCCGCATGGGCTCAGCTTCCACAAAGGCGAGATCAAGGCGGCGAGCCTCGACCATGCGATCTGGTTCCACGATGCCTTCCGCGCCGACGAATGGCTGCTCTACGTTACCGAGAGCCCGTGGTCGGGCCTCGCCCGAGGATTTGGCCGAGGACAGATCTTTACCCGCGACGGTCGCCTGGTCGCCAGCGTCGCGCAAGAAGGGATGATCCGGCCCGTCGAAGGCTAGGTCAGTGGGCGAGTAGCAATGGTAGGCCGGGATCGGTCAACAACCGGCGAGTGACCCCGCCGAACAGCATCTGCCGCAGCCGCGAATGCCCATAAGCGCCCATAACGAGATAAGTGGCACCCCGCGCGCGGGCCGCTTCCTCCAAGGTGGCGGCAACACCTTCCGAGTTCTGCGTCAGTTCGACGATCTCGGCCTCTATTCCGTGACGGGCGAGATACTCCACGCCCCGCAGCGGTGGGATGTCATGCTCGGAGTCCGCCTTTTCCTCCGCGACGATTGCGAGCGAGACGCCACTCGCCCGCGCGAGAAACGGGACGGCCGCCTTGAGCGCACGCGAAGACTCTGCCGAATTGTTCCAGGCGACCAGCGCGGGCCCCCCTAGCGACAGGCCCGATTGTTCATTGGGTACTACCAGCAGCGGAGCGCGACCATGGATCGCTAGACCACCGACCAGTGGCGAGGGTCCGCGGCCTCCCAGTTCCGACGGCGCGGCGCTGACAACGACCAAGTCGGCGAGTGCCGCGTAATCGAGTAGGTAGCCCTCTTCTACACCAAACTCTTCCGCCCAGCTCCAGCGGACATCTTCCTTGGCCAAGCGGTCTTCGACCTTGGCGCGAAACTCCAGTGCGGCATCGCGTATCACCGGGATCATCTCGGAAATGACAGTGCCGTAGAGGTCGCCAGGAACGGCCACGTCGAATGACACGACCTGAAGGCAAGTCAGATGGGCGTCGAGCTGTCGCGCAACGTCGAGGGCGACCTGGAAGCGGCTTTCAAACCGATCGTCGCGGCAGGCATGAAGCAGGATCGAGCGCATAGAGTCTCCTTCGCTGTCCGAGACAATGGCAAGCCTGCGCCGCCCGTGCCTTGACGAGGGTCAAGTCCCCAACAGCGAAACAGCGGAAGGCGCGCTGGCGTTCCCGCCCGGATCTATTCGACCTTTGCGGCCTCCTGCTGGCGAAGCTCGGTGAAGGTCCGCCAGACCGAAACAAACAGGGCCGCGATGATCGGGCCGATGATGAAGCCCGAGATGCCGAACAGTTTGAGCCCAGCCAGCGTTGATATCAGGACCACGAAGTCGGGCAGCTTGGTATCTTTTCCGATCAGGATCGGGCGCAACAGATTGTCGACCATGCCGATGATGAAGAACCCGCAGAAGGCGAGCACCCCGCCCTCCCAGAACGATCCGGTCGCGATCAGATAGACCGACACAGGAACCCAGACGATTCCGGTTCCGACCGCTGGCACGAGCGAGAACACGCCCATGAGCAGGCCCCACAACAGCGCTCCTTCGATGCCGAGGGACCAAAAGATCATGCCGCCCAGGAGACCCTGGATCACGGCCACCACGATCGACCCCTTCATCGTGGCGCGAACCACGGTGACGAAGTCCCCCAGCAGCCTGTCGCGCAAATCGGGATCGAGCGGGATCGCGGACTTGATCGTGCTGCCGTACTCGTCGCCGTCGCGCAGCAGGAAGAAGGTCAGATAAAGCATGATGCCAAGCGCGGCGAGGAAGTTGAGCGCGCCCTGACCGAACAGCAGCGCCTGCCCGGCGATGCTCTGCGCGCCGGTGGAGAGAGCGCCCGCCAAGGTGTCGCGGAGCCGATTTGCATCGGTCCAGTTCGGCCCCAGCAGGTCGGACACCCACGCCGGCAATGCCGACCGTAGCTGGGAGAGGACGATAGCTATGTCGAAATGGCCTTCTTCGAGGCCGACGTAGATCTCGGTAGCCTCCTGCACCAGCGAGACCGCCAGCAGGAATGCAGGTATCACGACCAGCCCGATTACGGTCAGGAGCGTGAGCGTGGCGGCCAGGCTTCGACGGCCCGAGAAGGCCACCACAAGCCTGCTGTACATTGGCGTGAACAGGATCGCTGCCACAACGCCCCAGAGAATCGCCCCGAAGTATGGCAGGGTCAGCCAGCCGAACAGCACGGTGACTGCTACCACCAGAAGCAGGAACGTCCCGTTCTCCAGACGGTCACCGCGCAAATTCATCGTTCACCCCCCCTTTTCACCTCTGACGCCCCACAATTCTAAATGTTCATCAGGCCGTCGGCTGCGTGCAGACGTAACTGCTGGCCTTCTTGCTGTCGCCACCCTTGTAGCGTGGATAGGCCGGGTACTGACAGAGTGGCCGCTCTTCATCGGGTGCAGAGCTGCGGCGGGCAACAGGGTTGGAGGGCGCTTTGCCCTCTTCGACCCAGGCAACCACTTCGCTCAGCAGGTCGAAACGGTCGAACGCGTTGCCGCCGCCGCAGTGGGCCATGCCCGGGACCATATAGAAGCGGCTGGCATTGTCCCACGCCTCTGCCCCGTTCGCTTCGCGCGCACGCTGCCAATAGTCCCAGGTGTCGTTGGCGGAGAACCAGGGATCGCTAACGCCGTGGTAGAACAGGATCTTGCTGCCCTTGCCGAGGAAGGTGTTGAGATTGGTCCACACGTTGGTGTCGGTCAGCCGCTGCATCGCGTCGGAGCGAATGGTCCATGCCGCGGCGTCCAGGTCCATCGCGAGATCCCGATTGGCCGGCCCGAGGATGTCGGCCTTGCCGCTAACGATATAGCCCGAGATCGGGCCCGAGGTGTCGACCACACCAGTATCAAATGGCACCGGCACGTAGAGCGGATGGCCTGAGGCGTCCTTTGGTCCGGCAAAGGCCCGCTCGAGCGCACCGACTTGCGCGCCGCTAAGGCAACCGTCCTGTTTGGCGCGCGAGCATTGCAGCTTGGCCGGCTGGAAACGGCACTGCGCCACGTTCATGATCATGCCGTCCTCAAGCCCATCGAGCGCGTCGCACTGGGCGAGCATCCCTTTCAGGATAGTCTGGCGATCGGCGGGGCTGAAGGCCTGCTCAGGTAGCGGCTTGCCCTCTGCGTCTCGGGGAGCGGCCTGGTTGAACTGCACTTTGGCATAGGCCGCGCCGAGGTTCGAGAAGCCGGTCCGCATCGCCGGGGCGCCGACGACAATACCGTCGAACAGTTCGGGATAGCGCTGTGAGGCGAGCATGCTTTCGCGCCCACCTGTCGAACATCCAGCCATGTAACTGTGCGCGATCTCGCGTCCGTAGTGCTGCTGCACGATATCCTTGGCCACCAGGGTCACCGTGCGCACCGAAGCTTCGGCGAAATCGAGCGCCGCGCGCTGATCGACCGAGAAGCTGGCGTCGAATACTGCGCCCTTGTGCCCGCTGTCATGGCTGACCACGGCAAAGCCGCGCGAAAGTGCCGGAACGCCTCCTGCTGCGACATCACCGAGAGCACGACCCACGCTGCCGTTGAGGCCGCCGCCACCCTGAAGCAGAAAGCGGCCGTTCCAGGGCTCGGGCAACGCCAGCTCGAAGCCGATGCCGAACGCCTTGCCCTGCGCGCCGGTACGGCTGTTGATCACACCTTCGACCCGGCAATGGGCGGGCACGCCGGCGTCGGTGAACGAGTTGAAGCCGAACTGAACTCGCGTACCCGGCGCCACGGCGGGAACCGAAGTCGCGGAGGTGATCTCGACTCCTTTGCCGAAGTCGGCACCGACCAGGGCGGAACAAGCGCCTCCTTTATCCCCATCCGCCGACAGCGCGGGACTGGCAGCGACGGCCAGCAACGGAAGTGACAAGGTCAGCGCAAGGCGCGCGCGCCTGATGGTCGGTCGATTCATGTAGATTGCCCCTCCCTGTTGGTGCTTTTTCAGCCTGTTATCCGCTTGGGTGATAGAAGTCATACACCGCTTGCGCCACCGCTGCGCTCACGCCCGGAGCGCGTTGCAAATCTTCGAGCGCGGCCGCGCGCACTTTGCCCGCGGTACCAAAGTGCAGCAGCAGAGCACGCTTTCTCGAAGGACCAATCCCCGGAATCTCGTCAAGCGGCGAAGCGGTGATCGCGCGGCTGCGCTTCTGGCGGTGCGCACCGATGGCGAAGCGATGCGCCTCGTCGCGCAGGCGTTGCAGGTAGAACAGAACCGGCGAGTTGACCGGCAGCGTCTTCTCGCGCCCGTCGGGGAAATGGAACACCTCGCGCCCAGCATTGCGATCGGGTCCCTTGGACACGCCGATCAGCGGCACATCCTCGATGCCTAGCTCTTCCAGCGTATCGCGGACGCTCGACATCTGGCCCTTGCCGCCGTCGATCAAGACAAGCCCTGGCCACGATCCTCCGTCGCGGTCGGGATCTTCGTCGAGCGCCCGCCCGAACCGCCGCCCCATGACCTCGCGCATCATGCCGAAGTCGTCGTTGGTCTGGGCGCTCTTGATGTTGAACTTGCGGTACTGGTTTTTGAGGAACCCCTCCGGCCCCGCGACCACCATCGCCCCAACGGCGTTGGCGCCCTGGATGTGGCTGTTGTCGTAGATCTCGATCCTGCGCGGCTCCTCTGGCAGTTCGAGGAATTCGGTCATCTCGCGCAGGGTTCTCGCCTGCGTTCCGCTCTCGGCAAGACGGCGGTCGAGCGCTTCGGCGGCGTTGCGGCTGGCCTGCTCCATCAGGCGGCGGCGGTCTCCACGTTGCGGCACGCTAATTTCTACACGGTGCCCGGCTACCTCGCAGAGCGCGAGCTCGAGCAACTCGCCTTCGGCCAGCTTGCGGTCGACCAGGATCGTGCGCGGTGGGGGCACTTCTTCGTAGAACTGGGCCAGGACGCGAGCGAACACCTCCTCTTCCTCTACGCCCTGCGTATGGCTGGGAAAGAACGCACGATGGCCCCAGTTCTGGCCGCCACGGATGAAGAACGCCTGGATGGCGACTTGCCCGCCCTTTTCTGCCAGGGCGAAGACATCGGCGTTGCCGACACCCTCGGCATTGATCGCCTGGGTGCCCTGGATGAACGTCGCCGCGCGCAGCCGGTCGCGCATCGTCGCCGCGGTCTCGAAATCGAGCGCCTCCGCGGCAGCCGCCATCTGCGTCTCGATCTTCTTCTGCACCGCGCCCGAACGCCCGCCGAGAAAATCCTTCGCCTCGCGGATCAGCTCGTCATAGCCAGCCTTGTCGATGCGCCCGACGCATGGGGCCGAACAGCGTTTGATCTGGTAGAGCAGGCACGGCCGATCGCGCCGGGAGAAAAAGCTATCAGTGCAGCTGCGCAACAAGAACAGCTTCTGCAAGGCGTTGATGGTGGTGTTGACCGAGCCGGCGCTGGCGAAAGGGCCGTAGTAGTCGCCCTTCGCTTTCCTCGCCCCGCGGTGCTTCATGATGCGTGGAAAGTCGTGCTCCGCGCGCAGCAGGATGAAAGGAAAGCTCTTATCATCCCGCAGCAAAACATTGTACGCTGGGCGAAATCGCTTGATCAGCTGCGCTTCGAGAAGCAGCGCCTCGGCTTCCGAATTGGTGGTGATGATCTCCATCCCGCGCGTCTGGGCGACCATGCGCTGCAGGCGGAGCGGCAGGCCCGCGACTTGTGTGTAATTGGCCACGCGGTTCTTCAGCGCCCGCGCCTTGCCAACATAGAGCACGTCGCCGCGAACATCGATCATCCGGTAGACACCGGGCTTGGGCTTCAGCGTCCGCACGACCTCACGAATGGCCGCCACCCCCGCTTCGAGATCGGGCTGGGCCGCGCCGCGCACGGTGTAAGTCGCGCGCTCCTCGTGGAAACGCTCGGCGCCTTTAGGGTGAGGTGGAGATCCGGCGGGAGTACGAGCCATGGAGGTCAGATAATGCGCCGCCGCGCATCCGTCATCCAAGAGTTCCGGTTGGCGAAGCTAGCAGGCTGATCGTCCCGCACACTTCGCCAACCGGGGAGATCAGAACAGCTTGCGCAGTTCGATCTCGAACGAGCGACCGATCGGATCGATCAGATAAGGCTGATATCGCAGCGGCACGGTGCCGTTGCTGTCCGTTACGTGCTGGCGAGTGTCGAACACGTTGTTCACCCCGAAGGTGATCCGGGTATTCTTGAGCAGCGGGACTTGCTCGATCAGCGAGGTCCGCTGGTTGAGATCGGCGAACAGGCGCCAATTGACCGTGATGTAGTCGCCGAAGGACAAGTCGGTGCTGCCCGGCTGACCGGTACCGTCGATCTCCGAACTGCCGGTGTAGCGAGCGTTCACGTTGGTACCGAAGCCGGCATAGAACAGGCCACCATTGAACTGCGCCGAGTGCTTAGGGTTGCCGCCGCCGGAAAGCGCGTCGCCATCGAGCAGGTCGAGCAGCGGACCGCCGGGAGCGACCAGAACTTGGTTCTCGAGTTCGTGGGTATAGCTGAAGTTGACGAACCACCGGCCGCGGCCATCGGCACTGCCGCCCGGTCCGCCAAAGCCGCCACCACCCGGGCCACCGGGGCCGCGCGGACCACCGCCACCTGGGCCACCAGGACCACCCTGGGCTCCACCAGCACCACCCGGAGGGGGTCCGGCGAAGACGAAACCGCCCTGCCCCGGTCCACCCTGACCACCGGGACCACCTTGGCCGAAGTTGGCGCTGCAGAAACGCGTGCGCAGTTGCGCCACACGCTCGGGGTCGATCTTACCGTCAGGTCCCTTGAGCCGTTCGAGCATCTGCGGCGGAAGGGCCGCGAGTTGTTCCTCGGTGATCGCCGGAGGCGTTTCGCCGGGCTTGCCGCACATGCGCTCGCGCATTTCGGCAAAGCGTGCCGGATCGAACTGCTGGAAGTTGGCGTTGCAAATCCCGCCGCGAGCTTCGGCCCAGCGTTCGGCACTGATCGTGCCGTCGGGGTTCTTGAGGCGGTTGAGCAAGGGCTCCGGCAAGCCGGCCAGGTCTTCGGCGGTCGGTACTGCGTTCGCCATTTCGGGCGTGCAGAAGCGCGCACGGATTTGCTGGAACACTTGCGGATTGAACTGGCCCGGTCCTTGTCCCTGTGCACCCGGCGCGGCCTGCGGACCCGGCCCACCGGCTGGTCCCTGACCACCGTTGGCTGGCGCTCCGCCGCCCTGCGTTGCCTGGCGCATCATCGCGAACGGATTGTTCGCCTGCGCCCGCGCCGCGTCTTGCGGCCGTGCCTTGCCGAACGGACCGGTCATGTTGAGACCGACCTGGATACGCTGCGACTTTTGCTGGGTGAACGTCACCGGGCGCTGGTCGATTGAGACGAGCTGACCGTTGGCGTCGCGAACCACGCGATCGGGAAAAGCCGCCTCGATCGGCGGCGTAAGCAGCGGGAACGACGAGGAGACGTCTTCGGAATTGTTCCGGAAGTATTCGACCGTCAGCCGCGACTGCTGGATCGCTGAGGTGAACTCCGGCAGTTGCCAGTTCATGCTCACCCGCAGATCGCGCTGGGTCTGTGCCGGCAGATCGGGGTTGCCGCCAGTGGTCACAGTCGCGAGAACGGTTTCGCCGCGCGAAATATCGTAGACCGGGACGTTGAAGGTGGTGACTTCAGGTGCCCCAAGCTGGCCCAGCGACGGCGCCGCGTCGCGCCCGACATAGGTCACACCGAAGTTCAGCCTGCCAGTCAGGCCCCAGTTGAGCCCAGCGCTCCAGTCGGTCAGCGTGCCGAAGTCGGAAAGGTCGTCTACGCCGCCCGACAAGTTGATGGTGATATCGCCAAGCTCGGCGCCAAAATCGTCACGAGTACTGGTGATCGGAATGGCGACATTGACGCCGCCGTTGATATCGCCGCGGCTAAGCACCGTCTCGGGATCGACGTTGCGGGAGCTCTGGATCCGGGTCCAGTCGTAACCGGCGTCGAAAGTGACCGACACGTCGCCACCGGGCAGCGCAATCGGCCGCCCCATCGCCGTGAGCTTGCTGCTGGCACTGCTGGTTTGTGTGTCGGCCCGGTCGAAACCTGCCTCGGGCAAGTCGATGTCCGTATCGAGCGGCAGCGTGCCGGCCGCGACGTCAGCGACCAAGCCGGTGGTATCGGCGCGCCTTTGCGTCAGGCTGCGCGAGTTGACCCTGCTGCCGTCTGCCGTACCGGTGATCTGCCAGTCACCCAGCGTGCTGTTGACCGTTGCGCCAAGCGAATAGGTGTCGCTGCGTGAATCGACCGTCAGCGGATCGTCTTCATTGAACGTCCGAAGTTCGGTGTTTCCGATCGGATCGGTCAACAACACCGAGTCCAGGCCCTGGTAACGCAGAGTGTCGTCACGCTCGAAAGTGGCGTTGACGCTCAGCGAGGTCGGGCCGTCACCAAGGCGTGAGGTGAAGTTGCCGGTCGCTTCGATGTTGGTCGAAGGAGCGACCAGGCTGCGATATAGCGCGGGGTCCGGATCGGTCGGCAGGGTGGGTTCGCTACCGGGAGTCTGTTCGACATTGCGCTCGGCCTCGGTCAGTAGGCTGGAGTGCTCCCAGTCGAGATTGAAGTTGAGCCGGGACTGGCCGATCAGCCGGAGATAGGTGCCCTCGATCTCCTTGGTCGAATTGCCGCCTTCCCATGGCTGGCCGTACTGCAGTTCGACTTCGCGGCTCGAATAGTTCTTCTTGAGGATGAAGTTCACCACGCGCTGGTCGGGCGAGTAGCCGTAGCGCTGAGCAACCTCCTCGGGGAAGACTTCGACCTTTTCGATCGCCTCGGGTGGGTAGGAACGGAGTTCGCGGAAGCTGGAAATGCGCACCCCGTTGACGAGCATGACCGGGAAGCCGCCGCCACGGCCACTGCCGCTGGTGACCTGCGAGCTCAGCGCCTGGATCAGTTCCTGGATCGAGCTAGCGCCGTATGCGGCAATGTCTTCGGTATTGAGTTCGAGGATCGGCGGCTGGGCTGCATCGACCTGGCCCGCCAGGCGAGTGGCAATGACCAGGATCTCGTCATCGCTTGCAACTGGGTCTGCCGGGGACGCTGGAGGCTGCTGGGCGGCCGCGGCAGGCGCTTGGGCGGCGGCGCTATCGTCCTGCGCCGTGGCGAGATGCGGAACCGCCAGGCTGAGTGCAGTAGCAAGGGCAAGAAGACTGGTCGAAGACGAGATACGCAAAGGGGGGCTTCCTCAATATGTTCTAAATTCAGCGCCGACTTCGGCTCCTTGCTGCGCTGCGGAAAGGACGCAAGCCGCGAAGGGTAATAAAATGTCGCAGATGTATCTGGCCTGTCAGGATGCGCACTGCTGAAGCCGGCGCTTCCCTTTTTCCGCCTTGCCCGCTATGGCGCGCGCCCAAGGCGAAAGCCTGTCACATTCACTTGAAATGGAAACAGATACTGCATGGCAAAAGAAGAACTCCTCGAAATGCGCGGCAAGGTGGTGGAACTGCTGCCGAACGCGATGTTCCGGGTAGAGCTCGAAAACGGCCATGAAGTGCTCGGCCACACGGCCGGAAGGATGCGCAAGAACCGCATCCGCGTGCTGGTGGGTGACGAGGTGCTGTGCGAACTCACCCCGTATGACCTGACCAAGGCCCGCATTACCTACCGGTTCATGCCCGGCCGGGGCGGCCCGGGCCCGCAGTAAAGCGCGGCGGGCGTGTCCACGCCCCCATCTCTCGTCCTTGCTTCGGCAAGTCCGCGGCGGCGTGAGCTGTTGGCGCGGCTCGGCATCGAGCCGGCGCAAGTCGTGCCTGCAGACATCGACGAGACGCCGCTGCCTCGCGAGATTCCACGGAACTATGCGGTCAGAGTGGCGCGCGAGAAAGCCGTCGCCGCAGCCAGTTCGGATCACCACGTGCTCGCTGGCGACACGGTCGTCGCGCTCGGTCGAAGGATCTTGCCGAAAGCCGATGACGAAGCCACGGCTCGCCGCTGCCTCGAGCTTCTTTCCGGCAGGCGCCACCGCGTGCTGTCCGCCATCGCCCTGCGTTCGCCCGACGGCACCTTGCGAGAGCGGCTGAGCGAAACGGTCGTCCGTTTCAAGAACTTGTCCGCTGCCGAAATCGACGCCTACATCGAAGGGGGCGAGTGGCACGGCAAGGCCGGGGGCTATGCCATCCAGGGCAGCGCTGAAGGCCTGATCGCGTGGATCGGCGGTAGCCACTCGGGCGTCGTCGGCCTGCCGCTGTTCGAAACGCGAGCGCTGCTCAAATCCGCTGGGTTCGCTCTTGGCTGAGTGGCTCATCGAGGAAGGGATCGGCGAGCATCGTGCGATCCAGCTCGATGGAGACCACATCGTCGCGGCGCGGATCGATTGGCCCGGAGAGCTGGCAGCTGGCCTTGTGCAAGATGCGGTCCTGATCTCGCGCTCCGCAGGGAGCCGGCGGGGTACGGCGCGTTTTACGAATGGCGAGGAAGCGCTGGTCGACAAGCTGCCTTCCGCAGCCAGCGAAGGCAGCTCGATCCGACTGGAAGTGACGCGCCCGGCCATTGGCGAGCGTAGGCGCCGCAAGCTGGCGCACGCAAAGCCGACCGACGCCTCGTGCCGACCTGCCCCGACTCTCGCCGAACAATTGCGAAACGAGGGCCACCAAGCACGCGTTGTGCACGAATTTCCCGCTGGAGATGGATCGGAATTGTTGGCCGAAGCCTTCGAGGCTGAAGTCGCATTTCCAGGCGGCGCTCTGCAGTTCAGCCCTACGCCAGCGTTGCTCCTGATCGACGTCGATGGGACACTCGAACCCAAGGCGCTAGCGTTGGCCGCGGTCCAACCCTTGGCGGATGCGCTGCGTCGGTTCGACTTGGGCGGCTCGATCGGAATCGACTTCCCCACCTTGGCGGAAAAGGCAGACCGCCGTGCGGTGGACGACGCACTTGCCGGAGCGCTCGCGGGATGGCCGCACGAGCGCACCGCGATGAACGGCTTCGGATTCGTCCAGTTGGTAGCTCGGCAAGAACGGCTATCGCTGCTCCATAGGGCAACCTTTCAACGTGCTGGCCTCGCCGCACGCTCGCTCTTGCGCCGCGCGGAGCGTCTGCAGGGTGCGGGAGCCGTCCTACTCTCGGGTCACCCGGCGCTGGAAGCGCAGCTCAAACCCGAGTGGCTTGCCGAGCTCGCTCGCCGGACAGGGCGCGAGGTTCGTTGGGAAGCTAATCCCACTCTTGCCATCGCGGCCCCGCAAGCCCAACTCGTGCCGCGATGACCAACCGTCCCTGCCCGATCTGCCGCAAAGCGCGATCCGAAGAATTCGCGCCCTTCTGCTCTAGCCGCTGTCGCGACCGCGACCTCGCGCAATGGTTCAACGATGGCTACACCGTGCCCGGCCCGCCTGCTGATCCGGAAGACATTGCCAAGGGTGAATGAAGCCTCTTGCAAAGGTCGCGCCCCTTCGTCATAGGCGCGCACTCCAACCGCCGGACCGCTGATATGAAGCCGCGTCCGAGTGTATGCCCGGGTAGCTCAGTTGGTAGAGCATGCGACTGAAAATCGCAGTGTCGGCGGTTCGACTCCGTCCCCGGGCACCACATCCAACAAGTTGAAGCAGTGCGACTGAGCAGCCCGCCTGACAGGCCCGCGCGTTCTTTTGGCGCGCTTCGCGCTCAGGGTAAATCCGTCTCAAGACAAGGAATTAACCCGGTATGTGAGCCGGGAGGGCTCTCCTAACCCGGTCACGATCCGTTCGTGAACGATGAGGTAGCCCCATGCGCCAAGCCCTGAGCCAAATGGCAAGACGGTGCGCCGGGCCGGCTTTCGTAGCCACCGCCGTGGCCCTGTCGACCCCCGCCGCTGCCTCCGAAGGGGGGGCCAGCTTCTACCTGCTCGGATCGGGTGGTCCTGAGGCGGCGGTGCTGCCGCCGGTCGAGGGCGTGTTCCTGGACAACACGATGTACTTCTATAGCGGCGAAGCGAGCGTCGACCGCGAGTTCGTTATCGGCGGCAACGTAGTGGCCGGTATCAACGCCGACATCTTCGCCAACTTCACCACCCTGCTGTGGGTGCCCAGCACCGACGTTCTCGGCGGCACCCTGGCATTGGGGACGGCCCTGCCCATCGGCCGTCCTGCAGTAGACGCCTCCGTCGTCCTGACCGGCCCTCGCGGCAACCAGGTTTCCGTCAACCGCGAAGACTCGGCTTGGGTCATCGGCGACCCGGTGGCGACGGCCGCTCTCGCCTGGAACCTGGACAAGGAAACGCACCTCCAGTTCGGCACCATGGTGAACATCCCGATCGGCCAGTACCGCGAGGACCAGTTGGCCAATCTTTCGTTCCACCGCTGGATCGTCGACGCCTCGCTGGCGGCCACCTGGCATAACGAGGCGGGATGGGATCTCTCGACGAAGACCGGGATCACCTTCAACGGCACCAACAATTTCACCGACTACAACACTGGCACCGAACTCCACTGGGAAGCCTCGGTCGAGAAGACGCTGTCGAAGCAAGTCTCGCTCGGTCTCCAGGCCTACCACTACCAGCAGATCAGCGGCGACAGCGGAACCGGCGCCGTGCTCGGCCCCAACAAGGGCGAGGTTTCGGCGGTCGGCGTCACAGGAGCCTACAACTTCGTGCTCGGCAAGACGCCAGTAACCGCCCGGGTCCGCGTGTTCGAGGAATTCAACACCACCCGCCGGCTCGATGGTACGGCCGTGTTCTTCTCCTTGACCCTCCCCATTTCGATGAAGCTTCCGCCTGGAGCAGGAGGATAAGTCGTGAACGAGCGAACTCTACGTCTGGCCGTAGCCGCGGCCTGCGCCGCCTGCGTTGCCCTCGGCGCTTGGTCGGCTACCGAAGTGGTTGCGCAAGGCCCTCAGGACGCGAGCGCGGCGATCGCCCAGCTTCCTCCCGGCTACCTGCCCCGCGAAGCCCTGCCGGACAGCCTGGCGCTGCTTCCCCCGCCTCCGGCTGCCGACTCTGCCGCGATGGAGCGGGACGAACAAGCGCGCCAAGCTACGATCCCGGTCCGTAACACGCCCCGCTGGGCCCTCGCGGCTTCGGACGCCGACCTCAAGTTTCCTCACGCAGGCAGCTTGTTCTCCTGCGCCGCCGGTATCCCGATCAGCCCCGAAACTACCCCCAAGCTCTACGCACTGCTCGGTCGGATGCTGATCGATGTCGGCCTGTCGACCTACAAAGCCAAGACGCACTACAACCGGACCCGACCCTTCGTTACGCATAACGAAGGCACCTGCTATCCGCCCGATGAAGAGCTGCTGCGGCACGACGGCTCCTATCCCTCGGGCCACAGCGCCGCCGGATGGGGATGGGCCCTGGTGCTCGCCGAGTTGGTCCCCGACAGGGCAGATGCGATCCTCCAACGAGGCCGCGATTTCGGGCAGAGCCGGGTGATCTGCGACGCGCACTGGCAAAGCGATGTCGATGCGGGCCGAGTGATCGCCTCCGGCACCGTCGCGCGCCTCCACGCGGACCCCGGCTTCCAGGCGGACCTGGCGGCGGTACGTCAGGAGATCGCCGGTCTCTCCCCTGTCGCTCAGGCCAGCGCCCAATGCGAAGCGGAAAGCGCTGCCCTCTCAGCCCAGTCCTGAGGCTTCCTTCCCGCCCCGCCTGACGCAGCGGAAGCCGATGTGGCTGGTCGAGGTGTCGATCGGATGGGGATGCCGTGCAGGAGGCCGATAGCGGCGGCAGTAGTTGGGCGCGCAGAGGTGCGATCCTCCCTTCACGACCTTCCGCGCGATGCGGGCAGTGTCGCCGGGATCGTGGCTGGCCTCCTCTTCCCCGCCGCGGGGGTTGCTGGGGATGCAGCAAGGCTTGCTCGTCGGCGAAGAGTGACGGGCGATGTACCAGTCGTCGGTCCATTCCCAGGTGTTGCCGATCATGTCGGACAGGCCGAAGCCGTTCGGCGGGAAGCTGCCAACCGGCGAGGTTCGCGCGAAGCCATCCCGCTCGGCGTTCTCCCATGGGAAGG
Source organism: Altererythrobacter sp. Root672 (assembly GCF_001427865.1). Classification (NCBI taxonomy): domain Bacteria; kingdom Pseudomonadati; phylum Pseudomonadota; class Alphaproteobacteria; order Sphingomonadales; family Erythrobacteraceae; genus Altererythrobacter; species Altererythrobacter sp. Root672. Next base: position 1,594,307 of record NZ_LMHH01000001.1, read on the forward strand.
AGCCCTGCCAGACATTGGCGCGATGCTCGCCGTTCGGTTCGAGTTCGTCGCCCCACGCGAATTCCGCATCCTCGGTGCCACCCCAGGCAGCGTATTCCCACTCGGCCTCGGTCGGCAGGTCCTTCCCCGCCCACTTGGCGTAAGCCAGCGCGTCCGAGTGGCTCACGTGAACCACCGGGTGGTCCATGATGGCGTCGATGCTGCTGCCCAGCCCCTGAGGGTGGCGCCAGTCGGCGTCGAACATGAACGACCACCAGTTGTACCAGTTCGAAAGGTCCACCGGCCCCGGCGGTTGCACGAAGACCAGCGAGCCGGCCTTGCACATCTCCGGCAAGGCGCCGGGGTAATCCTTGGGATCGGGCGCGATCTCAGCGGTCGTCACATGGCCGGTCTCTTCGACGAACGCCGCGAATTGACGATTGGTGACAGGCAGCCTGTCGATCCAGAAGCCGTCTACTTTCGCCAGGTGGACCGGTGCTTCCTCAGGATAGTGGTTGTCCGATCCCATCTTGAATACGCCGCCGTCGAGCCAGACCATGTCCTCGGTCTCGGCCTCGGTGGCAGACGTTTTCCTGGGTTGATGAGCCGTCATGCTGGGCAAGTCCTATTTGAAAAGGAAAGTGGTGATGAGCCGCACGCCAAACTCGGGTCCGCCCTCAGGCTTCTCGACGTAATAGCGAAGGCCCGCGCCGACACTGATCGGCTGCTTGCCGATGTGCGTGAGCTGGGCGGCCGACAGGATTACGGGAACCGTCCACTGGTCCGCTTTCCAGTCGTAAGTCGCTTCTGACGCGAGGCTGATCGTCATCGCCGTCGCGGTCGTGTGGCTGATGAAAGGCTGGATGAAAGTCGAACTGACATCCGCACGGGTGTCGTCCCCAGCGATCGACCAGATGTGGTTTGCGAGCACGCCGATCGTGTTATGGCCGGCTTGTTTCAGCACGATTGCGGTGGGCCCTGCCCCCCACTTCTCGCCCCCCAGCGCGCTGTTGGTGCCGGTGGGATAAAGGACCGCTGGACCTACGCCCCAGATGATCCCGCCAGACTTGGGCGAAAAGAAGAAGCTCTGCAGCGTGTCGCCGAGGCCGAACTGGCTTGAGGCTGGCTCGACCACGTCCTGCTGGTGGATGATCGGCACGATCGTGCGGATGATCACATTCCAGTCCTCGCCCAGTCCGACGGGGACGACCGGCTGAATGTTCATCGTACTCCTGACGCCGTCGCTCACCCCCAGCCCGCCGTCGACGTTGAACTGGAACGGCAGGCTGATCATGCTGGAGATGGGATTGGCGAGGTCCTTCGCCAGTTGCTGCGCATCGTCAGCCGGTGCCGGCTCGTCCTGAGCAGCGCCAGGGACCGCGAACAGCAAGGCAAGGGCGGCGAACGGTAGGATGAATTGGCTGGTCGACGTCATGCTTAGGCTCGCTCTTCCTTCGCTTCCGGCTCGTGGCTGAATTCTTCGATGTCTCTGCTCAGGAACCACGCGAGCGCCGTCCGGATTGCGCCGATGGCGGCGAGTTGGCCGATGTCGTCCCAGGTCGGCTGGATCATGGTGCCGATCAGATCCGCCGCCAGAGCGAACTCCAGCGCCAGGACGATCCACCCTGCATAGTGCAGCCAGATCCGCCGGACGTCGGCCGCGAGCGCTTCGCGCTTGATGACGTGGGCGACCACGGACTTGAGCGCCCGCAAGGTGCCGATGACAATGACTACGAGCATGATGAACTCGAGGCCCGAGGCGACGATTTCAGCAGTTGGTTCGACCCAGTCCACGCGCTTCCTCCGCTAAGTCTGTGTATCGCCGGGCGCGCGAGCAGCGGCGGCTGCGTCTCTCGGTACGATCCATTTGGCGTAGAGCGTCGACAGGACGATGCTCACGAGCAGGAACAGGATGACGGCCAGCAAGGCCGCCTTGTCGAGCCCGTTCGACTGGACGATCATCGCGGCGATCCCGGGATGCCGGGTCACAGCAGCTTGCGACATCGCCAAACGATTGGCCGGTTCAGGGCCGCCAAGCGCATGACCGGCGACCATGCCCGCCAATATGGTGATCGCGATCGCCGCGAAGGTCCCATCGCCGAGCAGGGAAGCAATCTCGTCGCCCGACTTCACCAGGAGGAAGAGCACTACTGGCACGAGGACAACGAACGCGGCAATCGTTCCGATCTTGGCCAAACGAGGCGCAATGGCCGGCCAAAATGTTGCGAAGGCCATGCCAGCCAGCAACGGCAGCAACACCTTGGTGAAGACGAACTCCGCAAGTCTAAGGACAGGAAGCTGGACCTCCCGGTCGGTGAATTCGCCGACGGCCCAGACCGAGGCGGGAACGATCAGGATCGCGGTGACGATCAGCGTCGCATAGAGGCCGATCGCGAACTCGTGCCCGGCTCCCGCCTTGAGCATCTTGCCGGGGAGGAAGGGCGCCATCGGCGCGATGGCCATGGCGATGATCCCGGCCCGTGTCACCGGTGCGATTGGAAACAGGAAAACCATAGCGATCGCCACGACCGGCACGATCACATTGACCGCCAGCACGCCCGACAGAAATAGCCGCGGCTGCCGAACCACCAGCAAGAAATCATAGAACCGACCCTGCAGCCCCACGGTGAAGACGAGCAGCAGCAGGCTTGCCTGAACCAGTAGATTGATAGGAGACATACCGTATCCCATTCTCAGGTCGGACCGGCAGGCTGCTGAGGTAACCGCACCGCCCGAACATCTCGCCGTTCAAGGGCTAAGGCGGGGAAGATCGTTGCTGTATCGGGATTTACCCGAGGCGATGGATATTTCCGACCATGAGAGAAGCGGCGCAACTGGCCTTCTCCTCAACGCCTACCTCGGCAGGGAAGTTCGGGTTCAGAACTTAGGGTTTACCCCGGTTAGCAAGCGGCCTCAGCCGGCTAAAATCCGCGGACATGTCGGTGAGCGAGGCCGTTTGGACGGCACGACTAGGCCCCGATGAGACTGGCGGGAGTCCGAGCAAATGGCAGCAGAAGCACCGGCGCGGCCCGAGCGAATTAAGAATGAGCCCTTGCCCGCGATACCCACGACCGATGACACCAACGCCGACCAGGCGTCCGTCAAACTCTCGCACTATCGGACGGGTCTTTCCCATCACCGCACCGACCTCTCAGAGCATCGTACCGATCTGTCCGAATACCGGACCGACCTTTCGGACGAACGCACCGAAATGGCGATGCGCCGGACGGGCATGGCAATCCATCGGACGCGAATGGCCGCGGACCGTACGCTCATGGCGTTCATCCGGACGTCTCTCTCGCTGATCGGGTTCGGCTTCACCCTCAACGAAGTGTTCAAGAGGGCGATAGAGGCGGGCGCGATACATAACGCGCAGTCGGCCCGTAATTTCGGCCTCACGCTGATTGTCCTTGGCATCCTGTTGCTGGTGGGCGGTATCCTGCGCCACCTGCAATTTTCGCACGAACTCCGGGCACGGCGCCGCGAGTTGGTCGAAGATCATCTCATCCATGGCCAAAGCACTTATCCGATCTCGACTACGCTCCTGACCGCCATCGCCCTGTTGCTGGTGGGTGTGTTGGCGGTCGCGAGCATCGTCTTCGACATCAGTTTCCTCGGGTGATCAGGAACAGGCGACGATGACCGAGACCCCATTCCCCTTCGATGTCCAACCGAGCGTCAGCAATCACTTCGCCTGGTTGCGAACCCAACTGGGGCTGCAACGGACGCTGATGGCGGCCGTGCGCACGTCGGTATCGTTGATCGGCTTCGGGTTTACCGTCGCGCAGTTCTTTCAACGCCTGCGGGGACAGGTACCGGACGGATTTGAGGTCATGAACCCGGCGATGCCCCGTAACGTCGGCCTGGTGCTCATTGCGGCGGGCGTGATTTCGCTGATCCTGTTCACGATCCAATACCATTACACGGTCAAGACGCTCAGCAGCGGACCTTATGCGCCGCTCGTCGGGCCCGAGAAGATCAGAGTGCAGCCGCTGCTTGTCAGCTACGCGGTAATCATAATCGGAACGTTCGCCTTCGGATCGATCTTCATGCACTTCTAGATTCACCGCGCTGCAATCGCAGATTTGAGGGTGCGAAGCAGCCGGTCATGGGGACAAACCCCGATAGCAAACAATGCCACGGGCGGTCAGAATCTTCCCATATCGAACAGGGGAAACCAGATCATGCGGGCATCGAGGATCGGAATCTCGGCGGGAATGTTGGCGGGCTTCCTAATCGTCAATTCTGCCGCAAACGCACAAGCGCTGGACGACAAGTATTGGGCCCAGGTTGCGGCTTACTACACCAAGATCGACACCAAGGTTCGCATCTCCCCCGCTTCCAATCCAAACGGTGGGACGCAGATCGACCTCGAGGACGATCTCAATTTCGACGATGACGAGATCCTGCCCTCATTCTCCGCTGGCGCGCGCCTCGGGGGCGGCTTTCAGGCAGGCGTCGACTACTATGCCTTGAACCGGGATAGCACCGCGACCCTGGCACGAGACATCACCATCAACGATGTGACTTACCCGGTGAGCGCCAGCGTGACGGGCAGTTTCAAGACGAACATCTATCGCTTCACCATCGGTTGGGCCTTTGTTCGCAAGGATAATTTCGAGCTTGGTGCGGCAATCGGTGCCCACGTTACCGACATTTCGTTCGGCATCGAGGGTCAGGGCACCACTCCAGGTGGCACCACGGTCACGGCCCAACGACGGCAGCAAGACGTGCTTGCGCCGCTGCCGACGGTCGGCGTCTACACGACCTTCAACGTGGCCCCTAAGCTCACCTTGGGTGCACGCATCGACTACCTTTCGCTGTCGATCGACAAGTACGACGGCCGCCTGATCAATACCCAGGCGAGCCTCGCCTACCGCTTCACCCGGAATTTCGGCGTCGGCGTCATGTATCGCTATGTCGATTACCGACTCGATGTGGAGAAGAGCAATTACGTCGGCCGGTTCGCTTACAAATTCAGAGGCCCGGCGGTGTTCTTGGAAGCCGGCTTTTAGAAATCGCGATGAGTTATGGGCGAAGTGCCGGAGGCATCTCGTCCTTAACTCTCCTTCCGCCGCGGCCTGAAGCGACATCCTATCGCGTAATTCGCCAGCAAAATTGGTCAATTTTTGGTCAGGGTAAATCCTGATAGCAGCCATATTTAATATAGGTTTAACTCCCAGACACCCGGGGCATCTATGCCCGGTCGTCAGGGGAAAAGATGGGCAAGGAACTAGGTATTCCAGCTCAACTAGCGGGCCAGGCAGCGTCCGAACTCCATTATATTACCGAGAACCATATCGCGCTGCCGCTGGATGACTTGCTGGATGGCATCGACGAGTTTGCCGGCATCGTCGCCTACGATGGCACTCTGCTCTACCGAAACGCCGCCTGGCGTGAGCTAGCCGTTCAGCATGAGTTCTTCCGTGCCGAGAGCCTGCTGTCGAAGGGCATCGCCGGCGAAGGGGCGGAGGGGCTGCGACAAGCCCTGCTCGACATCATCGGCGGCAAATACGAAACGGTCCGGCTGAACTTTGGCTTGAAGGGCCGACCGGCCCGGCACTTTGCGCTGAAGTTGTACAAGCTCGTCCGTGGCGCGAAGAACTTCATCTACATCGCCGGCAACGATGCGTCGGAGATGGTCCAGCTAAAGCGCCGGCGCCAGCAGCTCGGTTCCGCGGTGCTTCACGCGCAGGAGCGCGAACGGAAGCGCATCGGGCGCGAACTGCACGATTCCACGCTGCAGCTGCTCGTCGGGCTACAGCTGAACTTAGCCCGGCTTAAGCTCGCCGGCGGCGACGACAACATCCACTCGGCGGAACTCCTGGGCGATTGCGACCAGATCCTTGAGCTCGCCTACAAGGAAATCCGCAGCATTTCATACCTGTACCATCCTCCTGCGATGGGCGACATGGGCCTAGAGGCGGCCTTGGAAGCGATGATTTCCGGATTTGCCAAGCGCACCGGGCTGACGATCAATCGCCAATGGCTCGACGCCCCGTTGTCGGCCCCTTTTGCCGAGATCAGCCTCTATCGTTTCGCCCAGGAAGCGCTGACCAACATCTTCCGCCATGCGGAGGCGACCACGGTGAGCGTGCGCCTCGCCAGATCGCGCAATTGCCTGCACCTGGTGATCGAGGACGATGGGATCGGCTTCATACCCTCGTTCCGTGACAAGACAGTGCTCGGCGTAGGCGTGACAGGTATGACCGAACGGCTGCGCGAAATCGGCGGGCGGGTTTCAGTGCTATGCCGCGAACGCGGAACGGTTCTGATCGCAAGCGTCCCTGACGCCCAGCTCGGTTGACCCTCCGAAACGAGAAGAGGCCGGCGGGACTAGGTCCCAACCGACCTTTCCTTTGCCCGAGCTACCAGAGCTACGGTTGCGGTTGCGCTGGCCCAGGTGCTTGCTGACCGTTGGATGGGTCTTCGACCGTGACGTAGACCACGGTGTCGCCCTCGTAGATCGGCTGATACCACGAGCCACCGCACGAATAGTAGGTAGCGCCGCCCCAATACCAGGGCGGGCAGCCGGTGGGCACGCTGTACCAGTAGGAATGCATCGCCGCGGACGTCCACGCGGCTGTCGCACCGATGACCATGCCGGCCGCGATCGGGTGATCGACCCAGTCGCCCCAGCCATCGCCCCAATCGTCATCCCAATCGCCGTCGCGGAGCGTCTCCTGGCGGTTGCCCTGCCGGTCGGTGCGGTTTTCCTGCCGCGTTTCCGTCCGATCCGTGCGGCCTTCCTGGCGGTTTTCCTGCCGGTCGGTACGGCCGTCCTGCCGATCACTCTGCGAGGCCTGGCGATCGCCCTGGCGATCACCGCGATTGGCCTGACGATCTCCTTGGGCGGCTTGGCGGTTACCTTGACGGTCACCCGCTGCCGCTTGGCGGTTGCCAGCGCGGTCGCCCCCGCCGAGGCCGCCGGCATTCTGGCGCTGACCGGCTCCACCGGAGCCAAGGCCGCCGCCTGCCGAGGCGCGGTTCCCTGCGCCTGGCCGCGTGCCGATCGACTGACCCGCTGATCTGCCGCTACCGCCACGGCTGGCGCCACCGGCGCGGCTTGCGCCGCCGCTTCGGCTGCTCATGCCGCCACCGCCTCGGCTCATGCCTCCGCCGCCGCCGCGGCTCATGCCGCCACCACCGCCGCGGCTCATGCTCATCGAGCCGCCGCCACGGGCGCCACCGCCGCCACGTCCTCGCGCATCGGCGTCAATGGCAGAGGCGGAGATGAAGACGAACGCGGCCGCGATCGCCGCTAATCTGGATAGCCTTTTCATTGGCCTGCTCCCGCTGCGCTGGCGATCTGGATGGCAATCGCGCCAGGTCCCGGCACATAAGTGAAGTCTGCGTCATTCAACGTGGGATTCACTTCCCAGTTCAGGCGCGCGGTGAACGACGGCAGAGTGGGATCGGTCCGGTCGGTGATCACGATCTTGCGCGGAAGCGGGCGATCGCCCTGCTCGATCCAAAGCTCCCAGTCGAAATCGTTTGATCGGAACGCCCAGTGGTCGGTGCGGGCCCCGTCGATCGTGGCGGTGCCGACGTTGAAAGCCGAGGTCAGCGCGACAATGTCCGATTGATCCTCGTCCGCCCAGCGGAACAGATCCTCCAGCGGCAACTCGATGCCAGTCCTCTCGTGAAGCTCCTTCAGGAACTCGCGATTGGTCGCTGGAGCCGGGATAGTGGCGTAATAGCCCATCGCTGGGGCGAAGATGGTGAATTGCTTCCCATCGTAGAGGTACTGCCGCTGCTTCATGTCGGAATTGTAGCTGATCGCGATGCCCGGCTTCTTCACCTGATAGACCGTTACCGAGTCCATCTGGACCTTCTGGTTATCGGCGGTGACGACATCGATCGCCGCGGTAGAGGTGAGTTTGAAGGTGCCCATTGAGGTTAAGAACGTACTCATCCGCTTCAGAGCTTCGACGGCCTGCGGATCCACGGGATCCTCCGACGCTGCGGTCGATGCTGCCGGTGCGGCAGACTGCCCTTGCGCTTGGGCCGCTGGCGTTACCGCCAGCGCCAGTACGCCACCCAAAACCAGTAGGGATCGCATAGTCGCCTCCACTGCATTGTGGGGGCGACCATCGAATTCGGCGAGTGAGACTACCATTGGGGTTTTCCCGCAAACGGCACAGGGATTCACCTGCCAATCCAGTCATCTGGTGACCGTCACGACTTTGGCGCTGCTGTTAATGCGGTGCGGGAACGGTCGCCGCCAAAGCGGCTCCCCTTACGGTTCCACCAGGTTGTTGCGCACCGCGTAGCGGACGAGCTCTGCCGTCGTCCGCAGCTTCAGCTTTTGCATGGCGACCGAACGATGCGTTTCGACGGTCTTGATGCTGATATTGAGCAGTTCCGCGACCTGCTTGTTGATCTTCCCTTCGGCGATCAACTGGACGACCTCACGCTCCCGATGGCTGAGCGTGCTGAACGAGCCCTGGGGCTTGCTGCGCAGATACTGCTCGAGCAAGGTCTCCGAGATCGCCGCCGAGAAATACGGACGATGGATCGAGAGTGCATCGATCGCGGCAAACAGGTGCTTCTCGGTGTCCGACTTGAGCACAAAGCCCCGCGCCCCGGCCAGCAGCACGTCGAGGATCATGTCCTCCCTGTCGTGCATCGTGTAGATGAGGATCTCGATCTTCGGGAACTCCTTGCGCAGTTCCAAGGTCAGGTCCCGCCCGTTCAATTCCGGCAGCGTGTAATCGAGTATCGCGATATCGGGTTTGGTCTCCCGCGCGGCGGCCAAGGCCTCTCGTCCGGTCGCGGCCTCGGCCACGATCCTGAGGTTGCCCCGCGTTTCAAGCAGCATACGGACGCCACGACGGATGATGTCGTGGTCATCGGCGATCAGTATTCTGCGGATCGAAGTGGTCAACGCCCCTTCCACTCCTCTCTGGCCCTGTTACCGAGCGCTTGCCTTGATGGACCAAATCAGTCGCTCGCGGCAGGCCTGATTCCTATTTCGCCCCCTGATAATCGGGTGCTCGGCAGAGATTGCCATCAGGATTTACCCTAGGAATCCGCACGTTCGATGACTGGACCCATCTGCGTACCCCGAATTCCCTCGTGCGACCCATCGAAAATAGTCAGTCTACAGCCAAGACTATGCACGCAATTCTCGTCGGTTAGCCAAGTTCTTCCACCATAGCGGGGATCGAATGTGCCGCGTTGCGATTGCCGATGCAGACGCTATCCCGTTCGGCTCAGTTGCAAAGGAACCTCCGATGGCCCGCATCCTCGTGCTCTACTACTCTTCCTATGGACACATCGCCCAGATGGCCGACGCGGTAGCCGAAGGCGTTCGCGGCGCCGGGCATGATTGCGACGTGCTCCGCGTCGCCGAAACCGCCCCGGCGGAGGTGGCTGCAGCAGCTGGCTTCCGCGTGGATGAGAGCCACGACCTCATCGCTGGCGTCGACGAGCTCGAGAAATACGACGGCATCGTGGTCGGCGCGCCAACGCGCTTTGGGCGCATGCCGAGCCAGATGGCGTCGTTCTGGGACCAGGCCGGCGGCCTGTGGTACCGCGGCGCGCTGATCGGCAAAGTCGGTGCGGCCTTCAGCTCCACCGCCGCCCAGCACGGTGGGCAGGAGACGACGCTGTTCTCGATCCTGACCAACTTGCTGCACATGGGCTGTACGATAGTCGGGCTCGACTACGGGTTTACCGAGCAGAACGGCGTGGACGTGGTCCGCGGCGGCTCGCCTTATGGGGCGACGACGATCGCTAACAACGATGGCTCTCGCTTGCCTAGCGAGATCGATCTGAACGGTGCCCGCTACCTCGGCCGCCGAGTGGCGCTTACCGCGGCCAAGCTCACCGCCTAAAAAAGAACCTCCCCTCCGGTAGGACCGGACGGGGAGGCAAAGAACTGAGGGGGGCCTTACCGAGAGACCCCCTCGGGTCAGACGGCAGGGCCGTCATAGGGCCTCCCCGCTCCCTTTCGCACGAGAGCGGGGAGAATTTCACATCAGAAGTCGAAGCGGATCGTCCCGCCCCAAGTTCTCGGATCGCCAGGGTTGCCGGCGATCAGGCCAGTGTTGCTGGGCCCGAACACCAGCTGTTCGAAGTACTGCGCATCGAAGGCGTTGCGCACCCAGGCATAGATGTTGAGGCCGTTTTCGGCGCGGAAGCCGAAGCGGAAGTTGGTCAGGTTGTAACCGTCGACCCAGGTGTAGATCGAAGGCGACGGATTCGACGAGAACTCGGAGCGGTAGCTGCCGTCCACGCCGAAGTAGAGATCGCCGTCCTCGCCAAGCAGGTTAAGTGGCGCTGCCGTTTCGAAGCCGTAAGAGAACGCCCACTTCGACACGCCCGGCAGAGACTGACCCGAAATGTCGCAGTTCGCCGGGCTCAACGATCCCGGAACGCCCGCCGGACCAGGCACCTGAGCGCCGGTGACGACAGTGCCGCCAGCGAGTTCAGGCGGACACGGGGCGTCGACGAACTTCACGTACTTCGCGTCGGTATAGGCACCGTTGAGGTACCCGGTGACCCCCTCGATCGGACGGACCGAGAAGTCGACTTCCACACCCTTGGTGCGGACCCGCTCGGCGTTGGCGAGGTAGCCACGCAGCACGCCGAACTGGCCGTTGCTGACGTTCGCCTGGAAGTCGTCGATCGTGGTGTGGTAGGCCGCGACGTTCAGCGTTGCCTTGTTATCCCAGAACTGGGTCTTGGCGCCGATCTCGAAGTGCTGGACCGATTCCGGACGGATGGTGCCGGCTTCGAGGATCGGGTTGCCATTCGCGTCCGACGGCACGCCGTTCTGGTTGATGCCGCCGGTTTTGAAGGTCTTGGCGTAAGTGCCGTAGACCATCACGTCGTTCATCACCGCGTAGCTGAGCGTCAGGTCGTAGCTGAAGTTCCAGTCGTCGAAGCTCGGCTCGATCAGCTGCGGAGCATAGATGTTCCGCTGCGCGATCTGGTCAGCGGTGCCGCCGCTCGCCGGGATGAGGTTACCTTGGCGGTCGGTCACAACACGCTCGTAGTGGCCTTCCTTCTTGTCGTAGTTGATGCGAGCGCCCGGCTGGATCCTGAGGCCCGGGGTCACTTCCCATTCGACCTGACCGAACACGGCCGCGCTGGTGGCCTTGAGCCATTGCGTGTTGTTGGCAGTCAGCCCGTTGAGGATGTCACGCGTGATCTGTCCCGCGTTGGTGAGGTTCCACCGGCTCGCAGCAGCACCTTGCTGTTCCAGGCCCTGCGTGTCGATCCGCTGCTTGAAAGCGAACGCACCGATGACCGCGTTGATGGTGTCGGCCGAGTAGTTGTAGCGGAATTCCTGGCTGTACTGATCCTGCTGCGAAGGGTTCTGCGAAAGGCTGACGACAGGCAGACCGGTGTAATCGCGGTCGTTCTCCGGCTTCCAGTCCCAGAAACGCCAAGCGGTGATCGAGGTGAACGAGCTGCTGTCGCTGATATCCCAGATGGCCCGCAGCGAAGCGCCGCCGGTCTTGTTCCCGGCGTTGAGCGTGCTGTCGAGATCGGTCAGGCGGTCGAACGGATTGGTGCTGACGGGTGCATAGTTCTGCGCCGCGGCGAGTGCTGGGAACTGGCGCAGCAGGGCGCGCTGCGTCGGGCCGTAGCCGACATACACAGTACCGCAGCACTCAGGATTCTGGGCGCTGTAATCGCCGGAGACGGTAATATCGATATCGTCGTTGGGCCGGAAAAGGACCTGCCCGCGGACGCCGAGGTTGTCCTGCTCGTTGATCCAGTTCCCGTCGGTGACGTTGAAGATCGTTCCCTTGCGGCTGGTGCCGGACACGGCAACGCGAGCGGCGACGTTATCCGACAACGGTCCGGAAACGGCGGCCTTGAGCTGCTTGAAGTTGTAGCTGCCAAGCGAGACTTCAGTGCTGCCTTCGAAGTCGAAGGTCGGCTGGTTGGTGCGAATGTTGATCGCACCGGCGGTGGTGTTCTTGCCGTAAAGCGTGCCCTGCGGGCCGCGCAGGACTTCGACTTGCGCCACGTCGAGGAAGTCGAACACGGCAGAAGCGGGGCGCGAGTAGTAAACGTCGTCGACATAGATGCCGACGCCCTGTTCGAACCCGTCGTTGGTCAGGCCGAACGGCACACCGATACCGCGGATGTTGACCGCGGTGTTACGCGGGTTGGACGAATAGACCTGCAAGCTCGGCGCGAGCTGCTGGATCTTCTGAATGCTGAAAGCGCCGGTCTCGTTGATCGTGCGACCATCGAGCGTGGCGATTGCGATCGGCACGTCCTGCGAGGCTTCCTCGCGGCGGCGGGCCGTGATGATGATCACGTTCTCGGGCACGCTGCTGGGTGTGACCGCTGCCGGAGCGTCAGCCGAGACCGTGACGTTGCCGGTGTTGGCCTGTGCGACCTGCACGCCAGCGACGTTGGATTCACCCCCCTGTTGGGCGAAAGCGGGAGCCGAAACGAGAGCGCCAGCGGCGATCCCGGTCAGCAGGACGAACTTCTGTTTCATAGCGGTTCCCTCAAGATGATTGGAATCCAGCATCAATGGAGAGAACGCTGTCGATCTCGCCCACGCAGGCTGGAGAACGCATCCGGGGGTCCGGTCTGCTGAGTTTTAGTTATTGAGTTGTCAGGTTTTTATGCGAGTGCTCAGCTGAAGCGGCGGCGCTCAGTAACATCGACCTGCATCAGCTTGCCGTCATGTACGGTCAGCTGAATGACGCCGTAGCGAAGGCGGTCAAGAGCCTCCACGACCACGCGCAGGTGTTCAGGAAGGTCGGCAGAATCGTCGGTCCTGGGACGTTCGATAGTGGCGGCCATGTAGCGTCTCCGATCAATAGCGGCGCAGTGCCGCGGTGGACGCCCTGATATTCTCAACTAATTAAGTTGACAATACGGCATGCGATGATCGGTGCGAAATTTCCTGCTCACATGCGAAAAGTTCAGCTTTCTTCCTCACCTTCCAAGGCGGGAACGGGATCGATTCTGTCCGAAAGGCGGATCGAATCGAGCAGCTCGGCTGTGCGATCGCGGACCTGGAGCATGAGCGCACGCGTGCGGCAGTCGCCCTCTTCAAGGCAGTTGCGGCACTTCTCGTGGGCAAAGCGACTCGCACAGGGCACCAGCGCCAACGACCCGCGCATGACGCGGATGAGGTCCCCGTAAGTGATGTCGATCGGCGCGATCGCGAGCCAGTACCCGCCATCCTTGCCACGCTGGGAGTCGACGATCCCGTAGCGGCTCAGCTCGGAGAGGATGACGGTAAGGAAATTCGCCGGGATCTTCTGGGCCGCAGCGATCTCCGCCAATTGCACTGGCCCCTGGCCGTAGTGATCGGCCAGGTGCTGCATGGCGCGGATGGCATAGCGGGTCTTCTGCGAGAGCATTGCCGTTCAATGCCTCCGCCAGCGGCGCGCGGCAAGCGCGTCGCTGGCGTTCCTCCCCGGCAATGGATCGGCTTAGAAGTTCTGGCTCAGACCGAACTTGGCCGAGAACCCGAGCGGACTGGCCGTGAACGGGTCGAAGTTCTGGTCCAGACGGGCGAACGGCGGGTCGACATCGAAGATGTTGAGCAGCGCCAGCGAGACCCTCGTCCCATCGAGCACCTGCCAACGCCACACCGCGTCAAAGGTGGTGTAGTTGCCGATGACCTTGCCCGTCGTCACCGCTGCGCCCGCGAGTGCAGCGTTGTTCGGCCCGAACACGTCTGCGCCGCGCTGGTCGGTGTAGCTGTCGACGTAGTTCATCTGCAGCCGCAGCGAATAATCGCCCAGCGCGCCCTGGATCCAGGCCTGCCCCTTGAGGCGCGGCAACGGATAGGCCGTGGTCTGGTAGTTGAGCTTCCCGGCAGCATTGAACGCGGGTTGCACCACGATCCCTTCGACCATGACTTGATCGATGTCGTAATCGATCACGTAGCTGCCCGAGACACCAGCCTGCGCGTCGATCCCGCCGATTTCGGCTGTATAGTCCGCCTGGAAGTCGAGGCCGCTGGTCGAAACGTCGGCCGAGTTGAAGGCGTAAGTGGTGAGTCGCTGGACGTTGGCCGAGGAACACACTCCGCCCGAGAAGGTGAAGCGCGCCTGCAGCGCGGCGTAGTCGGGATTGCCGCAATTGGCCGAACCGGTTGCGCCGAACATCGCCGAGACCATGCCGCTCACCGGCTCGCTCTCGATCGGACCCTGGAAGTCGTAGCGCCAATAATCGAGGCTGGCCCGGAAGCCCCCGTTTTCGACAATCGCACCGGCATTGTAGGTGGTGGCGGTTTCCGGCTTCAGGTCCTGGTTGCCGAGCACGTCGACCGCGCGGAACGCACCGCCGATGAAAGTCAGGATTACCAGGTCCGAATTGACCGTCTGCGGCGGCGGCCCACGGAATGTCGTGCCAATGCCGCCCCGCAGCGTCAGCCAGTCGGTCACTACGATCCGCAAGCGGGCCTGGGGATCGAAGGTCGAGCCGACCGTAGCGCCGTAGTTCTCGTAACGCGCCGACAGCTGCGCCAGGATCCCCGTAGTGATGGGAACCTGAAGCTCGCCGAACAGAGCTACGACGTCGCTGTCGACGTCGACATTGCGGTTAGACCCGAGGAACCCGATCGGGCCCACTTCCTGCGTACAGGTCGCGTTGGGATCGAGCACCGACCCCGGACACGGCATGACGTCGAGGTTGTTGGTGTCGCCGTACCAGCGCGAATAGCCGTCACGACGGTACTGGCCGCCGAGCGCAAAGGCGACCTCGCCCCCACCGAGCTCGATCCCGGTCTTGCCGGAAAGCACTGCATCGGCAACGAATTGCTGCGTGTTCGCCTTGCGTTGGATGACGGTGAAGAAGTCGTCGATCGTGGTGGCGTCGTTGATCAGGCCCGCCCCTGGAGTGAGGTCCAGCCCTAGGGGATTGCTCGTCCCCGCATAGTTGGGATTGGCCGCTCCGGTGATCTTGTTGTCGGCGATCCCACTGGAGAACGGATTGAAGAAGTTACAACCGTTCGTCCCTGCAACCGCTGCGAGTTGCGCCGGGGTCATCCCGGCCCTCGATTGCGGCGTAGCGTAAGCGCAATTCTCTCCGCCAAAGCCCGCCAGCGAGTTCTGCAGCAGGTCGACGAAGCTGTCGCCGCCTTCGAAGTAGCGGTCGTATTCCGAATAGGTCAGGCCCACGTCGAAATCGAGCGAGGAGGTGACCTCGACAGAAAGGTCGCCGGTGAACTGGTAGAAGTCCGAGCTACGCGGCAGCACCGCGGCCTGTCGCTCGTTGTCGAACAGCGGATTGCCGCCGGTCAGCACCGGACGGAAGCGCACCGGATAGGCCAGCGCTGAGGCCTGAGGCACACCGTTCGTGTCGACCGTGCAGCCAGCCGCGGCCCCGTACCGGGCGCAGTAATCCGTCAGCGCGGGTGCGTAAGACGGGATCACGAAGAGCCCTCCTCCACCGAAGGCTGCGTTGCTCGAGGGCGAGATCGTCGGAAGGTAGCTCGGAGAGGTGGTCAGAACCGTCTCGGTCCGTCCGTAAAGCCCGGTCAGTCGCAGCGTCGCTGAGCTGCTGAGATCGAGCTCAACATCGCCGAACAGCTGGAACCGGTCTTCCGGTTCAACCAGATTGGTGAACCCCAGGTACTGTGTCTGACACAAGTCCGCGCTGGAGCCGGGCAAGGAACGGAAGCCGCCCACGGCTTCGCAACCCTCGTCGGACTCGAACGCCACCCCGCCATTGCTGCCGTTGTAGTCGAAGTTGCCCGGCGAACCGCCGCCCGACCATCCGCCTTGCGGGTTTTCCTCAAAGGGCCGGAGCGCGAAATCCCGGTCGAGCGTGGTCAGCTCGCTACGGTGCTGATAGCCGCCGGAAAGGAGCACTCGCGCAGGTCCGACTTGGCCGCCCCAGGACAGGGCGGCGTTCCAATCGCCGTCCGAACCACCAACGTATCGGTAGTCGCCTTCGGCCAGGAAGCCGTCCTGATTTGTCCGCGTGATGAAGTTCACCACGCCGGCGATCGCATCCGAACCGTAGGTCGCCGCCGCGCCGTCCTTGAGGATCTCGATCCGGCCGAGTGCCCCTGAGGGAATGAGATTGACGTCGACCAGTGGCAGGTTGCCCGAACCGCTCGCCACCAGGCGCTTGCCGTTGAGCAGCACCAGCGTCCGCTGCGGACCCAGCCCGCGCAGGTTCACCGAGGCCGTGCCTTCGTTGAACTGGCTGCGGATATCGAACTGGCTCGCGTCGCCGATCACGCCGGCCGAGGCTGGCAGGCGCTTGGTCAGGTCCAGCATCGAAGGCGAGCCTTGCGCTGAAAGCTCTTCGCCTCCTATCACGTCGACCGGTGCCGGCGCGTCTTCGCGCGATCCTGAAATCAATGTGCCGGTGACGATAATCTCACGACCGGCTTCGGACGCCCCATCTTGGGCTATAGCCGGAATCGCTGAAAGGGTGGCCGTAGCCACCGCCAGCAAAGACACGGTTCTCTTGATCCCGTTCTTGCGCAACACGACCCTCACTTTGTTTTTGGTTTATTATTCGCCGCGCCCGTTAGTGTTCGCACAAGGCCGCGTCAATTGCGAGCAATTTGCAGAAGTGTAAGTAAATCAAGAACTAGGATTGTGCGAACAACACCTGTGAGCCGTGGCGAATTTGCGAAAGCCCTCCCAGCGCAATTGCACCCCCGGTCGAATTGGCGTAGAGGCCCGCTTTGCCCCGGCAGCGCAGTCGATTTCCGACTCGTCCACGCCGGGGTTTGCTATTCTGAAGGTTTGCCATGTCCCGCCGTCGCCAGCTTTACGAAGGCAAGGCCAAGATCCTTTACGAAGGACCTGAGCCTGGCACGATCATCCAGTACTTCAAGGATGACGCTACTGCGTTCAATGCCCAGAAAAAGGGCACGATCAACGGCAAGGGCGTGATCAACAACCGGATTTCGGAGCACGTCTTCCTGCGTCTTGCCCACATCGGCATCCCGACGCACTTCATCCGCCGCCTCAACATGCGCGAGCAGCTGGTGCGCCAGGTGGAGATCATTCCGCTCGAAGTGGTCGTGCGCAACGTCGCGGCCGGCAGCATCTCCAAGCGCCTCGGTATCGAGGAAGGGGAACCGCTGCCCCACACCTTGATCGAATACTACCTGAAATCGGACGAACTGCAGGATCCGATGGTCGCCGAAGAGCACATTGCGTGCTTCGGTTGGGCGACCAACGAAGAGATGCAGGACATCTCGGCGATGGCGATCCGCGTGAACGACTTCATGAGCGGCATGTTCGCCGCGATCGACATCCGCCTGATCGACTTCAAGCTCGAATTCGGCCGCATCTGGGACGGCGACTACAGCCGCGTGATCCTGGCTGACGAGATCAGCCCGGATAACTGCCGCCTGTGGGACATGACCAGCGGCGAAAAGCTCGACAAGGACCGCTTCCGGCGTGACCTTGGCGGTGAGGAAGAGGCTTACCAGGAAGTCGCTCGCCGGCTCGGGATCCTCAACGATGCCGACACCGGACCGGGCGAAGTGTTCGACCTCAGCGCCCACCGTTCGAAGCTGCGCACCGGGCCCAAGCCGAAGAAGTAAGCGCGTATTGCGCGGGTGGTTCGACATGCTCACCACGAACGGCTTAGGGTTTCCCCTCCGCCGTTCGTCCTGAGCCTGTCGAAGGACGCTAGGGCGCCGTCAGCGTTGCTGACGATTCCTCGCCAATACCGAGACTCTCTGCCAATCACCCTCAATAAGCGCTCGCTTCTTCGCTCGACTCCACCCTTTGATCTGGCGTTCAACCGACAATGCTTCGTAGCGGGTCGGGAAATCCTGGCTCCACATCAGGCGCACTGGTCGCCGTGTCGCGGTATATCCACCGAAACGACCGTATTGATGGTCCGCTATCCGGTTTTCCAGATGTTCCGTGTGCCCGGTGTAGAATGAGCCGTCCGAGCACAACAGGATGTAAGCGTAAAAGGCCATTGTCGGGAGCCTAGCGCTTTGACGTCCTTCGACAAGCTCAGGACGAACGGAAGTGGATGTTTTTCCTTGATAAATAGATGAGATTTCATTGAAAGACCTGAGCTTGGTTCGCGTGGTTCGCCAAGCTCACCATGATCAGTGCTAGGGTCGCCCTTCCCGTTCGTCCTGAGCTTGTCGAAGGACCAATCGCCATTGCCGGTTCAGGAATCATCCGCCATTCACGCGCCCGATGATCCGACGCTCCCTATTCGCAGCCTTCCTCTTAGCGACCTCCGTCCCTGCCCTGGCCCAACCGGCGCCGGTAGCGCCCGAGCACGAGTGGCCTTTCGAGAAGAGCGACCTCCCCGCTGACCCGGCCTACCGCTTCGGCCGGCTCGACAACGGGATGCGCTACATCATCCGCTCCAACGGCACGCCCGCGGGCCAAGCGATGGTGCAGTTCTGGATCAACTCCGGGTCGGTTGCCGAGACCGAACAAGAACGCGGCTACGCGCATTTCATCGAACACATGAGCTTCAACGGCTCGACCCGCATCCCCGAGGGCGAGATGGTCAAGCTGCTCGAGCGCGAAGGTCTCGCTTTCGGGCCCGACACCAACGCCTCAACCAGCTTCGATACCACGCTCTACATGCTCAACCTGCCGCGCAACGATCCGGCCTTGCTCGACACGGCATTGATGCTCATGCGGGAGACGGCGAGCGAACTGACCTTCAACCCCGAGGCGGTCGAACGCGAAAAAGGCGTCGTGCTGTCAGAGCGCCGCGTTCGCGACACATACGACTATCGCGACACGATCGACGGGCTTGAGTTCTTCTATCCCGGTGCCCGGTTCGTCGACCGCATGCCGATCGGGACATTCGAAACCCTGCAGGCCGCCACGCCGGAGAAGCTGCGCGAACTCTACCAGCGCATCTATCGTCCGGAAAATACCGCCATAATCGTGGTCGGCGACTTCGATGCCGACAAGGTCGAAGCTGAAATCCGCGAACACTTTGCGAGCTGGCAGCCGGCATCGATCATTCCCGAGACCGACCCGGGCCCGATTCCCTTCGATCTTGCTGGGCAGACCGACATCTACCTCGACCCCGCGTTGTCGGAGCAGATCACGATCTCGCGCCACGGCCCGGCGCCCGACCGGACCGATACCCGCGCTTTCCGTGAGAAAAACGTCCGCCGTCAGCTCGGCTACGGCATCATCAACCGCCGCCTTCAACGTCTGGCACGCGCGGAGAACCCGCCGTTCCGCAGCGCGGGCGTCGGCACGGCCGAGATGTTCGACGCCGGACGCACGAGCAACCTGGTCATCTACGCCGGCGAGGGCGAATGGCGCGGGGCGCTGGCGGCTGCCCAGGCCGAATACCGCCGGGCGCTCGAGTTTGGCTTCACCGAGGCCGAGGTGGCGGAGCAGATCGCCAACTTGCGCACTTCGCTGGAAAACAACGTCGCGGGCGCCTCGACGCGCTCCAACGCGAACTTCATCACCGGCGCGATCACGCTGCTGGAGGATAACCAGATCCCGACGACGCCGGACAGCGCGCTGGAGCGGTTCCTGGGGCATCTGCCGGAAATCACGCCGGACAGCGTGCTCGCGGCGCTCAAGGAAGAATTCGTCCCGCTCGACAACCCCCTGATCCGCTTCGAAGGGCGCACCGCACCCGAAGGTGGCGCCGAGGCGCTGCGGGCAGCGTGGAACGAAGGGATGGCCGTCCAGCTCGCGGCTGAGGACTCCGTCGGGCTCGAGGCCTGGGGCTATACCGACTTCGGCACGCCCGGCACGGTGGTTTCCGACACCGCTGAGCCGCTGCTCGGTATCCGAACGCTAGTCTTTTCGAACGGCCTACGCCTGAACCTCAAGAAGACCGAGCTCCAGCGCGACCGCATCTCCGTCCAGCTCAATGTCGACGGTGGTCAGATGCTCAACACCCGCGAGGATCCGATCGCGACGGCCATGAGCAGCTCGCTACCGATCGGCGGGCTCGGCAAGCATTCGACCGACGAATTGCAGTCGATCCTGGCCGGGCGCAGCGTCAGCTTCAATCTCGGGACGACCGACGACACCTTCGTCCTCAATGCCGGCACCACCCCGCGCGACCTCGAGGTGCAGTTGCAGGTGCTGGCCGCCGCGATCTCCGATCCCGGTTATCGGCCCCAGGGCGAATCCCAGTACCGCCGCAACATCAAGGCCTTCTTCGCCAGCCGCAACGCCACGCCCGAAAGCGCGCTGGCCAACGCGCTTGGCGAAATTGTGTCCGACGGGGATCCCCGCTTCACGCTCCAGCCGCAGGATGCCTATTTGGGGCTGTCCTTCGCCAGGCTCCGCGACGAGATCGCCGACCGGCTCAACCATGGCGCTCTCGAACTCGCGGTCGTGGGCGACTTCGATGAAGGCCAGACGATCGACATGGTCTCCCGCACGCTGGGCGCCCTGCCCCAGCGTGAGGCTGACTTCCGTGCCTATACCGACAACCGGACCCGCATGTTCACCACGGACCGCGCGCCCCGCGTGGTGCGGCATGAAGGTGCCGCGGACCAGGCGATCGTGCGCATGAGTTGGCCAACGCGCGACGACAGCGATTTCGCAGAAGTGCTCAAGCTCGACCTGCTCGACCGAGTCATGCGCATCGAACTGACCGACAAGCTGCGCGAAGAACTGGGCAAGACCTACAGCCCCGGCGTCAGCGCCAGCGAGTCCGACACTTACACCGGCTACGGCACCTTCAACATCGCCGCATCGGTCGACGTGAAAGAGGTCGACGCGACAAGGGCCGCCATTCTCGAAACCGTACGCTCGCTGATCGACCAGCCCGTCGACGACGACGCGCTGTTGCGCGCTCGCCAGCCGCTGCTGGAGGCCTACGACAACGCTCTCAAGACCAATGCCGGATGGATGAACCTGGCATACCGCGCACAGTCGAAAGCAGAGCGGATCGAACGCTTCACGACCGGCAAGGACCGCCTCGCCGCGCTGACCCCGGCCGATGTTCAGGAAATGGCAGCGAAGTACCTCCAGCCGGACAAGCGGTTGGAGATCATCGTGCTGCCGAAAGAGGGCAGCTAGACCTCTAGCCGGAATCGCCCCAGCACAATAAGGGGCACCAAGTTGAGAAGGGCCGCCGCGCGGCCGAGAGGGAACGCAGAGCAATGAATCGTCTTGGGTTTGCCGCCGTGGCGCTCGCCGCCACCGCCACTTTCGCCTCGCCCGCCGCTGCGCAGGGCGCTTGCAGCCGTGAACTGCTGCAGGGCATCGCCGACAACTGGATCTCCGGCGTCAAGAAGGGCTCTCCGTTCGAAATGAACCTCGGCGAATGGGTGGACTATCGCGAGAACCTCGAGATCGGCTTCCTGTCGGCGTTCTTCGACAACCAGGCGCGCACGGTCGACTTTAGCCGTGCGTTGCTCGACACCACGTCCTGCAAGACATTTGTCGAGGCCGTGCTGCTCAATCCCGAACGGCCGATGGTGTTGACGACGCAGCTCACCAACGGGTTCTTCGGCGTGGGTCCGATCGACAACCTGGTCACCGACAAGGGCGACTGGAAGTTCGACGCCAAGACCACGCTCGACAGCGTCAAGGCGGAGCAGTGGACCGAGATCCCGGCCGACAAGCGCATGAGCCGCCAGGACCTGACCGCGGCGGCCAACGCCTGGCTCGATGCTCGCGCTGCCAACGGTGCGACGACTGCCGATCGCCTCTACGTGATCGACGAAGTGCTCGGCGGCGTGAACGTACTCGCGCGGCTCGGCACGGACCGGCTACCGGCCAGCTTCACCTTCCGTATCGAAGACGGCCAGGTGAAGGCGACGCACGTTGCCGTGAACTGCGGCGAGAAGGCCAACTGCTCGGCTCCCGGTCTCTGATCTAAGAAATCCTCCTCATGAGCTTCGCTCACAGGGAGGATTTTCACCTTCATTACCCTTGCCGCGAAGGGCCTCAATTGCCATAGGCGCGAGCGACTCCCGTCTATTCGAGAAGGCCCCCGCCCGATGAAGGTTCGCATCCATGTCAGCCTCAAGCCCGGCGTGCTCGACCCGCAGGGCCGCGCCGTGCACCACTCCCTTGAAGGCCTTGGTTTCAAGGGCATCGAGGATGTGCGGGTTGGCCGCCTGATCGAACTCGACGTGGCCGATGGCACGAGCGACGCTGACCTCGACCAGATGTGCCGTCAGCTTCTCGCCAACATGGTCATCGAGAATTACCGCATCGAAAAGCCGGAGACAGTGGCGTGAGCTTCCGGTCGGCAGTCGTCACCTTCCCGGGTTCGAACTGCGACCGGGACCTGGCAGTGGCGCTGGAGAAAGTTTCCGGCACCCCGGCCCTGCGCGTGTGGCACGGTGACGCCGAACTGCCGGAAAAGCTCGACTTCATCGCGCTACCCGGCGGGTTCTCCTACGGCGACTACTTGCGTTCCGGCGCGATGGCCGCCCGCAGCCCAATCATGCAAGCGGTGATCGAAGCCGCGGGACGCGGTGTGCCGGTCCTGGGTATCTGCAACGGCTTCCAGGTCCTGACGGAATCGGGCCTGCTGCCGGGTGCGCTGATGCGCAACGCCAACCAGCACTTCATCTGCCGCACGGTCCAGCTTTCGGTCGAGAACAGCCAGACGCTGTTCACCGCAGGCTACCAGACCGGGCAGGTTATTCACGTTCCGGTCGCGCACCATGACGGCAACTATTTCGCCGACGACGACACGCTCGATCGGCTTGAAGGCGAAGGCCGCGTGGCTTTCCGCTACGCCGAGACGGTCAACGGATCGCGTCGCGACATCGCCGGCATCCTCAACGAGGCGGGCAATGTGCTGGGCATGATGCCGCACCCGGAACGAGCAATTGAGCGGGAGCACGGCAGCACCGACGGCCGCGCCATGTTTGAGAGCGCGATACGGGGTCTGGTAGACGCCTAAGCCGCCGCTACACGGCCCTTTCGGCCGATCAGCTTAAACGCCTCATCGGCCTCCATTGGGCGGCCGAAGTAGTAGCCCTGGATCTTGGTGCAGCCGAGGTTCGTGATCAGCGCTACTTCCTCAGCCGTTTCTGCGCCCTCGGCAGTCGTCGTCATTCCCAGGCTGTCGGCCATCGCCACGACGGCGCGGATGATGGCCAGGCTTTCCACGCTGCCCTGCGCCGCCCCCTGCACGAAGGTGCGGTCGACCTTGATTGTCGAGAAGCGCAAGGCCCTGATGTAGCCGAGTGACGAATAGCCGGTGCCGAAGTCGTCGAGCGCCACCGAGCAGCCCAGCGCCATGATTTCCTCGAGCGTCTGCCGCGCAGTCCGCGCGTCGCGCAGGAAGATGCTCTCGGTCACTTCCACCTCGAGCCGGTAGGGCGGCAATCCGCTGTCCACCAAGGCGCGGATGACGTTCGCCGAGAAGCCCGGCTCGAGCAATTGTTCGCCCGAGACGTTGACCCCGACCTTGATGTCGCCCGGCCAGCGAACCGCCTCGCGGCATGCTTCGTACAGCACCCACTCGCCGATCGGTACGATCAGGCGCGTATCTTCGGCCAGGGGGATGAACTTGCCGGGGCTGACGAACCCATGCTCCTTGCTCTGCCACCGGAGCAGCGCCTCGAAGCTCACCAAGGTCCCGTTCTTCGCGTCGACGACGGGCTGATAGTGGAGCTTCAGTTCCTGCTTGCCGATCGCGTTACGCAAAGCGAGCTCCAGCTTGCGGCGCTCTTCAGCGTTGGCGTGCAGCGACGGTTCGTAGCGGAAGTGAAGCCCGCCGCCCTCGTCCTTCGCGCGGTAAAGCGCGAGATCCGCGTTGCGCATCAGCATCTCGACGGTGTTGCCGTCCTTGGGGCAAACGGCCGAGCCGACGCTCGCCCCGATGTAGAGCTTGTGATTGTCCACGTCGTAAGGCTGCGAGAGGGCTTCGATCACGGCTTCGGCGACCCTAGCGACGGCCCCCTCGGTCGAAGCGTCGCTTATAACGATGGCGAACTCGTCGCCACCCAGACGCCCGCACTGTTCGTTCTCGCCAATGACGGACTTCAATCGCTGGGAAACCTGCGCGAGCAGCCGGTCACCCACCTGGTGTCCCAGTGAGTCGTTCACCGACTTGAAGCGATCGAGGTCGATCATCAGGAAAGCGCAGCGGCTCCGCCACTGGTCGGCAAAGCGCATCGCTTCGCCAAGCGCCTCGGTCAGCATGAGCCTGTTGGGCAGGCCCGTTAGCGTATCGTAGCGCGCCAGGTAGGCGATCTTCTCGTCAGACTCGCGCTGTTCGGTGACGTCGGACCCGACGCCACGGTATCCGATAAAGCTGCCGTTCTCATCGAGCATCGGCGTACCCGACAGTTCCCACCAGCGTCGGCCGGTAGCGACCGTCACCTGGACCAGCAGGTTCGAAAAACTCTCCCGGCGCTTGAGCCTTTCCGCCAGGTCGTAAAGGCTGGGATGGAACTGGCCACTGTCCCAGCTATCGCCCGCGATCAACTGGATGAACGGCAGGCCTTCGGCAGCTGCCGGGTCCTTGCCGAGCGCAAACGCGAAGCGCGGGCTGGTGGACCTGACACGACGGTTGGGATCGACCTGCCATAGCCAGTCGGCCTCGTTCTCCTGGAATTCGCGCAGCAGGAGTGAAACCACCTCGTCCTTCTCTGCGACCCCAGCCTCGGCGATCTTGGCCGACAGATAGGTTCGAGCGGAATCGATAGTTCCGGAGATCGCCAGCGTGATGAACGCCAGGATCACCGCGGCAAATCCATAGTCGCGTGATATGACGAAAGACGCACTCGCGGTGCCACCGGTGATAGCAATGAACACCACCGTACCCATCGGCGCGGACGACAGGATTGAAGCCGAACTGGCAATCAGCATCGCCACCAAGGTCCAAAGCGCGAAGTGTTCCGCCTGCCCGCCGTATGGAGGCAACAGGATCATGGCGGCAGCCCAAACCAAGGCGTTGCCCGCCACGCCCAGCGCCTGGCGCCTGAATTCGTGCCTGGTCATCGTGCGCCGGTCGATGTCGGCCAGGCTGCGGTCGATCCTGATGGTATTCCAAGTCGCCGCGACCGCAGCCACAAGCCACAACCCGAGAAGCCAGACCGGCACCTTGCCGACAAACACGCTCACGGTGACTGAGGCGGCCAGGGCGTGGGCTATGGTGCGGATCAGCACGGTCTTGTGCAACTGGCCGTACTGCAGAGCACGCACCCGCGCCCAATCGCCATCGGCTGGACCCTTCAGGCCCAGTAGCTCCAACGCTGATAGCCGCAGGGTCGGCAACTCGGATGGATTCGCGCTCACTCATCGCGCGTAAGCCATCAATGGTTAGAAGCGGGTAAAGCCCCGGGCAGAGGAATGCCGGATTTGCGAATTTATTCGACGGTCACCGACTTGGCGAGATTGCGCGGTTGGTCGACGTCGGTCCCTTTGACGCAAGCTGTGTGGTAGGCAATCAGTTGCACCGGAACCGCATAGACCAGCGGCGCGATCAGCGGGTGGACTTGCGGCATCTCGATGGTCGCCATGCAGCCCTCCCCGGCTTCTTCGAGGCCTGCCTTATCGGAGATCAACACGATCTTGCCGCCGCGTGCCCTCACCTCCTGCATGTTCGAGACGGTCTTTTCGAACAAGGGACCCGAAGGAGCCAGGACAATCACCGGCACCGCTTCGTCGATCAACGCGATCGGACCGTGCTTCATTTCACCCGCAGCATAACCTTCGGCGTGGATGTAGCTGATTTCCTTGAGTTTTAACGCACCTTCCAGTGCCAACGGAAAGTCAGGTCCGCGGCCTAGGTAGAGAACATCGCGGGCCGGCGCGATCAGGTGCGCCATGGCGGCAATCTCGTCGTCATGCGCGAGCGCAGCGTTGAGCGAGGCCGGAGCTTCGAGCAGGTGCCGAACGACTTCCGCCTCTGCCTCTCGGTCGAGCCGGCCCTTCTTGACCGCGAAATGCGCCGCGAGAGCCGCAAGCACCGCCAACTGGCAGGTGAAAGCCTTGGTCGAAGCGACGCCGATTTCCGGGCCGGCATGGGTCGGCAGCAGCAAGTCCGCCTCGCGCGCCATCGAGCTGGTCGGCACGTTGACCACTACTGCGATTGTCTGCCCTTCGGCCTTGCAGTGCCTCAGCGCCGCCAGCGTATCGGCCGTTTCACCGCTTTGGGAAATGAACAGCGCCAGCCCGCCGGGCTGAAGGACCGGCTCGCGATATCGGAACTCGCTGGCGAAATCGAGGTCGACGGGAACGCGCGCGAACTGTTCGAACCAGTACTTGGCGACCATCCCGGCGTAGTAGCTGGTACCGCACGCCACGATGGTAACCCGATCGATCGCCGAGATGTCGAAGTCGATCTGCGGCAGGGCGACCTGCATTTCGACCGGCCGAAGGTAGCTGCGCAGAGTTTGCGCCACGACCGTCGGCTGTTCGAAGATCTCTTTCTGCATGAAGTGGCGATAGTTGCCCTTCTCGATCGCCGCTGCCGATGCACCTGACGTGGTAACTTCGCGCTCTACTGGATTGTTATCCTTGTCAAAGATTTCGGCGCCTTCGCGAGTGATTACAACCCAGTCGCCTTCGTCCAGGTACGAAATCTGCTGCGTCAGGGGCGCAAGCGCGAGCGCATCGGAACCGAGGTAGGTCTCGCCTTCACCGTAACCGACCACCAGCGGAGAGCCGAGCCGTGCGCCGATGAGCAAGTCCGGATGGGCCCGAAACGCGATCGCAAGGGCAAAGGCGCCCCGCAATTGCGGCAGGACTGCTTTCACCGCATCCTGTGGCGACAGGCCTGCCTCGATCTGTTCCGATACGAGGTGGGCCACAATCTCGGTATCGGTTTCGCTTTCGAGCGTGCGGCCCCGCGCAAGCAGCCCTTCGCGCAATGGCTTGAAGTTCTCGATGATGCCGTTGTGGACCAGAGCGACCTGATCGGTGGCGTGCGGGTGCGCATTGCTTGCCGTCGGCGCGCCGTGGGTCGCCCAACGCGTATGGGCGATGCCAATATCGCCCGGAGCCGGATGGCGTTCAATCTCGGCAACCAGGTTGAGCAGCTTCCCCGGCGCCCGTCGGCGGATCAGGTTCCCGCCGTCGATCGTGCAGATACCGGCGCTGTCATAGCCGCGGTATTCCATCCGCCTGAGACCGTCGACCAGCCGCTCTGCGACCGGTTCCTTGCCGACGATACCGATGATTCCGCACATGAGGAGGCTGCCTTGCGTTAGAGGATGTAAGGTACGCGGACGCCCGGCATCTGCGCCGGAAAGTCCTTTGTGTTGCGAGTGACCAAGATGGCTCCGTTAACCTGCGCGGTCGCGAGCACATAGGCATCCAAGAGCTTGATCCGCATGCGAAAACGTATGTCGGCGGCGGCCAGAGATATCCGGCCGTCGACTTCGACTATCTCGAAAGGTGCAATGAGCTGCTGGACTCGATCACGCGTTTCCAACGGCTCGCCAGCCAGAACCTCAGTCCAAACGACGCGACTGATCCGATGCCGAGCATAGCGAGACAATTCGATGCTGGCCTGGGGACGATCCTTCAGCCAGTCGATCAGAATATTGGTATCAAAGAAGGGATCCGACACAGATTTTCAGTCGAAATCGCGGTCTTCGCGCATCGCGCGCTGATACTCGACCGCATCCCCAATGTCGTCGCGATCTCTCCAGTAGCCAGCGCCGCGAGCGATCCAGGCATTTCCTGTATTGCGGACAAGGTAGAGCTTGATCGCCTCGCGAATGGCCGCTGCGCGCGAGCGCTTGTCCTTCGCCGCCAACGCATCGAGTTTCTCGATGTCTTCCTCAGGGATGTCCACCAAAGTTCGCATGATATACTGATATCATATCATGATATCATGTCAAGGGCTCAGCCCTTTTTCTCGGCCTTTTTCCGCTTCATGGCGTCGTGGAAACGATCGGCCCAGCCGGGCTTTACCAGCTGATCTGCCCGGACCATCCGCAGCTCTCCGTCGGCAACGTCACGGCTGACCGCGCTACCGGCGGCGACGATGGCGTCCGCTCCGATTTTGACCGGTGCTATCAAGGCGCTGTTCGAACCGATGAACGCGCGCGGACCGATCTCGGTGCGATGTTTGAAGTAGCCGTCGTAGTTGCAGGTGATGGTCCCCGCGCCGATGTTGGCCCCTGCCCCGACCGTGGCATCGCCGAGGTAGGTCAGGTGATTGGCCTTGGCGCCCTGTCCCAGGACGGCGTTCTTCACTTCGACGAAGTTGCCGACCTTGCTGCCCTCCTCGAGCACAGCTCCTGGGCGCAGCCGCGCAAAGGGGCCAACCGAGGTCCGCGATGCAAGCCTGGTGCCTTCCAGATGGCAGAAGGCATGGATCGTGACTTCGTCCGCCACTTCCACGCCGGGTCCGAAGACCACGTTCGGCTCGACCATCACGTCGCGGCCGAGGCGGGTGTCCCAGCTGAAGAATACCGTCTCGGGCGCTACCAGCGTCGCGCCTTCGGCCATCGCCTGTGCCCGCCGCGACCGTTGCCAGCGCGCTTCGGCCTCCGCCAGCTCGGAGCGGGAGTTGATGCCGGCAACCTCGTCAGGCTCGTCAGTCGTGATCACCGCGCAGTTGCGGCCCTCGGCGATGGCGATGTTGACCACGTCGGGCAGGTAGTATTCGCCCTGGGCGTTGTCGTTGCCGACCTTGCCCAGCAGCTCGAACAGCACCTCCGCCTTCGCTGCCAGCAAGCCCGAGTTGCAGAGCATGCAGGTGCGCTCGCGCTCGTCTGCGTCCTTGAACTCGACCATGCGGGCGATCTGGCCGTCCTCGGCGATCACGCGGCCGTATTGCAGCGCGTCTTCGGGCAGGAACCCCAGGACCACTGCTTCGGGCGCATCGGCGGCATGGAGCCGCTCGATCATCGCCTTCATGGTCTCGGCCCGGATGAACGGCACGTCGCCGTACATGACCAGCACGTCACCCTCGAAGCCAGCAAGCGCGCTCTCCGCCTGCTGCACCGCATGCCCGGTGCCGAGCTGCGGCTGCTGCACGGCGATGTCGGCCCGGCCGCCGAGGTGCGCCTCGAGCTGTTCGCGCCCCTCGCCGACCACCACCACAGTCTTGGTCGGGGCCAGCGCCTCCAGCGAGGCCAGCAGGTGGTCGATCATCGACCGTCCGGCAATCTCGTGCAGCACCTTGTGCCGCGTGCTTTTCATCCGCGTGCCCTTGCCGGCGGCGAGGACGATGGCTGCGATCGGTCGTTCGGAAGCTCCCATGGAGGCGCAATGCCACCAATCGGTTGCCGTTTCCATACGGCTCCGGCAAGGGCCCGTGGATGGCTGACTTCCCCTTCGAAATTGTCGGGTTCGACCTCGACGGCACGCTTGTCGATTCCAACCGCGACCTCGGGCCGGCGGTGAACCATGCGCTGACCACCGTCGGCCGTCCGCTGATCTCGCAGGATGCCACCCGCAACCTGATCGGCGGCGGTGCTCGCCGGATGCTCGAGCGAGCGTTCGAGCTGACCGGCGGCGAGTTGCCGGAAGACGAGTTCGAAGGCGCCTACGGCGAACTGCTGATCCACTACGAGGCGCACATCGCCGACCACACCGTGCCCTACCCCGGCTGCCTCGACGCCCTCGACGCCCTGGCGCAGCGGGGCTGCAAGCTGGCGGTGATTACCAACAAGATCGAAGTCTACTCGCGCAAGCTGCTCGATGCCCTGGGCATGACCGACCGGTTCCAGGTGATCCTCGGCGGCGACACGCTCGGCCCTGGCCGAGCCAAGCCGGCGCCCGACATGATCGACACCGCCATCCTGATGTGCGGCGGCGGCCGCTTCGCGATGGTCGGCGACAGCACCTTCGACGTGAAAGCCGCCCGCAACGCCAATGTGCCCGTGGTGGCGCTCAGTTTCGGCTACAACGACTTGCCGGCGGCGGACCTCGGCGCGGATGCGGTGATCGACCGCTACGAGGACCTGGTGGGCGTCCTCGAGAGGCTCTGACCGGTCAAAGTGTCAGTCCAAAGGTAATCCTACATTCCCAGCACGACTACTGTGACGAGGGCGTTGATCAGCGAGGCCGCAAGCCAAGTTCTGAAAACCGCCCAAATCGCTGCGGCCCGACCGATCTTCATCCGGCTGCGCAACCAGGTGACCTCTATCGAGATGTACCAGATGACCGCACCGAAGAAGATGAGTATCCCCGCCGCCTGCGATTCCAGGTTGGGCGATCGGGTGAGGATCGAGCTGATTCCGATCGCGAAAGCGGCCGGAGCGGCAATGTAGCATTGGGCAAAGAACGGGGGGCGCAATGTCTCTCGATTCAGGGGCAGGCCTTCGCGCCGGATGCGGCTCACCGCGAACATCAGAGGGTAGACGGCGAAAAGCATCGACCGCAGCACCAGCAAGTTCCATTCGGACGCCGCGACTTGTCTGCCAAAGGAGGTCCCGCCCGTCGGCAGGGTCTGGTGCGATGAGACTTCGATCATGTGCGAGAGCAGGATCGTGATCATCAGAAACAGCGGCGGGCTCAACAGGTCGGCGAATTGCCGGTCTGGCTGATCCTGAAGCTCGCGGTTGGCGTAGTGGAGCATCTCGATCGGATGGCGCACCGCTCGCCACATGGTCCTGGGGTAGAACACCAGCCAAGTCATGACCTCGTAGAGGAATTCCTCCAGCGAGCGGACGATGCGCATGAGGTCCATGGCTCAGGCGCTCCCGCCCGTGGTGGGGCGAGAGTTTCTGTTTAGTGGCGACGGGAATACGGCGCTTTTCGCCAGTGTTCCAGGCACCGGCATGTCCAATCCTACCCGCTCACGACCTTCAGAAGTCTCCGCTCCAACGGCGCCAGAACGCCAGCCAGCTCGTGCCCGCGCTTGAGCACCTGGCCCTGTTCACCGAACAGCGCCCAGATGCCCTGCCGCTGCCTTAGCTCGGGGCGCTTCTCCAGCCGCATCTGCGGAACGTCCGCCGTGCGCCGAAAGGCCGAGAAGCTGGCGAATTCGCGCGTGAAGTTCATCGCGTAGTCGCGCCATTCGCCGGCGGCGACCATGCGGCCGTAGAGATCGAGAATTCGCTGCAGCTCAGCGCGTTCGAAGCCGACTTGCTGGAGGACGCGCGACGACGGGAAGGGTACGATGTTGCCGTCGAGCGACCCCGCCCGCATCAGCTGGCGGCGCCCGTCTTGCGGGAACGGGCCGGCACTTGCCGTTCCTCCCGCAAGGCTGCAACTTCGGCGCGCAGCTCTGCCAGTTCGCGCTCGAGCGCTTCGACACGTTCGACACCGCTGCTGGTCTGCTCGCAAGGTTCGTCACACGGCGTGCCGTAAGGAATGAACTCGCGCAGCCAGGTTTCGGCCGGGACCAGTGTGGAGCGGGCCTTGAGGCCGATCATGGTCGCGCCTTCAGGCACGTCGTCCGTCACCACCGCATTGGCGCCGACTCGGGCGCGTTCGCCGACAATGATCGGGCCGATGATCTGCGCGCCGGAGCCGATGATGACGTTGTCCTTCAGCGTCGGGTGGCGCTTGCCGCCAACGCCATTGGTGGGATTGGTACCGCCAAGCGTGACGCACTGGTAAATCGTGACGTTGTCCCCGATCTCGGCCGTCTCCCCGATCACGGTGAAGCCGTGGTCGATGAATAGGTTGCGCCCGATCTTGGCGCCCGGATGGATGTCGATCGCGGTCAGCCAGCGCGAGAAATGGTTCACGAACCGGGCGAGGAAATAGAGCTCCCCGTCGAACAGCCAGTGCGCAAGCCGGTGGAATCCGACCGCCCACACGCCCGGGTACAGGAGAATTTCCCAGCGAGACCGCGGAGCCGGGTCACGGGCCCGGACCGAGTCCAAGTATGCGATCAGTTGATCGAACATTGCTGACGATTCTCCCTCAAATCCGCCACTAAAGCAAGCGAGGCTCTTCCGCCCCGTGCACTGCCTCCAGCGCCGCCCGCCAGATAGATTGGGTAGCGGGCACCTTTCGTTCAAGGCTGAGCCGGTCGATCACGGCCACCAGCTTCTCCAGATCGGAGAAGGATCGACCCGCTCTCGGCACAAGATAAGCGGCCGCATCGGCCCCAAGCGGCAACCCACGCTGTTCGGCCAGGATGTGGAGCAATTCCTCAGCCATCTCGTCGTCCGGCAGACCGATTTCGAGCTGCAGGGCGGCGCCGAGACGCGAGCGCAAGTCGGGCAAGGTGATGTCCCAAGGCGGCTCTCCGCCGATGATCAGCAGCGCGCGTCCTTCTTCCTGCGCACGGTTCCAGCGATGGAAAATCTGCGCTTCGTCGAGCGAGCGGGCATCGTCGATCGCTTCCCCGCGGCCGCTTTCGGCAAACCAGCGGGCGAGCAGCGACTTGCCTGAGCGGGACGGGCCCGTGAGTACCGCGGTGCGGAACGGCCAGCTTTCAGGCCGAGCCAAGGCCTCCGCCACGTGGGCGTTGGCGGCGCCGACTACGATCCGCGAAGGTCCAGCGGATTCCGGCGCGAGCGGAAGGGCAATCTGGCTCATAAGTGCCCTAGTTCTGCGCCAGTCTCGCGCGCGTTAGCGCGTGATGGCGAGCGCGTTGCTGCCCTGGGTAACCTGCCAGCCGCGAGCGCGCAACGCATCGGCCAGCGCGGCGAGGTCGCCGGCGAAGCTGACTCGCGTTACCGAGGTGCCGCCGATGGCGACGCTGCTGGTCGACACGCCACGCACGCCGGGCGTTCCGCGCAGCGAGGCAATCGCCGCATCGACCGAGGGCGCGTCCGGCGTGGTGACCTGCACGGTGATGCTGACCACCGGCGCCTCGCCAGGGGTAGCCGTCGCTGCCGGGTTGGTGGAGTCGATCAAGGCGTTCTCACCCTCGCCAGCCGCTGCCCCTGCCAATTCCGCCTGCCGCGCCGCGTCGATCAGGGCACGGACCTCGGGACTGAGCTGCATGCCTTCCATCGACAGCGTCGGGTCTGGACGCAGAATGCCGGCGGCGAGCGCGCGGGTGTAAAATTCGTCGAACTTCTCGACCGCCATCGTCAGCATGGCCGGCACCTGCTCCGCATCGCGGGCGCGCAGGGTGAAGCTGAACAGGTATTCGTTGTCGGGGCCGTGACGTCCGGTGAAATGACCGAGCACCGGCCCGCCAGGATAGGAATACTCCAGCCGGGCAATCGGCACGATCACGTCAGCCGCGCCGAACTGGTCGAGGATGTCGTTCCACAGGATACGGCTGCGACGGCCGGTCTGGCCGAAATTCAGAACCAGCGAATCGGAGCCGGCGCCGGAGGGGCGGACGAAGTCGATCGCGCTCGCGCCGGCCTGGTACTCGGCCCAGGCCCGCTGCCACGGGTTGCGCGTCTCGAACATGGTCTGGGTGCCGCCGGTGATCAGCACCGGAAGCGTGAGCATCGGCGCCGAACGGGCGCGTTCACCCTGCCCGCCGAGCAATCCGCCCGAACGCGCCCGGTCGAACACCACGCCGAGCGTAGCGATATAACGCCTCGGTCCCAGTTGTTCGCGCTCAACGACGATGGCCGAGATCAGCCCTTCGAGCTGCGACTCGGGAATGTCCGGCCCGCCGATCTTCTTCCAGGCGAGCTTCTTCGCTTCCTGCCAGCCCTTGAGTCGCGCATCTTCGGAATTCTTGCCGACCACGTCGACCTTGATGCCCCGCACCTCGATATCGGTGGTGCTGGCGACCGGCGCGATGCCGCGATCCCCGGAAACTTGCGCGACAAGCGCGACTCCCAAGGCAAGCGCCACAGCGCCCGCAATCGGGGCCCAGAGGCGTCGCGGAGACGAAATTTGAGGGAGAGCAAGGCTTGGCATGTGTGAAATCGGCGGCCTTTTGCCCAATGGCGAGTGGAAATCCAAGCGCGAATGGATAAAGCGCCCAGTTATGACTTCGAACAACCCCCCGCCCGAACGTTATACCTACGCCCAGGCCGGCGTCTCGATCGATGCCGGCAATGCGCTGGTCAAAGCCATCGGCCCGCTGGTCAAGGCCACCCGCCGCCCCGGCGCCGATGCCGAGATCGGCGGCTTTGGCGGCTTCTTCGATCCGAAGGCCGCCGGTTATACCGATCCGCTGCTGGTCGCGGCAAACGATGGCGTTGGCACCAAGCTCAAGCTCGCGATCGATCATGACCGGCATGACACGGTGGGAATCGATCTCGTGGCGATGTGCGTCAACGATCTGATCGTCCAGGGCGCCGAGCCGCTGTTCTTCCTCGACTACTTCGCCACCGGCAAGCTCGACAACGGCGTGGCCGAGCGGGTGATTGCGGGAATCGCGCAGGGTTGCACGATCTCGGGCTGCGCATTGATCGGCGGCGAGACGGCGGAGATGCCGGGCATGTACTCGCCCGGCGACTACGACCTTGCCGGGTTCTGCGTCGGTGCGGTCGAGCGCGGTGAGCAGCTTACCGGAGAGCGCGTCGCGCCTGGCCATGTGCTGCTCGGCCTTGCGAGCTCGGGCGTGCATTCGAACGGCTTCTCGCTCGTGCGCCGGTTAGCGGACGACCTCGGTTGGCGGATGGACCGCCCCGCCCTGTTCGATCAGGAGCGACTGCTGATCGAAGCGCTGATCGAGCCGACTCGGATCTACGTGAAGAGCCTGCTGCCGACGGTCCGCGCCGGCAAGATCGACGCCCTCGCCCACATCACCGGCGGCGGGTTGCTCGAGAACATCCCGCGCGTACTGCCTGAGGGTGCCCATGCGGTGGTCGACGCCGACGCCTGGGAGCAGCCGGGGCTGATGGCGTTCCTGCAGGGCCAGGGCAACATCGAGCCGGGCGAGATGGCTCGCACGTTCAACTGCGGTATCGGCATGGTCCTGGCCGTCCAGCCGGAACTCGCTCGCGAAGTCGCAGCCGAACTGGAAGCGGCCGGCGAGGACGTCTCGCGGATCGGCGAAGTGATCGAAGGCCCGCGCGGCTGCACCGTGCGCGGCTCGGCCGAAACCTGGAGCGCCAAGGCCGACTGGAGCGCGACGCACAATGCCTGAGAAGGCCCGCGTCGCCGTCATGCTTTCCGGCAACGGGACCACCATGTCCTCGCTGCTGTTCCACTCGCGCCTGCCCGATTGCCCGTATGAGATCGTGCTCGTCGCCAGCAACGTGCCCGAGGCGCGCGGCCTCAGCATCGCCGCGGCCGAGGGCATCCCGACCTTCGCCCACGGTCACCGTGGCCTTGAGCGTGAGGCGCACGAAGCGATCATGGACCAGGCGCTGCGCGATGCCGGTGCCGAGTACATCGCGCTATGCGGCTATATGCGCGTGCTGACCGCGGGCTTCGTCGAGGGATGGACCGGGCGCATGCTCAACACCCACCCCTCGCTGCTGCCCAAGTACAAGGGCCTGCACACGCATGAGCGCGCGATCGAGGCCGGCGATTCGCAAGGCGGCTGTTCGGTCCACGTGGTGACCGCCGAACTCGACGGCGGCCCGCTGCTCGGCCAGGTGCCGGTGCACATCCTGCCCGACGACACGCCCGACAGCCTCTCGGCTCGGGTGCTGATGGCGGAGTACCAACTCTATCCGCGCATGCTGGCGGATTACGTCGCGCGCGAGAAGTCGCCCGACTACCTCGTGGCGCAAGTGCGCGAACGGGCGATGGCCCTGCCCGAGGCGGATGAAATCGTGTCCCACGGCATGCCCTGCTTCGGCATCGTGAAGGGCAAGAAGTTCGCCTACGTCAGCCTGGACCACCACGGCGACGGCAAGATCGCGCTACTGGTCAAGATCAGCGGCCCGGACGAACAGGCACAGCTGATCGAGAACGACCCCGACCGCTACTACCGCCCCGCCTATTTCGGCGACGGCTGGGTCGCGATCCGTCTCGATCTGGGCGATACCGACTGGGACGAAATCGGCGAGTGGCTGGCGCGCAGCTGGCGGGCAGTTGCGCCGAAGAAGCTCACCGGCTTGATGGACGTCGCCGACGGCTTCTGACGGTTCAGGTACCGTAGAGAATGAAATCGGCGATGGCGCCCGAATGCAGCGCCATCGTGTCGTAGACCGGCAGCGGTGAATTCTCGGCATTGATCAGCAGCCCGATCTCGGTGCAGCCAAGGATCACGCTGTCCGCGCCCGCGTCGCGCCCGGTGGCGATGACCTGCAGGAACTTGTCGCGTGAGGCCTCTGTCACGACACCGCGGATCAGCTCGTCGTAGATGACCTGATGGATTGCCGCGCGATCCGCTTCGTCCGGTATGGACGCCGTGATCCCCGCGCCAGCCAGCGGAGCGCGGATGTAATCCTGCTCCATGGTGAAGCGGGTCGCGAGAAGCAGCGGGCGCGATTTGCCGTCGCGCTGCAGCGCCTCGGTCAGTGGATCGACAATGTGGATCAGCGGGACGCTCACCGCATCGCGCACGCTCTCGGCGCATTTGTGCATGGTGTTGCTGCCGATCGCGATCGCATCCACGCCGGCACGATTGAGCCTGATGGCGGCTTCCACCACCTCGGCTCCGGCATCATCCCAGCGCCCTTCGATCTGGGCCTGGGCAATCGGCGCGAAGTTGAGCGAGTCGACAATCAGCGGCGCCGAGTGGGCGCCGCCGAGCCGCGCCGCGACGGTCTTGTTGATCGCGTCGTAGTAGAGCCGGGTGCTTTCCCAGCTCAAACCACCGATGAGACCGACGCGGCGCATCGGTTAGCCGACGATTTCGTCAGCCTTGAAGAAGTAGTCGATTTCGATCGCGGCGTTCTCGTCGCTGTCGGAACCGTGGACCGAGTTGGCTTCGATGCTCTCGGCGAAGACCTTGCGGATCGTGCCCTCGACAGCGTCGGCCGGGTTGGTCGCGCCCATGACGTCACGGTTGCGCTTCACGGCATCGTCGCCTTCGAGGACCTGGACCACGACCGGGCCGCTGGTCATGAAATCGCACAGTTCGCCGAAGAAGGGGCGTTCCTTGTGCACCGCGTAGAAGCCTTCGGCCTGTTCGCGGCTCAGGTGGATGCGCTTCGAAGCGATGACGCGCAGACCGGCGTCTTCCAGCATCTTGGTGACCGCGCCGGTCAGGTTGCGGCGGGTGGCATCGGGCTTGATGATCGAAAAGGTGCGGGTGACCGCCATTGGGGAAATCCTTCGAACTGAATGTGCGGAAAGTTGGGCGCGC
The DNA here is from genome assembly GCF_001427865.1 of Altererythrobacter sp. Root672. Classification (NCBI taxonomy): domain Bacteria; kingdom Pseudomonadati; phylum Pseudomonadota; class Alphaproteobacteria; order Sphingomonadales; family Erythrobacteraceae; genus Altererythrobacter; species Altererythrobacter sp. Root672. The sequence goes on from NZ_LMHH01000001.1 coordinate 1,631,168, forward strand.
CCCTAGCGGGAGGGGCACCGGGGCGCAAGGCTCAAGCCTTCTTGGCCCACTTCCCATCTTCGAGCTCGTAGAACTCGCGTGTCACGTCTTCGCGCTGATCGAACAGCCGCCAGGTCTTGCGCGCCTCGGCCTTGCCGCCTTCGTCGAAGAACAGCAGGACGCGGTCGAACCCCTCGGCTTCCTCGCGCCACCATCCGTCGGCGAGCGCCAGGAGCTTCGCGCCATTGGCGGCGGCGCAATCGCCGGACAGCAGCACCGGCTGACGCTCGGCATGCGGCGCATCTGCGCGGCCGTGGGCGAGGAAATCCTCCGGGCATTGCTCCCACAGCGCTTTATCGAGCCGGTCGACCAGCGACGGATCTTCGGCCACCACCAGCATCCGCTGATCCCCGGCCTTCGCGGCGCGGGCAATCAGCGGCAGGACGCGCTCAACCGGCTGCGCGCCCGACAGGTAGAAACCGACGCGCTCCACTTCAGCTTTCGAGCTTGTCGCGTACGTAGCGGTCGATCAAGCGCACGCCGTAGCCGGTCGCGCCTTTGTCCCAAGTGGCGCCGGGCTTGTCGGCCCAGACCATGCCCGCGATGTCGAGGTGCGCCCAGGGCGTGCCCTCGTCGATGAAGCGCTGCAGGTACTGCGCCGCGGTGATCGAGCCGGCCCAGCGGGGGCCGACGTTCTTCATGTCCGCGATCGGGGAATCGATCAGCTTGTCGTAAGCTGGCGAGAGCGGGAAGCGCCACAACTTGTCGCCGCTCGCCTTGCCTGCTGCCGACAGGTCGTCAGCCAGGCCATCGTCGTTCGAGAACAGCCCGCCATGTTCGTGCCCGAGCGAGATGATCATCGCGCCGGTCAGAGTGGCGAGGTCAACGATCGCGGCCGGCTTGAATTCGCGCTGCGCCCAGGTGAGCGCGTCGCACAGCACCAGCCGCCCTTCGGCGTCGGTGTTGATGACTTCGACTGTCTGGCCCGACATCGTGGTGACAATGTCGCCCGGACGCTGCGCCTTGCCGTCGAGCATGTTCTCGACCAGGCCGCAGACGCCGATGACGTTGGCCTTGGCCTTGCGCTTGGCCAGCGCGAGCATCGCGCCCGCGACAGCGCCGGCGCCGCCCATATCCCACTTCATGTCTTCCATGCCGGCCGCAGGCTTGATCGAGATGCCGCCGGTGTCGAACGTTACACCCTTGCCTACGAACACTGTCGGCTGAGCGCCCTTCGCTCCGCCAAGCCACTTGATGACCAGCAACCTGGGAGCCTGGGCCGAACCCTGCGACACGCCGAGCAGCGCGCCCATGCCCAGCTTGCGCATCTCGTCTTCGTCAAGGAACGAGAGCTCGGCGCCGGTGCCGGCGAACTGCTTGAGGCAGCGTTCGACGAACGATTCCGGATAGATCACGTTTGGCGGCTCGGCCACGAGCTCGCGAGTGAATTCGACGCCTTCGGACAGGGCCTGCTCGGTCGCCCATGCGTCTTCGCTACCAGCCGGGGCGCCGGTTACGACAACATTGGTCAGGGAAACCTTCTGCTCGTCCTTGAGCTTGGTGCGATAGGCGTCATGACGCCAGCTGCGCAGACGCAGCCCGATCAGCACCGAGGCGACATCCTTTGCCTCGAGACCGCTTGCGTCGAGCGCCAGCTCAGTGGCACCGGAGGTCAGGTACTTCGCCGCCAGCGCCGCCCCTGCCCGCTCCAGTGCTGCACCACGGCCATCGCCGTTGGCACCCGCGCCTACGAGGGCGAGCCGAACCACGGCGTCGCCGCGCTCAACAAAGGCTTCGAACAGTTGTCCGGCCTTGCCGGTGAAACGCGCTGCGCGCGCCCCTTCGGTCACGGCCCGGTCGAGATCCGCGGGCAGCTGGTCCTTGTCGACGACGCGCGCGACCAATGAGGGACCTGCGCCGCCGGTGGCGCTCTGGAAGGTGATTTGCATGCTCTCTCCGCTCGATCGTGTGGGAGGCGCGGCGGTTGATGCCGCGGGACTTGCTCGGTGGCGTTGCAGTTAGGGAGCAGCAGTGCAATAGGCAAGCCGATGCGCCCCCGCCCGCAGCCAGAATTGCACGCCGAACTTCGCAACTTGCGGCGCATTCGCGCGATTGCCCTGGCGGGCTTTGCCGCACTGATGTGCGCTCCTATGCCTGCGCTGGCTCAGGACGATCCGGCGCCAGCAACGAGCGACGAAACCAAGAAGGGCGAAGAGACGCCACGTGAAGTCGCGTTCGAGGCCAATGCCCTCGAATATGACAGCAACGCCGATCTCGTAACGGCCTCGGGCGACGTGCTCCTGCGCTCGGGCGACCGCTCGGTCCGGGCGGATAACGTGTCATGGAACCGCACGAGCGGGCAGATCACGGCGATGGGCAATGTCCGCGCTGTGGACGAAGACGGCAATCAACTCTTCACTGACAGCCTCGAACTAACCGACGAGCTCAAGGAAGGGGCCATGAGCAACATGCTCCTGGCTTTCAGGGCCGGCGGGCGCCTGGCCGCGGCGCAAGGCCACCGCGACGAGACTGGCGATGTCGTGCTTGAGCGCGCCGCCTATTCCTCATGCCCGGTGGTCGACGGCGATGGCTGCCCCAAGCAGCCAAGCTGGCGCGTTACGGCCCGGAGGGTACGCTACGATTCTGAAACCAAGACCATCCGCTTCGACGGCGCCTATCTGGAGCTGTTCGGTAAGCGCATCCTGCCGCTGCCCGGAATCACCGTGCAGGCGGACGGGGGGCCGAGCTCCGGCTTCCTGATCCCCGACGTCGGGGTCAACGCTTCGAACGGCCTCGAGGTCATCAGCAGCTACTATTGGCACATGGCCGAGAACCGCGATCTTCTGGTGACGGCGTTCGCCTACACCGAAGCTGTGCCGATGGTTTCGGCCCAATATCGGATGCTGACCGACAGCGGGGCGTTTCAGGCCACTGGATACCTGACTTACGGGACCCGCATCCCACTCAACTCGACGGTCCCGACCACCGAGAAGGACATCCGCGGCTATTTCTTCGGCAACGGCAAGTTCCAGCTCGATCCGAACTGGAGCGTAACCAGTTCGCTTCGCTTCGCGCTCGACCGGACTTTCGCCCGCCGGTACGACATCACCCGCGACGACCGGTTGCGCTCGATGATCGATGTCGAGCGGATTGACGACGACAGCTACTTGTCGATTTCGGGATGGGTGACGCAGCTCCTGCTCGTCCAGCAGCCGCAGGGCCTGGTCCCGATTGCCTTGCCGCTGATCGACTACCGGCGGCGGATCGCGGACCCGATACTCGGCGGACAGTTCGAGATTCAGGCCAACACCCTCGCGATCACCCGCACCGACGGACAGGACACGCAGCGCGCGTTCGCTCGGGCCGAGTGGAACCTGCGCAGGATCACTTCACTGGGCCAGGAGCTTACCGCCACGGTCTACTTGCGCGGCGATCTCTATCACTCCGACTCCAGCATACTCACCGGCACCCCATCCTACCGCGGCCGCGACGGGTGGCAGTCGCGCGGCGTTGCTATCGGGGCGGTCGACATGAAGTGGCCGTTCGTCGGCAGCTTCCTGGGCGGAACGCAAGTCATCACTCCGCGCGTGCAGCTTGCCGCCGCGCCCGAGATCGAGAATCTCACGATCCCCAACGAGGATGCGCGCTCGATCGACCTTGAGGACAGCAACCTCTTCGCCCTCAATCGCTTCCCCGGTTACGACCGAGTGGAAGATGGCGCGCGCGTAACTTACGGCCTGGACTGGGCGGCCGAAATCCCCAAATGGCGCGCCAAGGTGACTATCGGGCAATCCTACCGCCTGACCGACAAGCCTTCCCTGTTCCCCGACGGAACCGGCCTGACCGAACAGTTCTCCGACTGGGTCGGCCGTACAGAGATCCGCTACCGCGACTTCGTGAAGTTCACCCACCGCTACCGCGTCGACAAGGACAACTTCGCGGTTCGCCGCAACGAGATCGACGCGACGCTCGGTTCGGACGAGACCTACCTCGAAGTGGGTTATCTGCGCCTCAACCGCGACATCGACCTGAACTTCGAAGACTTGCAGGATCGCGAGGAACTGCGCGCCGCGGGCCGCGTGGCGTTCGCCAAGTACTGGTCAGTGTTCGGTTCCGCCGTGGTCAACCTGACCAATTCGGAAGAAGACCCCTCGTTCACCTCGGACGGGTTCGAGCCGCTACGCACGCGTCTCGGCCTTGCCTATGCCGACGATTGCATGGAGTTCGGATTCACCTGGCGGCGCGATTATGTCGCGGTGGCCGATGCCGACAAGGGCAACAGCTTCCGCGTCTATTTCTCCCTGCGCAACCTCGGGTTCCGCTAGGCCCGCTGCTGTTGTCGACGCTATCCGCAAGCATCGCCGTTGGCAGGCACCGGCAAACGCGCTATCCGCCGCGGCTCAGCTAGGGTTAAGCCGCCTGGAGGTAGGTGGCCAGCCTTCGAGAGCGCAGAAAGCGCATCCTTTACGGGGTCCTGCAATTGAGCAAGTTCACCAAGAAATTCGGATGGTTCGTGGCTGCGGCGGCAGTTTCCGCCGGGGTCTATACGTCTGCCATTGCGCAGGAGCCGGCTGAAGCCAGTTCTTCCGACGCGTTCAACATCCCCGACAACATCATCATCCTCAACCGCGAGGATTCGAAGCGCCGGGCGACCGCCACGGTCAACGGGACCATCATTACCGGCACCGATGTCGACCAGCGCGTGGCGTTGATTGTCGCGGCGAACGAAGCGACGCCCTCGGCCGACGAGATCAAGCGCCTGCGGCTACAGGTCCTGCGCAACCTGATCGACGAAACGCTACAGATCCAGGAGGCCGACGCCCAGGAAATCGGCGTTTCCGACGACGAGGTGGCCTCGACCTACAACAAGCTGTCGACCGATCGATTCAAGCGTACCGACGCCGAAATGACGCGGTACCTGACGTCGATCGGCTCGTCACCGGGCTCACTCAAGCGCCAGATCAAGGGCGAACTGGCCTGGGATCGCCTGTTGCGGCGCAACGTGGCGCCTTACGTGAACGTGTCGGAAGGCGAGGTGAACGAGCTGTTCGAGCGCCTGCAAGCGTCCAAGGGTACCGCCGAATATCGGATCGGCGAGATCTATCTCTCGGCCACGCCCGCCACCCGCGAAGCGGTCAACCAGAACGCCCGCCGGATCATGGAGCAACTTCGCGCCGGCGGCAGCTTTATCGCCTATGCACGGCAGTTCTCCGAAGCCTCCACCGCGGCCGTCGGCGGCGACCTTGGCTGGATCCGGATCGAGCAGTTGCAGAACGCGCAGCTCGAAAACGTCGCCCGCGAATTGCAGCCCGGCCAGTTGGTCGGCCCCGTCGAAATTCCTGGCGGCTTCTCGATCCTTTACCTGATCGACAAACGCCAGGTCGGCATGGCCGACCCGCGCGATGCCTTGCTCAGCCTCAAGCAGATTTCGCTCGATTTCCCGGCTGGAACCACCAGGGAAGACGCACAGGCTCGCGCGACGGCCTTCGCTGACGGCGTGAGCAAGATCCGCGGTTGCGGCGAGGCCGAGAGCGTCGCCGCCACACTCGGAGCCCAGGTCGTGTCGAACGATGGCATTGCCATACGCTCGCTGCCGGATCAGTTGCAGCCGATCCTGCTCGACCTCCAGGTCGGCCAGGCGACCCCGCCCTTCGGCACGCTCGAGGACGGCGTTCGCGTACTACTGCTGTGCGGTCGCGACGACCCGACCAACGCGGGTGGTCCGGATACCGAAGCGCTGATGTCGCAGCTTGAAGACGAACGCATCAACCGCCGGGCCCAGCGCTACTTGCGCGACCTTCGGCGCGACGCGGTGATCGAGTATAACTAAGCTCGCGAAGCCGCTCGCCGTGTCGCTCGGCGACCCGGCGGGAATCAGTCCCGAAATCATCTGCGACGCTTGGACAAGGCGCGCCGACGGACGTTTGCCGCCGTTCTTTGTCACCGGCGGTGCGGACGTGCTGAAAGCCGCGGCCGCGCGTCGCGGGCTTCAGGTCCCTCTGGTGGTCATCGACCGCCCGACAGAGGCCGTTGAGGCGTTCGCGGACGGACTGCCCGTTCTTGGCGGACCGGACGGTGAATACTGCCCCGGCGAGCCAGACGAGAGCGGAGCGCGACTGGCCCTCGCTTCGCTCACGAACGCGAGTGCACTGGTCGTTTCGGGGCAAGCCGCGGCCATCGTCACCGGACCGATCGCGAAGTCCCAACTGGCAAAGGTCGGCTTTGCCTTCCCTGGCCAAACTGAATTCGTCGCGGCCGCTAGTGGCGTTCCCGCGGACGATGCGGTGATGATGCTGGCCGGCCCGCAACTTCGAACCGTGCCGCTCACAGTCCATTGCGCCCTGAGCGAAGTTCCCGGCCGCATCTCGATCGACTTGATCCGCCGCCGCGCTGCAATCGTCGACAGGGCGCTTCGCCAGGACTTTGGTATTGCCGCCCCCCGGATCGCGATCTGTGGCCTCAACCCTCACGCCGGCGAAAGCGGCAGGATGGGGCGCGAAGAGATCGAGATCATTGCGCCTGCAGTCGCCGCACTGCGGGCCGAAGGCATCGACGCGACGGGTCCCCATCCCGCCGACGCGCTGTTCACCGAGCACGCGCGAAAAACTTATGACGTCGCAATCGCGATGTACCACGACCAGGCCTTGATACCGCTAAAGGCGCTCGATTTCGATCAGGGCGTCAATGTCACCCTTGGCCTGCCCATCGTCCGCACATCGCCCGACCATGGCACGGCCTTCGGCATCGCCGGAACGGGCGCGGCCCGCGCGGACGCGATGATCGCAGCGATCCGAATGGCGGGCGAGATGGCGGCACGCCGGAGCGGCTTGTGAGCTCCGCTAGTTCAAGACCGTGACAATGCCTAAGCTCCCGCCCTTGCGCGAAGTCATTGCCGCATATGGACTGAGCGCGTCGAAAGCGCTGGGCCAGAATTTCCTGTTCGACGAACAGCTTCTCGCCCGGATTGCTGCCATTCCCGGCGACCTGCAGGATCGCGCGGTGCTCGAAATCGGCCCCGGGCCGGGCGGGCTCACCCGGGCCTTGCTACGCGCGGGTGCAAGAGTCACCGCCATCGAAATGGACCGCCGGTGCCTCCCGGCGCTGGCCGAGCTTGCGGAGGCTTTTCCCGGCCGATTGCGGGTAATCGAAGGGGACGCCCTCAAACTCGACCATGACGAGATCATGGGCGAGCCTTATGCCATCGTCGCGAACTTACCTTACAACGTGGGTACCGCACTCTTCACCGGTTGGCTCGGTGGGGAGCGCTGGCCGCCGAACTGGACCAGCCTGACGCTGATGTTCCAACAGGAAGTGGCTCAGCGCGTCGTCGCGGCGCCCGATGGCGGCGCATACGGTCGGCTGGCGATCCTCGCCCAGTGGCGCTCAACGGCCAAGCTCGCGATGAAAGTCCACCGCAGTGCTTTCACGCCGCCACCCAAAGTGATGAGCGCTATCGTGCACGTCACCCCGGCAGAGGCGCCCGCCGGTGTCAGCGCGCGGGTCTTGGAAAGGTTGACCGAAGCCTCGTTCGGCCAGCGCCGGAAAATGCTCCGTCAAAGCGTAAAGGGCGTTCCCGGGGCGCTTGAAGCGCTCGAAAGTCTCGGGATCGATTCAACGCGCCGGGCCGAGACGCTCAGTGTGGCAGAGTTCGTCTCGATTGCCCGCAAATTGACCGCCTGAGTGCTTAGCTAACTCTCGATCGCTCGTCGCCCAAGCCGGCCAGGGCGAGAGTCACCTTCCGTCCGTGATCGGTGAGGCGGAACGTCGGGCCAAACATTCCCGCCGGGCCTTCGTCGACCAAGCCCTTGCCCACTAGAGCATGCATGCTCGGCAGGCCGATGCGTACGCGTTTGGACAGGGGCTCGAACTCGTGGAATGGCCAGTACGCGCGCAGCGCGTTGCGTTCACCGCGATTGAGTTCGGGAAACGACCCCGCCGAACTGACCTGTGCTTGAGCCGAACGTGCTTTGTCAGTCGGCTCCGTCAGCCCGTCGAAGACGAGCACGGATTCATCACTCACCAAACTTCCCCCAAAAGCTGACGCAATAACCGTACGCCGCCGACCCGGCGGCGCGCCTTGCACAGTGGGCTAGTTAACGCAAGGCCGAAATCTGGTTACAAACACATCTATCAAACAAGTTACGAAAGATACTCGATATGTAATTTCTCTCAACAGGCTAATAGCGCAATTTTCGTGCAGTCCCAAACATGAACGCTCCCCTAACAAATGTGCATTTCACACCCTCGGGGGAATTTCAGGTTCGCAATCCAGGGGTGGATGACCTACTTTCTAGACCATGCACCAAGGCATTCTCATGACGCCGCGACATCGCCGGCCCGCATTCGTGGGCTGGATAATGCTGCTCGTCGTGTTGATTTCGGCGGTCCCGACGATGGGGCAAGCCCGTACACGAGTGATCGGCTCGGCGTTCGACCCGGCGACATACTCGGTCGTGGTCAGCCCAAAGAAGCCGCGCGTCACGGGCGACAAGACCTCGATGGACCGGAAAACCCCGCTCGATCACCTGTTCGACGGCGTGCCGCTGTCGTCAGCTGCCGAACCCGTGCTGATCCTCCCCGCCTTCGCGCTCGCTACTCAGGTTCGCTACCAGCCTCTCCCAAGCCAAACGGTGGGCCGCCCGGCCCTCACCCGAGCGCATGGACCGCGGGCCCCGCCGGCCCTCTGAGACAGCATCCAGAGGCCTAGCGAGGAACCTATCTCACCGGGCCTACACCAGACTGCAGGTCCGCGCGGCTCGGTTTGGAGAATTAGCATGATTGGAATGCGATGCAGGCCGCCCCGTTGGTGGGTGGCTGCACCTTTGACGGGCGCGAACGCCGCGGAAACTATTGCCGCCGCGCTCGTCCACTCGTCGTACGTTGAGAGATTCCGCGGGATTTCAGGGTCTCGCGAAGCCGGGAGAAGCACTTGCCACACCACACCCCCTTGATCGGGACGATAGTCGCCGGCCTTGTCGTAGCCTTCTTCATGGGCGCGCTGGCGCATCGCCTGCGCGTGTCCCCTGTTGCGGGATACTTGTTCGCCGGCGTTATCGTCGGGCCCTTCACACCGGGGTTCGTCGCCGATACCGGCCTTGCCAACGAATTGGCCGAACTTGGCGTCATCCTGCTGATGTTTGGCGTCGGCCTGCACTTCTCCTTGCGAGACCTGTTGTCGGTCCGGAGGATCGCCATCCCCGGGGCTCTGACGCAGATCGCGGTCGCTACCCTGCTCGGCTTGGCGTTGGCCCTGGCCCTCGGCTGGTCGATCCTGTCTGGACTGGTGTTCGGCCTAGCGCTCTCGGTCGCCAGTACGGTCGTTCTGCTGCGCGCGATGCAGGCTCGCGATCTCATCAACACCGAACGCGGACGCATCGCTGTCGGGTGGCTGATCGTCGAAGATCTGGCGATGGTGCTCACGCTGGTGCTCCTTCCCCCGATCGCCCGCATGGTGACCGCCGACTCCATGGACGGGGCAGCGATAGCAACGACCTTTGGCATCACCGTGCTCAAGGTCGGCGGTTTCATCGCCTTCATGCTGATCGTCGCCCGGCGCCTGATCCCTGCGGCGCTGCACTGGGTTGCGCATACCGGTTCGCGTGAGTTGTTTCGCCTGGCAGTCCTGGCAATCGCATTGGGTGTGGCGTTCGGCGCGGCCTATGTGTTCGACGTCTCCTTCGCGCTTGGCGCTTTCTTCGCCGGCATGATCCTCGGCGAATCCCAGTTGAGCCGTCGCGCTGCCGAAGAAACCCTGCCGCTGCGCGACGCCTTCGCGGTGCTGTTCTTCGTCTCGGTCGGGATGCTGTTCGATCCCGCCGTTGTGGTCGAACAACCCTGGCCATTGCTCGCAACAGTGGCGATCATCATCCTCGGCAAGTCGATCGCGGCCTTCGCCATCGTGCGTTTCTTCGGCCATCCGACTGGAACCGCCCTGACGATTTCCGCCAGCCTCGCCCAGATCGGCGAGTTCTCCTTCATCCTCGCAGGCCTCGGCACCAATCTCGGTATCCTGCCGCCAGAGGGTCGAGACTTGATCCTGGCGGGCGCGATCCTGTCGATCTTTGCCAACCCGTTCGTGTTTACCGCTGTCGCCGGTCGCGTGAGCGCAGCCAAGAAGGCGGCGGTTGCCGAAGCCCGCGAAGTCGAGCGGCAGCGGCAGGAAGACCGCAGGGAGCATACCCTGCTCATCGGCTATGGCCGGGTCGGTCGTCTTGTCGGCCAAGGGGCCAAGAAGGCCGGCCGCGCAGTGGTCGTGGTGGAGGACGAAGCCGATGTGGCTCGTGCTGCCGCCGACGATGGGCTGCCGGTGGTCATAGGAAATGCCGCTGCGGCATCGGTTCTGGAAGAAGCCGGCATCGAAGACGCCAAACGGCTCGTGATCGCCATTCCCGAAGGGTTCGAAGCCGGGGCCATTGCAGAACAGGCGCGCAAGCTGAACCCGAACATCACGATCTTCGCACGGGCCCATTCCGACAGCGAAGTGGCGTACCTGATGCAGCTGGGAGTCGACGAGGTGATCATGGGCGAGCGCGAGATCGCCGATCGCCTGTTGGAGCTGATGGCCCCCAAGGCCCCGGTCGCCCACTAGGCGGCCGGGGGCCCGGGGCGTTAGCTTGCCTTTACCTTGCGGCGCCAGGCATGGAGCAAGGGCTCGGTATAGCCGTTAGGCTGGTCCAGGCCCTTGAACACCAGGTCGACTGCCGCGAGGAACGCCGGGTGGCTGTTCCAGTTGCCCTCCATCGGGCGATAGGCCGGATCGCCGGCGTTCTGTGCATCGACCCGCACTGCCATACGCTTCAAGGCGTCCATGACTTGCGGCTGGCTGGCGACGCCATGCAGCAGCCAGTTGGCCAGATGCTGGCTGGAGATGCGCAGTGTCGCGCGGTCTTCCATCAGGCCGACGTCGTTGATGTCGGGTACTTTCGAGCAGCCGATGCCCTGGTCGATCCAGCGCACCACGTAGCCGAGCAGGCCCTGGCAGTTGTTGTCGAGCTCTTCGGCGATCTCGGCCTCGCTCCAGTTCACGCCCTCGGCCAGCGGCAAGGTCAGCAGCGCGTCGAGGCCCGGTGCCGGGGCCAGCCGGTGCTGCACCTCGAACACGTCGGTCGCATGGTAGTGCAAGGCGTGAAGCACAGCCGCCGTGGGTGACGGGACCCAAGCGGTGTTGGCCCCCGCCCGGAGGTGCCCGACTTTCTCATCGAGCATCGCATGCATCCTGTCGGGCGCTGCCCACATGCCCTTGCCGATCTGCGCCTTGCCCGAAAGCCCGCAGGCGAGCCCGATCGCGACATTGCGTTTCTCGTAGGCGTCGAGCCAGACCGATTGCTTCATGGCGCCCTTGCGGACCATCGGGCCGGCACGCATCGAAGTGTGAATCTCGTCACCCGTGCGGTCGAGGAAGCCGGTGTTGATGAACACGATCCGGTCCTTCACCGCCGCGATACACGCCGCGAGATTGGCACTGGTACGGCGCTCTTCGTCCATCACGCCGACCTTGATCGTGTGACGCTTCAGGCCGAGCAGGTCCTCGACGGCATCGAACAAGTCGTTGGTGAAAGCCGCTTCCTCGGGCCCGTGCATCTTGGGCTTCACGATGTAGATGCTTCCGCACCGGCTGTTGCGCCAGCGGCTGTGCCCTTCGACATCGAGTGCGCCGATGGCCGACGTGACGACCGCGTCCAGAATACCTTCCGGCACCTCGGCGCCGCCCACCTGCAACACTGCAGGGTTGGTCATCAGGTGGCCGACGTTGCGCACGAACAGCAGGCTCCGACCCGACAGATCTAGCGTGCTGCCATCGACAGCGGTGACAACGAGGTCGCCCTCCAGCGAGCGCGTCATCGTCTTTCCACCCTTGTCGAAGCTCGCTTCCAGGTCGCCACGGATCACGCCGAGCCAATTGCGATAGGCTGCGAGCTTGTCCTCCCCATCGACCGCGGCAATCGAATCCTCGAGGTCGACGATCGTCGTCAGCGCGGCTTCCAGCCTGATGTCGGCAATGCCCGCCGGGTCCGTGCGACCGATCGCATTCTCGCGGTCGAACACGACTTCGATGTGCAGGCCGTGGTTGCAGAACACGAGGCCCTTCTCGGTGCTGCCGAGATACTGACTCGGCTGGCACAGCGGCAGGCTCTCCGGCCCCGCGATCTCCGACCAGCTCGTATTCTCCAGCGGCACGGCGAGGTCGAGGAAGGCCCGTGCGGCCGCGATCACCGCTTCGCCGCGCTTCGGATCGTAGCCAGAAACCTGAGCGGCAGGCGCCTGCGGCAAGGCGTCGGTGCCGTAGTAGGCGTCATAGAGGCTGCCCCACCGCGCATTGGCGGCGTTGAGGACGAAGCGTGCGTTGAGCGCAGGGACGACCAACTGCGGCCCGGCCATAGCCGCTATCTCGGCATCCACGTTGGTCGTGCCCACGGTGAACGGCTCGGGCTCGGCCACGAGGTAGCCGATCTCTTCAAGGAAACCGCGATAGGCGTCGGCATCATGCGGCTGGCCCCGCCGCTCCGCATGCCAGCGATCGATCTTGGCCTGGAGCTCATCGCGCTTGTCGAGCAGTGCCACGTTGCGCGGACCGAAGCGGCGGAGCAGCTCGGCGAATCCAGCCCAGAATGCCGCGGCATCGCGCCCAAGTGGCTGCAGCACCTCGCTCTCGATAAACTGCGCCAGGGCCGCATCGACACGCAACCCACTCCGATCCACTCTTTCGCTCAAGTCAGGCTCCTTCCTGGGCACATGTCTAGGGTCAGGCCTCATATCCTGCGCCTTCGAGGCGGCAGAATGGCGAACATATCGGGCGGAAAGGGCCGCCGGGAAGGCTGGATGCCTTTCCAAGGCCCTTTCCGTTCGAGATGGAAGCCATTCTGCCGTCCCTTCGGGATTTGATCAAAATGGCCCATTGCTGCGTCAGGAAGACTTGAAATATCGACATATTCCTACGCCTTCCTTCCTTGCACTGAGCCATTTTGATTCAAACCTCGAAGGCGCTGGATATGAGGCCTGACCCTAGGCATGCCCCGCGGCAATAGCGAGGCGCCGTTTGACAGCAAACGCCTACCAGCTAAGCGTCGTTTCAAATGCAACGGCTAACCCAAGACGAGAGGAAGCTGGTCGAGCCGATTGAACAGTCGGCGATGCTCGAGCGCACCGAGCGCTGGAGCGCGATCAACAGCGGCACCGGCAACCTCGCCGGCCTTCAGCAGCAGGCGGACGAACTCGCCCAAGCGTTCGCCGCTCTCCCTGGAAAAGTCGAACTGCGCGACCCCGCACCAGTGACCTCGATCGATGCGGGTGGCCGCGAAATCGAGCAAGCCAATGGGCGGCACCTGGTGCTCAGCGTGCGCCCTACGGCGGAGCGGCGCTTTCTGCTGACCGGCCACATGGACACTGTCTACCCGCCCGGCCATCCCTTCCAGGAGGGCCGTTGGCTCGACAGCGAGATCTATAACGCTCCTGGCGCTGCGGACATGAAAGGCGGCATCGCGGTGATGCTCGCAGCCCTGCAGGCATTCGAAGGATCGTCCGCGGCCGCCGCTACTGGCTATGACGTGATGATCAATTCGGACGAGGAGACCGGTTCGCTGTCTTCCGCTGCATTGATTGCCGAGCTGGCGCGGGCAAAGGCCGCCGCTCTAACCTACGAGCCCTCTGCCCGCCCCGACGGGACGCTCGCCCATGCTCGAGGCGGCAGCGGCAACTACAGCGTCACCATTACCGGCCGCGCGGCCCATGCAGGACGCAACCCGCAAGAGGGACGCAACGCCATCGTCGCTGCCGGGGCGCTGGCGGTAGCGCTGAAGACGATGGAGCACGCCGACCTGGCCATCAATCCCGCCCGGATCGATGGTGGCTCAGCCAACAACGTGGTTCCGGATCTCGCAATCCTTCGCTTCAACATCCGCCCCAAGACGAGCGAAGCCGCGGTCAATTTTGAACGTGATTTCACCGTGTTGTTGCAGCACATTGAGGCGGGGCATGAGGTTAATGCCCACATCCATGGCGGGATTACCCGTCCCCCCAAGCCCGTCGATTCCCAAGCCCAGCGTTTGTTCGATCTCGTGCAGCGCACTGGCGCGGATCTTGGCCAGGACTTCGGATGGCAGCCGAGCGGCGGGGTGTGCGATGGCAACAACATCGCCGCTTGCGGAGTGCCTGTCGTCGACACGATGGGCGTGCGCGGTGGGGCCATACATTCGCCGGACGAGTATCTCATTGCATCCTCCCTTGCTGAACGTGCCGCGCTATCTGCGGTGGTGCTCCATCGGCTGGCCACAGGAGACCTCGCTTGACCTTTCGCCTGCGCGCCGCGCGGCCCGACGACCTCGAGCCGCTGTACGAAATGGCCAAGCTCACCGGCGGCGGGTTCACCAACCTCCCTGCTGATCGCAAGGCCCTGGCGCGCAAGCTTGAACGGGCAGAAGCTGCCTATGCCCGCGATGACGACACTTTGGCCGACGAGCAGTTCGTGCTGGTGCTGGAAAAGCCCGAATCCGGAGAGGTACGCGGCACTTGCCAGATGATGACCCAGGTCGGACAGCAGTGGCCGTTCTACTCCTACCGCCTGAACACGCTGACCCAGCACTCCGAAGAACTGCAGCGGACGGTGCGCGCGGAAATGCTCAGCCTCGTTACCGATCTTGAGGGGTCGAGCGAAGTCGGTGGGCTGTTCCTCCATCCCAACGAGCGCGCTGGTGGCCTCGGGCTGCTGCTGGCGCGCAGCCGCTACCTGTTCATCGGCATGCACCGCGCGCGCTTTGCCGACCGCATCCTGGCCGAACTTCGCGGCATCATCGACGAGCGCGGCGGATCGCCGTTCTGGGACGGCGTGGCGGGCCGGTTCTTCGGGATGAACTTCCAGGAAGCCGACTATTTCAACGCCATCAACGGCAACCAGTTCATTGCCGACCTGATGCCCAAGCATCCGGTCTATGTCGCTATGCTGAGCGATAGCGCCCGCGGCGCGATCGGGGTGCCGCACCCTTCGGGACGGGCGGCCATGCGGATGCTTGAGGAAGAGGGGTTCTCTTGCGAGGGCTATGTCGACATCTTCGACGGCGGACCGACGATGACCGCGCGGACCGACAACGTCCGCTCGATCCGCGACGCCAAGCCTTCCACCGTCGTGAGCACTGACTGCCGCAAGGGCGAGAAGGTGCTGCTCGCGAGCGGCAGGCTGTCGGCCTTCCACTCCTGCTACGGAGCCTGCGAGGCGGTCGATGGCGGGCTGTCGATCGATTCCGCCTCTGCCGACATGCTCGACGTCCAGCCGGGCGATACGGTTTGGGCGGTGCAGCGTTGAGCCTGGTCGAGATCAACTTCGACGGGATCGTCGGCCCCAGCCACAACTACGCCGGGCTCAGCCTGGGCAATCTCGCCGCGACGGCGCACGCTGGCGATGTCTCCTACCCGCGCGCTGCGGCGCTCCAGGGGTTGGAGAAGATGCGCGGCAATATGGCGCTCGGCTTGGCGCAGGGGTTCTTTGTCCCCGTGCCCCGACCCAACGCGGACTGGCTTGAAGCGATCGCCGTTGATGCGGTCGCTGGCCGAGCGTTGCTGGCGACGGGCTGGTCGGCGTCATCGATGTGGACTGCCAATGCCGCCACGGTCTCGCCCGCGCCCGACACCGCCGATGGCCGCTGTCACCTGAGCGTCGCCAACCTCGTGACCATGCCGCACCGTTCGCACGAATGGCCCGACACCTTGCGCCAGCTCCAACTGGCTTTTGCGAACGAGCGACACTTTGCTGTTCACGGCCCCGTCCCGCCGTGTTTCGGCGACGAAGGTGCCGCCAACCACATGCGCCTGAGTTCGGCCCACGGTGCTGCCGGGCTGGAAGTGTTCGTCTATGGTCGAGCAGGTGGCCCCTTCCCGGCGCGCCAGCATGAACAGGCCAGCCGCGTTATCGCTCGACGGCACGGTCTCGATCCAGAGCGGGTGCTGTTCATCGAGCAGTCGCCGGAAGCGATCGCCGCGGGTGCCTTTCACAACGACGTCGTGGCCGTTGCCAACGAGCGGGTGCTGTTCTGCCATGAGCAGGCCTTCGCGGACCCGGCCTCAGCCTATGCCGCGATCCGCCAGCGCTTTCCCGAGGTCGAAGTGGTGGAAGTGCCGACCAGCGCAGTCAGCTTGGCCGAGGCCGTGCGCTCCTACCTGTTCAACGCCCAGCTCGTGACGCTCCCAGCAGGTGAACAGGCGCTAGTCATTCCCGGCGAGGCCTGGGAGAGCCCGGAAGTCCGCGCGTGGCTCGACGCGATGATCGCCAGCAACGGGCCAATTCGCCGAATCATCCCGGTCGATGTGCGCCAGTCGATGGCCAATGGTGGGGGGCCAGCCTGCCTTCGGCTGCGGGTCGTGGCCGATCCTGCGACTATCGACACGAGATTTCTTCTCGACGGGCCCAAGGCCGAAATCTTGGCGAAAATCATCGAAACGCACTGGCCGGAACAGGTCGATCCGGCTGATCTGGGCCGAGAGAATCTGGCGATTTCAGTGCGGAAGGCGCGCGGTGCTTTGCTCGACGCGCTCGGCCTGGCGGAGCTCGCCTGAACTGTTCCCCCTCGGGACAACTGACATCGCTGACTCCGTTAACCATGCTTTGTGCTGGAACTCAGCCGCTGGGACGATCATTCCTCTCCGTGGGGTTAACGATGGAATGTCGAGCAATGCTGCGCAAGGTCTCCAGATTGTTCACGATCAAGACGCGCTTTGAAGCCTTCCTAATCATCTACGCCCTGGCGCTCGGAGCGACCACGCGCGGCGCACACTACCTTGACCAATTCCCCGGCGTCGGCGGCAAGCTGCTGTTCCTCGCCACGACGGGCGCGGTGTTTATCGCCGGAGCCAAGATCCTCGACTGCCTGCGTTTCGAGCGGGCAGCGAAGGAAAAGTCGGAAGCCTAGGCGAGGCCCAATTCGCCGGGCCGTCCCGCGTAGAGCAAGCGGCCCGCCCCAAGCTGTTCCATCACCGTAGCGATCTCCCGCTGCTCCACAGCAAAGCAGCCTTGGCTGCGGCCGATGCGGCCACGAGAGTAGATCATCGAAGGATCAACGTATGGCGCACCGTGCATCACAATCGCGCGGTCCCACGCCATGTTGTTGCTGGCATCGAGCCCGATCAGCCGCTGCGAGCGACCGTGCTTGCCGTAGTAGGTCGTCGACGTGACATAGGCCCCGCGCGAACTGGCGTTGGAGCCGGGCTCGTTCGAGAAGTACTGCAGCATCCCCGTGGCGGTCGGGTCGGACCCGTTGCCGTGGGCGACCAGCCAGCTGAGCATGATCTGCCCGCTGGCCACGTCGACCAGGTGGAAGCGCGGCTGGCTCGAAGGCGCGGAGAAATCGACCAGGCCGATGCGGCTCCGGTCGAGGATGTACCCCGAGTGAGTATCAAGCGCAGCCAGGGCCTCTTCCAGAAGGGGTGGCCGGTAGGCTTGGCGTGGCTCAGCGAAAGCGACGGCAGGCTCAATCGGCGTACTCGTAGGTTCGGCAAAGGCTCGACCCGTTGAGACCCCAGCGGTCGCGGCAATGGCAGCACCCATGAAAAGGCGGCGGCTCAATTGCATTAGCGATCCCGTAAAATTGCCTCGCCCCGGCTCTGGCGGCCTCGGTGCGACAGTTCTGATTTGCCCAACATGATGGCAACAGTGGGGCAGCGTCAATCCGCCCGCGACGCATCGCATAATCTTTGACGTGAATTGGTGGGGTGGGGGTTTCTGTTGCTAGGCACCGCCCAATTGGGTTCGGGGGGTGAGGACCGTAGCGCTCGGGGCACCCTCGGCCCGTTTCCGTCAAAGAGGTGGGTGGGGGTTTCTGTTGCTAGGCACCCCCGGGCCCCCGGTTTCCGATTCTGTTACCCGGTTCGGTCCGAACCGTGCTCTAGCTTTGTAAGATCAGGCCGTTAGGCCGTCAGGTTACGCAGCGAGAGCAAGTGCTTCGTTATCGTTGGCACTTGTGTGTTTTGAGCCTTATGCGGGTTACTCAGCCCGGGCAAAAACAGTGCTTTTCAACACACGTCGATCCTGGTTCGGCCCCGTCAGAGCCCCCGGTTTCCCGAGGATTTTGGTGGAGCCGCCGGGTACTGCCCCCGGGTCCGCTGTGCCTATTGCACACTGCAGTTTATCGCCATAGCCGGCCGAAACCGGCGAGGACCCATATAGAGATCGCTGGCTTAATGTGAAGTGAGCGAGTGCATCAGCTGCGCTTCTTCAGTTCGTCGCGGATCTCGGTGAGCAGATCGACCTCGTTCGGGCCGGCGGGCGCATCCGCCTTCTTCGCGATCAGCTTGTTCGCGGTGCGGACCAGCAGGAAGATCACGAACGCCAGGATCACGAAATTGATCACGGCCGTGATGAAGGCGCCGTAGCCGATCATCGCCGCCCCCGCTTCCTTGAGCGCGGCATAGTCGGTCAGCGAGCCGGTGTAGCCGGCGGGCACGCTTAGCAGGACGAAGTGGTTCGAGAAGTCCGCGCCGCCGAAGATCGCTCCGATAACGGGCATGATCAGGTCGCCGGTCAGCGAGGTGACGATCGTTCCGAAGGCCCCGCCAATGATCACCGCAACGGCCAGGTCGAGCACATTGCCCCGAGCGATGAATTCCTTGAATTCCTGCAACATAGACCCCACCTCCGTCAAAGCTTCTGGGCGGGTTAAATCACTCTGTTCGATCGTCTGCAACCGGGCATCTTGAACGCAGTCTCGCGTGTGCTATCTATGTAATACAGCGCGACTACGACCGCGCGCCTTGAGGAAGGATACCTGTCTCATGTCCATGATTGCCTCGATCCGCACTGCCGTTATCGCGCTGGCGGCGCTTTCGCTGTCCGCTTGCGGCATCAACTCGGTGCCCGCCGCAGAAGAAAACGCCAAGGCCAAGTGGGCAGACGTGCAGAGCGCATATCAGCGCCGCGCCGACCTGGTGCCCAACCTCGTCGCTTCGGTGCGTGGGGCCGCTGCTTCGGAATCGCAGATCCTCACCGAGGTGACCGATGCCCGCGCTCGCGCGACCTCGATCAACATCACCACCGACGATCTCTCGAACCCCGCGGAATTCCAGAAATTCCAGGAAGCGCAGAACCAGCTGACCCAGGCGCTCGGCCAGTTGCGCACCGTGGTTGAGGCCTATCCGCAACTGCAGAGCCAGGCGCGCTTCGCCGACCTGATGACCGCGCTCGAAGGCAGCGAGAACCGGATCGACACGGCCCGCACTCGCTACAACGAGGCAGTGCAGGCCTATAACACCGAGATCCGCACCTTCCCGTCGATCATCGGCGCAAGGGTGATCCATGGTTCGAAGCCGATGGTGCCGTTCCAGGCTAGCGAATCCGCTCAGACCGCTCCGACCGTAAACCTCGACAACGTCGGCGCACCGGCCGCAGCGCCTGCGAACGACAACGCTCCGGCGGCAGAACAGCCCGCGGCGGCGGCGAACTAGGTCATCTCGATGACACGCTTGCTGCTGATCTGGTTGGCCCTGCTGGCCGCCCTCGCGGGCGCGCCGGCAGCGGCACAACCAGAGCTACCGCCCCGGCCTGAGGGGCCCGTCTACGACGGCGCCAACATCATCTCGCCAGCGGACAAGGCGGCACTCGACGCTCGACTGCGCGCCTACAACGAGACGACTGGCCGTGCGGTCATCGTCGCGACCGTCCCGTCGCTCGAAGGCCAGGAAATCGAACCGTTCGCCCAGGCGCTCGCGGAGAGCTGGGGCATCGGCGGCCAGGAAAGCGAGAACGGGCTCCTGTTCCTGGTCGCTCCAAACGAACGCCGGATGCGCATTCACACCGCACGCGGATTGCAGGAGCGGATGACGGACATCATGTCCGGTCGCATCATCCGCGACGTGGTCACACCACGCTTCAAGGCGGGCGACTTGTCGGGCGGTATCGTGGCCGGCGTCGACGCCATCGTTCAGCAGCTCGACATGGATCCGGCCCAGGCCAAAGCCATCGAAGAGGCTGAAAAGGCCCGCCAAGCTAGAGTGGCAAAAGTCGCCGCACCGGCGATTGCCGGTGTGTTCTTCTGGATCGCGATGCTCGTGTTCTTTGCAATCGTGTTCGGTCGCCGGACGCGAGGGCGCCGATATCACGGCCGCGGCGGGGACGCCGCTAGCGCCGTGGGCAACGTGCTGATGTGGACGGCGATCAATGCCGCCATGAACAGCGGTCGGGGCTCCGGCGGCGGCTGGGGCGGCGGAGGCGGCGGCGGTGGCGGAGGCGGCTTCGGTGGCTTCGGCGGCGGTGGCGGCGGCTTCAACGGCGGCGGCGCGAGCGGGGGCTGGTAGATGGGGCTTTGGATTTCGGCTGAAGACCAAACTCGCGTCAGCGAGGCGGTCGCCGCGGCGGAGGCCCACACGGCCGGCGAGATCGTCACCGTCGTGGCCGACAGTTCCGACGGTTACAGCGACATCGTGCTCGCCTGGTCGGCGCTCGTCGCGTTCACGGCGCTCACGGCCTATGCTCTGTTCCCGGACTTCTACCTCGGGCTGATCGAGCAAGTCAGCGGCGGTTGGAACCACGAATGGACCCGTAGCGAGATTCTCGGTCTCGCGGCCACCGGGGCGATGATCAAGTTCGTCGCGACCTGGTTGCTCCTGCAGTGGCTGCCCCTGCGGTTCGCCTTGATCCCAGGCGTGGTGAAGACCCGCCGTGCCCTTGCCCGCGCAGTCGGCCTGTTCAAGGTCGGTGCCGAGCGGCGCACTCATGGCCGCACCGGTATCCTGATCTATCTCTCGATGCGCGAGCACCGGGCCGACATCATCGCCGACGAAGCCATCGCCAGCAAAGTCCCAGCAGAGACCTGGGGCGATGCCATGGCGGCGATGCTCGAGCACATCAAGGACGGCCGCTGTGCCGATGGCATGATAGCCGCGATTGGCAAGGTCGGGGTGATCCTCGCCGAACACTTCCCGCGGGCCGATGACGACATCAACGAGTTGCCAGATCGCCTGATCGAACTGTAGTCGGGTGGCGTGACTGAACGCCCCCTTCCCCCTGACGCCGATGCACCTGAACAGCTCGAATGGGCTGGCAAGTGGATACAAGCCAAACGCCGCGGACGCTGGGAGTACGCCACGCGTTCGCGTGGCATTCGCGCCGCGGTGATCCTCGCGGTCGATGCCGGCGACGTGATCCTGGTCGAGCAATACCGCGTCGCGATCGGCAAGTTCTGCCTGGAGCTTCCAGCCGGCCTGATCGGTGACGAAGACGAAGGCGAGGACGATCTCACCAGTGCCCGCCGCGAGTTGGAGGAAGAGACCGGCTACCAGGCCGCGCAGTGGGAGACGGTCGGGGAATTCTACTCCTCGCCAGGCATGGTGCAGGAGAGCTTCACCCTGCTCAAGGCGACTGGCCTTTCACAAGTCCACGAAGGCGGCGGCACCGAGCACGAGGAGATCGTGGTCCACCGCGTGCCCCTCGCCCGGATTGGCGAAGTCATTGCGGAACACCGCGCCAAGGGCCACGGCATCGACGTCAAGCTGGCGATGCTGCTCGGCCCGCTACTGCTGGAGGATGCCGCGCAATGAAGGTCCTGATCCTGGGTGCCGGAGCCATGGGCTGCCTCTACGGCGCAGCGTTCCACCGTGCTGGCTGCGAAGTCACGCTGGTCGACGTGAACCGTGCGCATATCGACGCCATCAACGCTCGCGGGCTGGAGCTGGATACACGCGCCGGCCTTGAACTGCTGCCTATACCAGCGCGGCTGCCGGAGCAGGTCGAGGGGCCGGTGGACCTCGTGGTGGTCTTCACCAAGACCTTCCATACCGACGGGGCCCTGTCCGGTATCGCCGCCGCAATCGGGCCGGAGACTGCGCTGCTCAGCCTGCAGAACGGCCTCGGCAACGACAAGCGGCTCGCGGCCCATGCCTCGCCCGAGCGAGTCATGGTCGGGGCGAGTTCGCTCCCCTCCGACCTGGTCGGCCCGGGCAAGGTGCGCAGCCACGGCGAAGGCGGATCGAAGCTCTATCCCGCGTTTGGAGGCGACGTCCGGTTCGCTGGGCACGTGGCCGACTTGCTCACCAAGGGTGGGCTTGCCGCCGTGCTGGAGCCCGAGATCCACGTCGCGATCTGGTCCAAGGCAATCTTCAACGCGACCATGAACCCGCTCTGCGCGCTCACCCGCCGCACTCCGGGCTTTCTCGGCGCCCACCCTGAAAGCCGTGCGATGATCACGCAGGCGGTGGATGAAGGCGTCCTCGTGGCCAATGCCAGCGGCATTCCGGTTCCCGCCAAGCCGATCCATGACCTCACCGAAGTCTCCATGACCGACCACGCCGACCACGAGGCGTCGATGCTGCAGGACGTGAAAGCGGGCCGCCGCACCGAGGTCGACGCGATCAACGGCGCCATCGTCGAGGCGGCGAAAGCGGCGGGTGTCGAGGCCCCCGTCATGGAAACGCTCTGGCGCCTGGTGAAGCTCGAAGAGGCGAAGCTGGCCGAAGGCTAGATCCTCCCCGAGCTTGTCTCGGGGAGGTGGCGCGCGTCGCAGACGCGTGACGGAGGGGTAAGCGGAAGAACGCAGCACCCCTCCACCATCCACTTCGTGGACGGTCCCCCTCCCCGAGCAAGCTCGAGGAGGATTTAGGCCCCTTCCCTTTTTCCCGCGCACCCCATAGCAGGGCGTCAAACAACATACCGAGAGGGTCCCCCCAATGGCTCAAAACAATACCATCACTTTCTACGATCTCGCCATTTCGACCGGCGCGACGATCAGTCCGTTCGTGTGGGCGACCAAGTACGCGCTCAAGCACAAGGGCTTCGATCTCGACGTGGTCCCGGGCGGTTTCACCAAGATTCCCGAGCGCACTGGCGGCGTGACCGAGCGGCTTCCCGCGATCGTCGATGATGGCAAGTGGGTGCTCGATAGCTGGGGCATCGTTGAATACCTCGACGCGACCTATCCTGACCGCCCGCTACTGATTCCGCATCCGAGCGTCGCCATCGTCACCCGCGCGCTCGACGCCTGGTTCTGGCAAGTCGCCACAGGCCCGTGGATGCGCTGCAACTGCGTGAGCTACCGCGACCTCTCCAATCCTGAAGACCACGAGTACATCACCCACTCGCGCGAGAAGATGCTCGGCAAGACGCTCGAGGCCATGCAGGAAGGCTACGAAGACCGCCTGCCCGCGATCTCCGCCGCGCTCGAACCGCTGCGTATCGCGCTGCGCGAAGGCGACTGGCTTGGGGGCGACAGCCCGAACTACGCCGACTACCGCATCCTGGGCTCGATCCTGTTCACCGCCTCGGTGTGCCAGAACAGCCCGGTCCTGGCGGAGGACGATCCGCTGCGCCCGTGGATCGAGCGTTGCCTCGACCTCTACGACGGTCTCGGCCGCCATCCGGGCCTGTTCCCGCTGTTCGGCCTCGAGCAGCGTCCGCAGGATCCGCCGCTGTTCATGCCGCAAGGCCAGGGCGGCATCCACAAGCGCAACACCGGCCCGGCATCGACCAGTGCCGAGACCCAGCGCATCACTGAAGGCATGGCCAAAGCCTGATGCGGGTCCTGGTTACCCGGCGCTGGCCGGAGCAAGTCGAACGCGCGCTGCAGGATCGGTTCGAGGTCGTACTCAACACCTCGGACCGGCCGCTCAGCCAGGCTGATCTGGCGCGGGCAATGAACGAGTTCGACGTGCTCTGCCCGACCGTCTCCGACAAGGTGGACGCCGCCGTGTTCGACAACGGCTGCCGCGTCAGGCTGATCGCCAACTACGGCGTCGGCTTCGATCACATCGACCTCGCGGCGGCCAAGGCCAAGGGCATCGCCGTCACCAACACGCCGGGTGTCCTGACCGACGCCACGGCCGACATCGCCCTGACCCTTCTGCTGATGGCGGCAAGGCGCGCGGGCGAAGGCGAGCGCGAATTGCGCGATGGGCGCTGGAGTGGCTGGCGGCCCACCCACCTCATCGGCAGCGCGCTCAAGGGCAAAGTCCTCGGCCTCGTCGGCATGGGCCGCATCGCCGTGGCCACCGCGCGGCGGGCCAAGCACGGCTTCGGCATGCGCATCGCCTACTACGGCCGGCGCGAGTGCGAGCCGGACATCGCGCAGGAACTGGAGGCGGAGTTCTTCCCGGACCTCCACGCCCTGCTCGGCGCTTCGGACTTCGTCTCGCTCCACGTGCCGGGTGGGGCCGAAACGGCCAATCTGATCGATGCCACCGCACTCGCGGCGATGAAGCCAGATAGCTACCTCATCAACACCGCGCGCGGCGGGATCATCGACCACAACGCTCTCGCCGATGCGCTCGACAACCATCGAATCGCCGGGGCCGGGCTCGACGTCTATCCGCACGAGCCGGATGTCCCGGCAGCGCTCCTGGGCCTCGAGAACGTCGTGCTGTTACCGCATCTCGGCAGCGCCAATGCCGAGACGCGCATCGCCATGGGGATGAAGGCCCTGGCCAATGTCGAGGCCTTCGCGAAAGGCGAGCCCCTGCCCGACCGGATCGCATGAGCGAGGCGATCGCCTCGTTGATCGCGGCGGAAGGCCTGCCAGCCGATTACCGCGAGGTGGTGGAGCACCATTGGCGCCCTTTGGCGGAACGCATCGCCGGCGAGGCGAAGCGGCCGCTGCTGGTGGGCATCAACGGCGCGCAGGGTTCGGGCAAGACCACGCTGTGCCGGTTCCTCGAAGCGCTGCTGGCCGGGCGCGGCTTGCGCGCCGTTACCCTGGCGCTCGACGATCTCTACCTGACCCACGCCGAACGTCAGGCGCTGGCCCGCGACGAACATCCGCTGTTCGCCACGCGCGGCGTTCCGGGGACCCACGAT
Organism: Altererythrobacter sp. Root672; assembly: GCF_001427865.1. Taxonomy (NCBI): domain Bacteria; kingdom Pseudomonadati; phylum Pseudomonadota; class Alphaproteobacteria; order Sphingomonadales; family Erythrobacteraceae; genus Altererythrobacter; species Altererythrobacter sp. Root672. The sequence continues at coordinate 1,655,904 of NZ_LMHH01000001.1, forward strand.
GTCATGCTCGGCGAAGCGATCCTCGATGGTATCGCCGCTGGCCGCTCGGTCACGCTTCCAGTGTTCGACAAGGCCATCGACGACCGGGTGCCCACCGGAATTTTGGTCGAGCCTCCGGTCGACGTGATCCTGTTCGAAGGCTGGTGCGTCGGCGCGGTGCCGCAAGCGGCTGCGGCCATGCGGGAGCCAGTCAACCGGCTCGAGACCGAAGACGACGTCGACGGCACCTGGCGGCGCGAGGTCAACCGGCGCCTCGCCACCGACTATGCCGAACTGTTCGGCCGGATCGACTCGCTCGTGATGCTCAAGGTCGAAGGGTTCGAGGCAGTGCGCGCCAATCGCTTGCTGCAAGAGCAGAAGCTCGCCGCGAGCAACCCTGGCGGCAAGGCGATCATGGACGAGGCCGCGCTCGACCGCTTCCTGATGCACTACGAACGCCTGACGCGCTCGACCTTGGCGGAAATGCCGGAGCGGGCGGATATCCTGATCCCGATCGGGAAGGATCAGCGACCCCTCTAAGATCCTCCCCAGCATGGGGAGGGGGACCATGCGCAGCATGGTGGAGGGGCACGCGCGGTTGAACGCTTCATCGAGAGGTCAGGACAGGCCGAGGGTGCCCCTCCACCAACCTTCGGTTGGTCCCCCTCCCCATTCTGGGGAGGATTTGCTGCTCACTCCCCCTTTGCGGGTTTACCCCGATTTCCTCCGCCCTCCCCTTCGACCGATAGCTTTCCCCCTCGTCACGACGGGGGCGTTCATGATCGATATCCTGCTGTTTCGGGCCCCACTCTGGCTCGCCGGGCTGATCCTGGTTCTTGCCTGCATCTTGGCGCGCGAAGCTGGATCCATGCTCTACCGGCGAGTGACGGCAGGCAAGACGGCAAAGGACGAGGATAACGACGCCGTATCGCACATCGTCGGCGCGATCCTCGGCCTGTTGGCGTTTACCGTGGGCTTCACTTTTTCGATCGCGCTCGACCGCTTCGACACGCGGCGCACCATGGTTGCCGAAGAAGCCACCGCAATCGACACCGCCTACCAGCGCGCCAGCCTGCTTGATGAGCCCGATCGCGCGACGCTGCAGGCGACCTTGCGCGAATACGCGCATACCCGCGTCGCGCCGGAGGGTGTGAAAGACGATCTTGTCGAGGCGGAGCTCCGCAAGGACCAGGCGCTCAGGCAACGCCTGTGGGATGAGACTCGCACCGCGGTGCTCCCCTTCCGCCAGACCGACCAGGCCTCCTCTCTGGTCGAAGCCATCAACGACGCGCTCAATGTCGGCGTCCGACGCGAAGCAGCGGGTCGCGCGCATGTGCCGTCGCGCATCCTCGACGTCATGATCCTCTCCTTGCTCGTGACCGCCGGCATGCTTGGCTATCTCCTGCGCGACACCAAGGGCACCAAGCGCCAGGCCTCGACCATCCTGCTGATCCTGTTCGTGATCATGCTGGTGCTGATCATGGATATCGACCGTCCACGCGATGGCTCGATCCGGGTGCCGCAGCGTCCGCTCGAGGAACTCGTGGCCAGGCTCGACCGCGATGCCGCCCGGCAACCGGCAATCGCTCCGCCACCGGCCGCCGCACAACCCTGAGGGTCCGCGCGGACTGTAATCTTCGCTTTCCTACACGCCCCCAAGCATGCCACCATCCATTTGATGGGAGAGCGAATCTTGAACCGACTGGCACCACTGGTGCTGGCCGCCACCGCCGCGTTGCTGGTCGGCGCCTGCAGCAAATCCGAGCCCGAGGCCGGCAACGTGACCGAAGCCCGCCTGCTCGCGGCCGAGGACAACGGCGACGACTGGCTGAGCCACGGCCGCACTTATTCCGAACAGCGCTATAGCCCGCTCGAGGACATCAACGACGGCAACGTCAAGGACCTGAGCCTGGCCTGGGCGGTCGAGCTCGACACCAACCGCGGACAGGAAGCGACGCCCGTCGTGGTCGACGGCGTGATGTACATCACCACCGCCTGGTCGAAGGTCATGGCCGTCGATGCCGCTACCGGCGCAGTGCTGTGGCAGTACGATCCGCAGCCGATTGGCGCCAAGGGCGCGCACGCCTGTTGCGACGTGGTCAACCGCGGCGTCGCGGTGTGGGAAGGCAAAGTCTTCGTCGGCACGATCGACGGCCGTCTGATCGCGCTCGACGCCAAGACCGGCCGGGAGCTGTGGGACGTCGTCACCGTCGACCAGAGCAAGCCCTACACCATCACCGGCGCGCCGCGCGTGGTGCGCGGCAAGGTCCTGATCGGCAACAGCGGCGCGGAACTCGGCGTGCGCGGCTACATCTCCGCTTACGACGCCAAGACCGGCAAACTGGTCTGGCGCTTCTACACCGTTCCCGGCAACCCGGCTGACGGCCCCGATGGCGCCGCTTCGGATGCCGCGTTCGCCAAGTTCGCCGGCAAGACCTGGGCCGGCAAGTGGTGGGAGATGGGCGGCGGCGGAACCGTGTGGGATTCGATCGTCTACGATCCCGAATTCAACCAGCTGATTATCGGCGTCGGCAACGGCAGCCCGTGGAACTACCGCGCCCGCAGCGATGGCAAGGGGGACAACCTGTTCCTCAGCTCGATCCTGGCGCTCGATCCCGATACCGGGGCCTACAAGTGGCATTACCAGGTGAACCCGGCCGAGACCTGGGACTTCACCGCGACCCAGCAGATCACCCTCGCCGACCTGACCATCGACGGCAAGGTGCGCAAGGTCGCGATGCAGGCGCCGAAGAACGGGTTCTTCTACGTCATCGACCGTACCAACGGGAAGCTGATCAGCGCCGAACCCTACGCCCCGCAGAACTGGGCCGAGCGGATCGACCTCGTGACCGGCCGTCCGGTCGAGCGGCCCGAGGCGCGCTTTGCCGACGCGCCGCACCTGACTTACCCCAGCGGCATCGGCGCGCACGCTTGGATGCCGATGAGCTATTCGCCCAAAACCGGCCTGGTCTACATCCCGGCGATGCACGTGCCGCTCTCCTACGGGGACGACGTGAACTACACTCGCCATATCGGGCGCTGGAACACCGGCGTCAGTTTCCTTGCCCCGCCGGAAGGTTCAGTACCTGGCGCAACGGCGCTCGAACGGCGCGCGGCGCTGGCGGCGACGAACAAGGGCATGCTGGTGGCCTGGGACCCGGTGGCGCAGAAGGCCCGCTGGACCATCGAACAGCCATGGCCGTGGAACGGTGGCACGCTGGCGACCGCGGGCAACCTGCTGTTCCAGGGCGATCCTCATGGCATCTTCCGCGCTCGGGACGCCGCAACTGGCAAAGAGCTTTGGTCGTTCGATTCCCAGCGCGGGATCATGGCCGGCCCAGTCAGCTTCCGCGCCGGGGGCGAGCAGTATGTCGCCGTGCTAGCCGGTTACGGTGGCTCGATGGGCATGGCGACCGCGAGCGAATGGATGCGCCGCCCGCCGCCCAATGGCATGCTGCTGGCGTTCAAGATCGGCGGCAAGGGCAAGCTCGCCAAGCTCCCGCCAGTCGAACTCGCGCCGTTCGTGACAAGCAACGAGACTTTCACCCCGGCGCAGCTGGCCGAGGGCGAGGCGCAGTACTTTGGCTTCTGCACGATCTGTCACAACGGCCCGGTTAACCCTGACCTCATGCGCTCGCAGATCGCCACGAGCGCCGATGCCTGGCGGACCGTGGTGATGGACGGAGCCTTGGCCGACAACGGCATGATCAGCTTCAAGCCCTGGCTCAAGCCGGAACAGGCCGAGGCGATCCGCGCCTTTGTGCTGACCCAGGCCAAGGCGCGCGCGGCAGCGGAAGGGAAATAGTTAGCTCTTCAACTGTTCAGAACTGAACTAATTGCCTCAGCGGAGAGGATTGGGTAGGTCTCTCCGATAACAAGAGGCTTGGGAGACGACATTCGATGCGCAAGACGATGGCCCTGTTGCTGGGCGCGACCCTCATGGTGTCCGCTGCCCACGCCCAATCGGATGCGGTCAAAGTCGACCCGGCCGACTGGCCGCGTTACGCGCGCGATCTCGGCGGCACGCGCTATTCGCCGCTCGACCAGATCAACACCGCCAATGTCGACCAGCTCGACCAGGCCTGGTCTTTCCGCATGCGGCCCGAGGGCGGCGCGGGGCTGTTGGGCGGTGCGGTGCCGATCGTCATCGACGGGGTGATGTACCTCACCATCGGCAACGGCGTGGTGGCGCTTGAGGCGCATACCGGCAAGGAAGTCTGGCGTCATAAGGTCAGCGGGCTGGTCCGCCGCGGAGTCACCTGGTGGCCCGGCGACGGCACACTCAAGCCGCGCATCTTCTACAACGACGGGACCAAGATCACCGCGCTCGATGCCGCCACCGGAGCGGTCGACGGCAGCTTCGGCACCGAAGGCTCGATCACCATCGAGGGCACGCCTTACGGTTACCCGCCGACGATCTACAAGAACGTCATGGTGATCGGCGCCAGCACCGCCGAAATGCCCCGCGGCCCGAGCGGCAACAGCCGCGCCTACGACGCGCGCACCGGCAAGAAGCTGTGGGAATTCAATACCGTGCCCCAGCCGGGCGAAGTCGGCCATGACAGCTGGCTCGACGATGGCTGGAAGGAACGCTCCGGCACCAACATGTGGATCTGGTACACCACTGCCGATCCCGACACCGACACGATCTACATGACCATCGGCGGCCCCTCGCCCAACTATTACGGTGGCGACCGGCCGGGCAACAACCTGTTCGGCAACTCGCTGGTCGCGGTCGATGCGCAGACCGGCAAGTACAAGTGGCACTTCCAGACCATCCACCACGACTTGTGGGACTGGGACCTGCCCGCCCCGCCGGTGATGGTCGACGTGACCAAGGACGGCAAGCGCATCCCCGCCCTTGCCCTGACCGGTAAGCCCGGCCTGATGTACATCCTCAATCGCGAGACCGGCGAGCCGATCCACGGCGTCGAGGAACGCCCTGTCGCCTCCGCCGACGTGCCCGGCGAATGGTACAGCCCGACCCAGCCCTTCCCGGTGAAGCCCGAACAGCTCAACCGCGGGGTGTGGACGCCGGAAGACATCGTCACCGCCAACGACACTTCGCCCGAACACGCAGCCGCTTGCCGCGCGCTGCTCGATTCCTATGGCGGGACGTTTTTCAACCAGGGGTCGTTCACGCCCTTCTTCATCCACAACCCGGGCGATGCGCCCAAGGCCTCGATCAACTTGCCGCACAACGGTGGTTCCAACTGGGGCGGCAGCGCCTCCGACCCGACCAAGGGCCTGGTGTTCGTCAACGTCAGCGAAAGCGGCAGCATCGGCTGGATCGAGAAGCGCGATCCCAAGGGCGACTATGGCCGCGGCACCGCGGACTCGACCCAGATCTACGACCGTGGCAGCCTCGTCGGCCCGGGCGCCTACTCCTCGTTCTCAGCGCCGCTGTCAGGCTACGATGCCGACAAGAAGCCGATCGGCCCGAGCCTGCCCTGCATCCGTCCGCCCTGGGGCAAGCTGGTGGCGGTCAACGCCAACACCGGCGAAATCGCCTGGTCCTCGCGCCTCGGCGTGACCGAGGAACTGCCCGAGAAGAAGCGCGACACCGGCAGCAACAACACCTTCGGCGGGCCAATCGTCACCGCTGGCGGCCTGGTGTTCATCGGCGCCACCGGCGACCGCTATTTCCGCGCCTTCGACGCCCGCAACGGCAGCATCATGTGGGAGCAACAACTCCAGTACGCGCCGATGACGGTACCGATCACCTATCGCGGCAAGGACGGAAAGCAGTATGTTGCGGTGATCGCGGCCGGCTCGGGCCTTGGCGGTCCTGCGCCGCGTGGGCCTGACGGCAAGCCGCTCAACAACGAATCCGTGATCGCCTTCGCGCTGTCAGAATAAGCTTGGGAGAGTTTGAATGGGACGCATGATCACCACCCTGCTCGGCACGGCCATCCTCGCCGCTGCCCTGCCCGCCGCGGCGCAGACCATCACCACGCCCGAAGGCGCGCAGATGAGTGCGGCCACCGACCTCGCCTACAAGCCCGGCGAACTCACGCCGGAGCAACTCGCGAGTCCCACGCGCGAGCTGTTCTCGCAGGATTCGATGAACGTGTTCCGCCGCTACCCGCGCGAGAAGACGGCCGAGATGGTCAAGTTCTACACCGAGGCGCTGGCTCTGCGTTCGTTGAGCCCGATCCAGCTGACCTCGACCCAGCAGATGCTCCTCACCGGCGTCGGTTCGGGGCAGATCAAGCTCTCGGCCGGCCAACTGGGCAATCGCAAGTACAACCTCGAAGGCGGCCCTACCGCGGGCACAGGCATTCGCTTTTTCGCGCTGACCTATCCCGACAAGCAGGCCGTGCTCGATCGCTTCGCCGCAGCGGGCTTCCCGGCGCCCGAGTTTCACGACCAGGGCAATGGCACCCAAGCCGCGCTCGTGACTGATCCGGGCGGCTTCCCGATCCAGATCGTGATCAAGCCGGGCGCCAAAGACGGCTCCAACGACGGCGTCGGCGTTGGCATCAACGTGTCGAACCTGGAGCAGAGCCGCGCGTTCTATCGCGAGTTCGTCGGGCTGGATGAACTTCCCGCGGTGCAGGACACGCTACTGGGCGTGACCAAGTACCCCTATCGCCACAAGGAAACGACGCTCTACCTGTACCACTCGGGCGACAACCTGACGCAGGACAATGGCAGCGCGGGGATCCAATACGTGGTGCGGGATTCGCCGATGGTCGACGCCAAGGCCAAGCATCGCGGCGGGATCGCCGTCGAGACGCCGCTCAACAAGCTGGCGGGCTTCGACCTCGTGACGGTGTGGCTCAACGATCCGGATGGCGTGACGAACTACTTCGCTCAGGTTGGCCCCAATAGCCGCACGGCACAGCAGGCACGCGCGGGGAATTAGGCTGATGCCTTAAGCTGCGAAGAGACAAAAAAGGGGGCGGTGAAGCGCCCCCTTTTCCATTCGATTGCGACCCGAAAAACTTACTTCTTCGCCTGGACGATGTAGGACGCCAGCAGGTCGATATCGGCCGGATCAAGCCAGCTGAAGCTCGGCATGGCGCCCTGGCCGTTCGTGACGATGTCGATCACGTGGGCTTTGTCGATATTGGCATTGCCGTCGAACGACGGGCCGACCGAACCGGCAGCCTTGGCATCCGCCAGGGTGTGGCAGGAGTTGCAGCCGTTGTCGGAGAACATCTGGCGGCCCTTCTCGACCTGTTCGGCCGAGAGCTTGGCAGTCGGATCCTCGGCGGAAGCGAAAGCACTCGCCGCCGGAATGGCGACGACGGCCAATGCGACCAGGCCCAGGCGTCCCATCTTGCCGGCCGGTAACGCGAATCGATACATGGTGAACCTTTCCCGTTGGTTTGGCGGCCCGTTCCGCAACAACGGGACCAAAGTCAATCAAGTGCTACGTGGCGCAAGCTTTACCGCGCATTTACGCAGCGAACTTTCGGACATTGTCAATTTGCCATTACACAGTCAAGCGTGACGCCCGCCTTGGCATGGTATAGGAAGCCCGGCCAGAAGTAGAAAGGAATGGGGATGAACAAGGCCGTAATCGCGGGAGTTGTCGCAACGCTGCTGCTCGGAGGCTGCAATCAGGCCGCCCAAGCGCCCGAGATGACAGCGCAGCAATTGATGGCCAAGGAAGTCCAACCGACTGCCGAAATTTACTGGAACGCGGTCCAGTTCATCAGCGACGAGACCGGCGACCACGATATCTTCCCCAAGACCGACGCGGATTGGAAGCGCGTCCAGGAAGCAGCGGTCAAGCTCGGCCAGCTCGGCGAGCAGCTCAAGACCCCCGGCTTTTCCGAAGGACGCGGGCAGGACTGGATCCAGTTCTCGGACTCGCTGATCGAAGTCTCCAAGCTGGCCGAACAGGCTGCGGTCGAGCGTAACACCGACAAGGTCTTCGAAGTCGGCGGCACGATCTACAGCGTCTGCAGCGCCTGCCACCAGATGTACCCGCCCGCGACCGGTGCGGGCACCGAGGAACGGCCCGGCGACGACGCGGCGTAAGCGTTGCCAGTCTCTCTTTCAAAAATCCTCCCCGAGCTTGCTCGGGGAGGGGGACCGCCGACGAAGTCGGTGGTGGAGGGGCGTTGCGCTTCTCCGCTTACGCCTCCGTCACGCGCCTTTGGCGCGCGCCACCTCCCCGAGACAAGCTCGGGAAGGATCGAAGGCCACCTTCGCCGCACGCTGACGTGGCTCACACGGCCGCAGATCATCGCTGTGCTACTGCTAGCCTTGTTCCTCATGGTCGAGGGCGCAGCCGCATACGCGCACGACATCTCCAAAGCCGACCGCGCGACAGTGCAGCAGATCGCGGGACCGGCGCCGTTCCTGTTCCTCTACCTCGGCGCCAAGCACATGGTCACCGGGATCGACCACGTGTTGTTCCTGATCGGGGTGGTGTTCTTCCTCTATCGCCTGCGCGACGTGGTCATCTACGTGACCATGTTCACTATCGGCCACTCGCTGACGCTGCTCGGCGGCGTGCTGCTGAACACCGGGGCCAATTCATACATCGTCGATGCGATCATCGGCTTCTCGGTCGTCTACAAGGCGTTCGAGAACCTTGGCGGGTTCAAGAAGCTTGGCCTGGCGATCAACACCAAGCTGGCCGTTTTCGGCTTCGGCCTCTTCCACGGCCTGGGCCTGGCGACCAAGGTCCGCGACCTCGGCCTGTCGGAGGACGGGCTGCTGGTAAACCTGATCTCCTTCAACATCGGCGTCGAGATCGGCCAGGTCATGGTCCTGGCGGTCGTCGTCACGCTGCTCAACCTGTGGCGCGGGACCCGCTCGTTTGCACCTAGCGCCTTTTATGCCAACCTTGCCCTCATGGCCGGGGGCTTTGTCCTGATGGGCTATCAACTGACGGGGTATTTCACTTCATGACCGACACTGTTCCCACCGCCGCTCCGCCTTCGCGCAAGAAGCTGGTCGTTGGCTCGCTCGCTGCCGTCGCAGTCGCCGCTGTCGCGCTTGTCGTGTTCGTGCTGCCTGCCGAATACGGCATCGACCCGACGGGCGCCGGCAAGGCGCTCGGCCTGACCAAGTCCACCGAGCCGGCGATGAACGAAGAGCAGATCCGCGGCGCAAAGCGCGTCGGCGTCCTCACCTTGTCCGAACAGCCGCCGCAGCGCACCGACTGGACCGACAGCTGGACGATCACCCTGCGCCCCTACGAATCGATCGAACTCAAGTACACGCTCGACAAGGATGCCGAGCTGGACTTCACATGGACCGCAACCGGCCCACTTTACTATGACATGCACTCCCATCCGTTCGACGGTGGCGACAAATTGACCGAGACCTATAGCCTCGGCAACCTGGCGCAGATGCATGGCCGCTACGTCTCGCAGTTCAACGGGCTGCACGGCTGGTATTGGCAGAACCGGACCATGAGCGACGTGACCCTGACGGTGAAAGCCGCCGGTCCGATCACCGAATCGACCTTGTTCGAGATGGGCATCCCGCGGAAGCGCGAACTTACCCCTCCCGAATAGCCGTTCACCCTCCGGTCAGAACGGATTTTGTCAATTTGGTACACTTTCCGCCCTTGTTGTCCGGGCGGAATCTCGGCTAGGCGTTTCGGCCTGGCCGAGTGGTCCCTCGGTAAAAGCATAGGGGAGTGGGTGTGAGAAATTCTTCGCGCGCGGTGTCGTATCGCCGCAAGGTCCTTGGTGGCGTTGCGCGCTCCTTGGTGCTGATTTCGGCGCTGCCGCTGGCAGCTACGGCCGTCTCGGCCCAGGCCCAATCGCAGACCGCGCTGCCGAAAGGCAACTTCGACTACGCGGGATGGGACGCTTATCTCGGCGGTTCGGACTCCTCGCAGTATTCGTCGCTGACTCAGATCAACAAGGACAACGTCAACCAGCTGCAGGTCGCCTGGACCTACGAAGCCGGTGATGGCCAGCCCCCGCAGTTCAATCCAATCGTCGCCAACGGGATGATGTACGTCCTGGCCGCCGACGGGAAGATCGCCGCGCTCGATCCGACGAGCGGCAAAGAGATCTGGAAGAGCGAGACCACCGGCCGCTTCAGCGCGCGCGGCATCAACTACTGGCAGAGCAAGGACGGTTCCGAGCGTCGCCTGATCGCCCTCAACGACGGCCTGCTGCGCGCGATCGACGCCCGCACCGGCAAGTACGTTCCGAACTTCAGCGTCGACTTGCGCCAGGCCCTGCCCGAAGGGTCAGTCGTCCCTGGCCGTCCGCTGATGACCAACAATCCGGGCCGCATCTTCGAAGACACGATCATCATCTCGCTGCCCGCAGGCGCTTACGACTACGCCTCGTCGCCGGCCGACATCCAGGCCTATGACGTGCGCACCGGCGCGCTGAAGTGGAAGTTCAACGTCGTCCCGCGGGTCGGCGAATTCGGCTCGGACACCTGGCCGGAGAAGGACCGCGAGAAGTTCGGCGGCGTCCACAACTGGTCGGAGAGCACGCTCGATCCGGAACTGGGCATTATCTACATCCCGACCGGTACCGCCCGTTACGATTTTTACGGCGGCAACCGTCCGGGCGACAACCTGTTCGGCAACTCGGTCCTCGCGCTCGACGCGCGCACCGGCAAGCGCGTGTGGCACTACCAGACGGTCCACCACGACTTGTGGGACTTCGACCTGCCGAACGCGCCCAAGCTGATGACCATCACCAAGGACGGGAAGAAGATCCCGGTCGTGGTCGTCGCTTCAAAGCATGGTTTCATCTTCGTGTTCGACCGCCGCACGGGCGAGCCGGTGTGGCCGATCGAAGAGCGTCCGGTCCCCGCGTCCGACGTGCCGGGCGAACACGCCTCACCGACGCAGCCGTTCCCGACTTGGCCGCAGCCCTTTGCTCGCCAGTCCTTCACCGAAGCGGACATCAACCCGCTCTTGCCGGAAGCGGACCAGGCGAACCTGCGCAAGCTGCTGAGCGAGAGCCGCAACGAAGGCCTGTTCACACCGCCGAGCACTCGGGGCACGGTCTCCATGCCTGGCCACAACGGCGGCACCAACTGGGGCAACACTGCGGGCGATCCGGTCAACCAGCGGTTCTTCGTGGTCAGCCGCGAGATCCCGGTGCTGATCAAGCTCAACGATCTGCCCAACGCCGAAGCCGTGGCCCGCGCCAAGGAGAAGATGCCCAACGGTGGCCCGGATAACTATCCGTACACCTCGCCGGTCAACTTCCTGCTGCAGAGCAACGGAATGGTCGCGATCAAGCCGCCGTTCTCGTTCCTGACCGCCTACGACATGAACACCGGCAACATCATGTGGCGCGTGCCCAACGGCGAAGTCACTCCGCTCGAGGAAAAGGGTGTCGAAGGCGTTGGCGCCCAGGCTCCGCGCGGCGGACCGGTGGCGACGGCGAGCGGCCTGCTGTTCGTCGGCACCGCGACCGACCGCACGTTCCGGGCCCGCGACGCGGCGACCGGCAACATCCTGTGGGAGTACAAGCTCGACGCCGCGACCGAGGGCGTGCCCGCGGTCTACGAAGTGGGTGGCCGCCAGTACGTCACTATTCCGGTGGGCGGCGTCGGTCACTTCGCGAACGGCCTCGGCCTGTCGGAGCCCGGCTCCAACAAGTACGTGACCTTCGCCCTTCCGGCGGGACAGCGCTGAGATGCGCGCGCCGGTGCTGCTCGCTGCCCTCGCGGCAGTTGCGCTGGTCCCGGTCGCGGGCATGGCGCAGGAGGCCGACCTGACGGTCGTGCCTCCTGTCCCCACGGACTACAAGGCGAAGACCACTTCCTGGGGTGAGCCCGACTTGCGCGGCGGCTGGCCGATCGACCATCTCAACGGCCGCACGCCGCTGCAGCGCGATCCGGCGCAGGGCAACCGCGCGTATTTGACCGAGGAAGAATTCGCCAAGCGTGACGAGGCGGTGCAGCAGCTCGCCAAGCGTTACGAGAACGAGGATTCGCAAGGCACGATGGGCATCGGCCACTGGGCCGAAGTCGCCAACGCCAACCGGCGTACGAGCTGGATCACCTCGCCCGCCAACGGACGGCTCCCGGAATACACCGCGGAAGGCAAGCGCCTCTCGGGCGAGATGAAATCGACCTGGCGCCGCAACCAGCCGTTCAACTGGGTCGACGATTTCGACAGCTGGGACCGCTGCATCACGCGCGGCCTGCCGGCGTCGATGTTCCCGTTCATGTACAACAACGGCATGCGCATCTTCCAGTCGCCGGGCCTCGTCGCCCTGCAGATGGAGATGGTCCACGAAACCCGCATGATCCCGACCGACGGCCGTCCCGGCATCCCAGTGCAGATGCACAACTGGATGGGCGAGAGCCGCGGTCATTGGGAGACCGGCAATACGCTGGTGGTCGAAACGACCAACTTCCGCCCCGGTCCTTCGGCGACCAACATCGGTACCACCGGCTCGCCGCCGGAGAACGACACGCCGGTGAGCGACCAGGCCAAGATGGTCGAGCGGTTCACGATGACCGGACCGGATCCGATCGTCTACGAGTTCACCTGGACCGACCCGGTCGTGTTCGCCGAACCGTGGAGCGCCCGCCTGGAATGGCAGCGCGACGACAACTTCGGGATCTTCGAATACGCCTGCCACGAAGGCAATGTGCAGATCCGCAACTACATCAACGCCTCGCGTGCAGAGCGGGCGCAAGCAACCCAGGCCGCCGGCGGGGGTTCCCGCTGATACAAATTTTTACGTGAGCAGGTCTGTAAGGCCCGCCACCCCAGTGTTAACGTCAGACAACAGGTTTTGAGAAAAGCTTCGCGTACCTAAGAGAGCAGGCGCGCGACAAACAGGAGAGCCCGCAAGATGAATCGCCAATTTACCCTTCGCGCCGCCGTGGCGGGCGCCATGCTCGCCGCCGTGAGCCTGTCGTCGATCCCGGCTGCCGCTCAGGCCGTTCCGGCCGACCTCACGGTCATGCCGCCGGTCCCGACCGACTTCCAGCCGAAGAAGACCTCGTGGGGCGACCCCGACTTCCGCGGCACTTGGCCGATCGACAACATCGCCAGCCTGCCGATGAATCGCCCGGCGAACTTCGGCAACCGCTTCTGGCTGACCGACGAAGAGTTCGCCGCGCGCCAGGCGCAAGCCAACCGTTCGGACCAGGCCTATGACGCCGAGGACAAGGCCGGCCGCATCGGCATGGGCCACTGGGTTGAGTCCGACGCTTCGGGCCGCCGCACCTCGCTGCTCGTCGATCCGGCGAACGGCCAGCTGCCCGCCATGACCCCGCAGGCTCAGGCGCTGTACAAGGCCGGCCGTTCGAGCTGGACCCCGAACACCAGCTTCAACTGGGTTACGGACTTCGACAGCTGGGATCGCTGCATCAGCCGCGGCTTCCCCGCCTCGATGCTGCCGTTCCGCTACAACAACGGCATCCGCGTCTACCAGTCGCCGGGTTACGTCACGATCGCGCTCGAAATGCTCGGCACCCGCGTGATCCCGATCCGCAGCGGCAATCCGGAACATTGGCCCGAGAACGTCCAGGGTTACCTGGGCAACAGCGTCGGCCACTGGGAAGGCAACACCCTGGTGATCGAGACCACCAACCTGAAGACCGGTGACAGCGCCACTCAGGACGCCTTTGCCCGCAACGGCTCGCCGCTCAACATGGCGACCATGGGCGTTCCGGCGAACAACACCATCCCGACCAGCTCGCAAGCCAAGGTTGTCGAGCGCCTGACCATGACCGGTGACAACAGCATCGTTTACGAGATGACGTACTCCGATCCGGAAGTGTTCACCGCGCCGTTCACCGCCCGCCTCGACTGGACCCGTAACGACGATTACGGCTTCTTCGAATACGCCTGCCACGAAGGTAACGTGCAGGTCCGCAACTACATCACCGCGGACCGTGCCGGCACTCTCGAGAAGGCGTCCGAAGCGGAACTGTCGGCTGAAGCCGGCGGCGCTCACTAAGCCGATCGGCGGGGGACCTGACAGCGCCTATGCCGCACCTGCGCGGCCCGCATTACACAGCATCGCCGGTTCTGCCGGCGATGTTTGCGGAAAACGGTCAGTCCCCCGTCTCGGTTTTGTCAGTAATTTCAGACACTCAGCGCAGCGCCTGCCGGACCCGGTTGGCGCTGTAGCTTTAGGTATGGCCCGCGCCCCAGAGCGCGGCGGGAAGAATAGGGAAGAGGCCCAATGAACAGAGTGAAATCGTTCCGTGCAGCCCTGGCTTGTGCGGTGCTGGCGATGCCGGCCATCGCTGGTGCGCAGTCGTTGTCCGGTCCCGTGCAGACGCAACAGGGCAAGGTCCAGGGCGCGCCCGGCAAGGTCGAAGGCGTCACCGTCTTCAAGGGCATTCCCTTCGCCGCCCCGCCGGTTGGCGATCTCCGCTGGGCCCAGCCGCAACAGCCGGTCAAGTGGAACGGCGTGCGCGACGCGACCAAGTTCGGCGACGTCTGCGTGCAGCCCCCTGCCCCGCAGCGTTTCCCCCCGAACGGCGCAACCGACAGCCCCAACTTCACCGGAATGAGCGAGGACTGTCTCACGCTCAACATCTGGACCCCCGCCAAGAAGGCCGGCGAAAAGCTGCCCGTGATGGTCTGGCTCTATGGCGGCGCCTATAACGAAGGCGGCGGCAACGCGCCCTTCAGCGAAGGCGACAACCTGGCCGCCAAAGGCGTGGTCATGGTCACCTTCAACTACCGCGTCGGCCCGTTCGGCTTCTTCTCGCACCCTGAGCTGACCGCAGCCGGCGGCGGCGCCTCGGGCAACCAGGCGCTCGGTGACTCGATCGCGGTGTTCAAGTGGCTCAAGGAGAATGTCGCGCAGTTTGGTGGCGACCCCAACAACATCACCCTGTTCGGCGAAAGCGCCGGCGCGGCGATGAACGGTGGCCTGGTCGGCGCAGCTGGCGCCAAGGGCACCTTTGAGCGCGCCATCGCCCAGAGCGGCGCCTGGATGGGCCTCGGCATCGGCCAGATGCCGAAGCGCGAAGACATGGAGAAGCGCACCCTCGAAGCGGCGACCAAGATCAACGCCACCTCGCTCGCCGCACTGCGCGCGCTTCCAGCGGAAGACATTGCCAAGAACTTCCGCGGCCAGGGCATGATCGTCGATGGCAAGATCATCACCGAAGACCTGTCGATCACCTTCGCCAACGGGCGCCAGAACAAGGTCGACGTGATTTCCGGCTCGAACGCCAACGAGGGTTCGTTCACCAGCTCGTTCGGCCCGCCGACCACGCTTGCGACCTGGACCCAGGGCGAAGGCATGCGCTGGGGCTCGCACGTCGACCTCGGCCGCGCCGCCTACCCGGCGACGACCGATGCCGAAGCCGCGGCCCAAGCGCCGATGCCGTTCTCCGACACCCTCGCCTGGCACATGCGTTTGTTCGCTGACAGCCAAGCCAAGACCGGCAACAAGACCTGGACCTATTGGTTCACGCACGAGCCGCCGTACGACGAAGGCCGTCCGAACCTGGGTGCCGGCCACACCGCCGAGATCCCCTACGCGTTCGACAATCTCGCGGCACCGCGGACTTACCCGGCAGGCAGCTCGGTCACGCAGATGGCCGGCAACGCCCGCGAGGAAGCCTTCGCCGACCAGGTTTCGCAGTACTGGGTGAACTTCGCCCGCACCGGCAATCCGAACGGCCCGGGCCTGCCGCACTGGCCCTCGATGGCCGAGCTCGGCCCGAACGAAACCATGATCCTCGACGCCGACAACAAGTCGGGCAAGGGTCCGTGGATCACGCCGGCCAAGTCGGACCTGTTCCAGGCGATGTACGACGATCGCGTTGCCACACCGCTGGGGATTGCCGCCGGCGGAGACTAAGCCCAAACTGGCCCAAAAATAGGGAGGGCCAATGAGGGGAAGAATCGGGAGCTATCGCTCCATCTTGCTGCGGGCCGGCGCGGTCGCCGGCCTGCTGGGTGGGGCCACGATCGCCGTGGCCCAGTCAAGCGCGCCAGGCGTGGCGGAGCAGGTCGCTTTCGGCCGCGCCGCCTACGCCGAGCATTGCTCCGTCTGCCACGGCGAGGCGCTGGCTGGCGGCCAGTTCGCCCCGGGGCTGAAAGGCCCGGCGTTCCTGCCCAAGTGGGGGAATGCCCCCCTTTCCGACTTGTTCGACTACATCCATCGCTCGATGCCTCCTGCCAATGCAGGCGGGCTTCCCGATGACACTTACGCCGCAATCGCCGCGCTGATCCTGAGCGAAAACGGCGCCGAGCCGGGACGCGTGATCAAGGCCGGCGAAATGAGCGGCCTCACCCTCCCCCCCATGCCGCGCGCGGCCGAGAACGCTAACGCGGGCGTCGGTGGCCTCTCGAAGCGCTATCCGCTTCCGCCGGGCCCGCAAGTGCCCGATCGCTTCGCCAACTATACGCCCGTGACCGAGGCGATGCTTTCGAACCCGGCGCCGGAGAACTGGCTGACCTGGCGGCGCGGCCACAACGGCCAAGGCTATTCGCCGCTCAACCAGATCGACACTGGCAACGTCAGTAACCTGCACGTGGCTTGGGCCCAGGCGCTGCCGCCAGGCGCCAACATGAACGAGCCGCTCGTCCGTGACGGCGTGCTCTACGTGTTCGGGTACGGCGACAGCGTGCTGGCCTTCGATGCCGTCAGCGGGCGCTCGCTGTGGACTTACCAGCGGCGGGTTCCGCAAGGGACGCCGCTTTCGTCCAAGAAGACCCTGGCGCTCTACGGTGACAAGGTCTTCACAGCCACTTCCGACAACCACATGGTTGCGCTCGATGCGCGCACCGGGCGCCCGGTGTGGGATGTGAAGCTCACCGAGAAGCCCGGCATGCGTATCCCCGGCGGCCCACTCGCCGCCGATGGCGTGATCATGCAAGGCCTCGCCACGCAAGCCGCGGGCGGCGGGCTGATCGTCGCGGTCGATGCCGAGACCGGCGAGCACCTGTGGACCTTCGAAACCGTCGCCAAGCCCGGGCAGCTGGGTGGCGACACCTGGAATGGCCTCGCCGGCGATCAGCGCAAGGGCGGCTCGGTCTGGACCTCGGGCACTTACGACGCCGCGAGCGGTCTTGCCTTGTGGGGCGTGGCACAGACTTACGACACCGGCCCCTTGCGCGACCTCAAACCCGGCGAGAACAACGACGCGCTGTTCACCAACGCCACCCTCGCCTTCGAGCCGCGGTCGGGCAAACTGCGCTGGTACTTCCAGCACATGAAGAACGACCAGTACGACCTCGACTGGGTGTTCGACCGGGTAGTCGGCACGATCAATGTCGATGGGAGGCCGCGCCGTGTCGTCATCACCGGCGGCAAGGAAGGGCTGTTCGACGCGGTCGATGCCGAGACGGGCAAGTACATCAAGACCGTCGACATGGGCATCCAGGACTTCATCATCGCCATCGACTCGGTGACCGGTGACAAGACGCCCGATCCGGCGAAGGTGCCCGGCCGCGACAAGGGCACGGTGTTCGTTTGCCCCCACGGCGGCGGTGGGCGCAATTGGACGCCGACCTCGTTCAACCCGAACTCGCACCACCTGTTCGTCAATGCCCGCGACGTGTGCATGGACATGGTCGCCGCCCAGGGCCCCGGCTTCCTCACCACGGGCGTCAATATCCAGTACGCACCGCCGCCCAATGGCGATGGCAACTACGGCGTGCTGCAGGCGATCGACATGGAGAGCGGCAAGGTGCTGTGGGAAACCCGGCGTCGGCAGACCTTCGACATGGGCATCCTGACCACCGCCGGCGGTGTGCTGTTCACCGGCGGAATGGACCGCCAGTTCCTCGCTTACGACCAGGCCACCGGCAAGGAGCTGTGGCGCACCGGGGTGAGCGGCGTGCCGAATGCCTCTCCGATCACTTACTCGGTCGATGGGAAGCAGTACGTCGCGATGGTGACGGGTCATGGGAATCCGCTGGCGTTCGGGATTCCCGACGTCATTCCCGAGACGCAATTGCCGCCGGTCAATAGCTCGACATTATACGTGTTCGCGCTGCCGGATTAGATATCGCGCGGTAAAGCTCAGCTCCTCCCCGAGCAAGCTCGGGGAGGGTCAATGCCCTCTCCCCTTGGGAGAGGGGTTCTGGTTCAACGAACACAGAACCAGAACAAAAAAGGCCGCCCCGAAGGGCGGCCTCCATGTTCCGGCGCTAGGCCGAAATCAGTAAAAGATGCCGAGCGTGAAGCCGATCGCGCGGCCGCAGAACACGACACCCAGCCAGAACACCAGCGACAACCAGCCGGCCACTTTGGCCATAGCCGGGAACGAGGGGTCCTGTTCCCAGTGCTCGACTGTCCGCCACGTGGTCATGTGGAAGTACATCATGTTGAGGCCAGCCAGGGCCAGCAGCGCCATCTTCCCCAGGAACCAGGGGTTGATCATGTAGCTGCTCGCCTTGGAGACGAACAGCAGACCGCCGGTGAGTGCGGCCAGGGCAAACGCACCCCAGGTCAGGGGCAGCGTGTCCTTGGCGAGCTGCGACACGCGCAGGGCATGTCCCTTCACACCAACGAGGCGCAAGTCGACCAGCGCGATCGTGCCGATCACTGTGACGAGTGCGATCACGTGAGCCGTTTCGAGCGCCGGGAACATCCAGGTCGATTCGGCAATGGTCGTCCCGAGCGTGGAGTACTCGATCCGCTCCCAGAGATTTGTAGGTACAGGATACATCGAATAGCCCCCTTAGGACGGCGCGTAGGCGATCCAGCGACCGCACAGCATGATCAGGCACCACAGCACGACCAGGAAGATCGCAATGGCCTTGGTGCCACCGCTAACCGTGTCGTTTACCGCGCTTTGGCGGCGCAGGCGGTGAGCAAAGCCAATCGCAATCAGTACGCCCGATACGACCAGCACCATCTTGATCCAGAAGATCGAGTTGAGCAGGTTACGTACCGTATCGCCGAACAGCATGAGGCCGCCCGAAAGGACGATCACAGCAAGCGCCCACCACAGGATCTTGGTGTAGCGCGCGGACGTTTCCGCCAGCGTGGCATGACCAGCCAGGTTGAACACGCGCATGTTGAGCATGAGCACTGCCGCGAATGAGAAGGCGATACCCAGGATATGAGTCACCTGCATGATCGGGATCGCCCAGAAGCGCTCCACGATCCACAGCGACAGGGCCGACTCTGACATCGACTGCGCGAATTGATTGAGTGGCGTCGTGTAGAGCCACTGCGTGAAATTATATAATAAGTCGCCCATCAGGAAACTCTTTCTCCCTGCATTTGCCTTCCACTTGCAGGCCCGAGGATACGGACTCGCAGCGCGAGGCATCACCCCTTGTCTGCACAGCGGACGGCAAACTTGCCGAGTTAATAACGGTAACCGCCCGGTTACAACGCAGTTACACTACCGAAGCCTGCGCACCTTGACGTAACGCAAAACCCGCTAGCGTCAGGAAACGATCTCGCCAAGCCCTGTCGTTCACCCGATCGTTCACTGGCGATTGACTATGTCTGACGCGCGCGAGATCGAAGGACTCGCTTCGCAAGTCAAGCGGCGCTGCGGTAGTGATACAAACTGCGACAATAGTGGGACCGAGGGCGACGCGAGAGGCCATTGTCAAACCCTCGAAGCGATCCTAGGACAGAATCAACGAGGGCTCGCTTTGGCGTGGTCCGATACGTCGGGTTTCGTACTGTTTGGGAGGGATAGTATATGCGTGTCGCAAAGGGCCTTAGGCTCGCGACAGGCTTGCTGCTTGCAGCCAGCACCGCCGCCATCGCTCAGGACGCGATTCCTGATGGGGATTGGCAGACCATCAACCGCGATTCCGCGGCCACTCGCTATTCCCCTCTGGCGGACGTCAACCGGTCCAACGTCACCAACCTGACGCAGACCTGGGAATATCCGCTGCGCTCGTTCAACACTGCCGTGCCGGTGGTGATCGACGGCACCATGTTCTTTCCCGCGGGCAACCGCATCGTCGCGCTCGACGCTGACACCGGCCAGGAGCGCTGGGTCTTCACGATCCCGCCCGCCGGCGAACAGCCGCGCAATGCCTCGACTCGCGGTGTGGGCTACTGGCCCGGTGACGGATCCACGCCTGCTCGCATTCTGGTCATGGCCGGTTCGACGATGCTCGCGCTCGACGCCGCCAATGGCCAGCCTTCCGCCGGCTTCGGCGAAGGCGGGATGATCGATGTCGGCGTTTCCTTTGGCGGCTCGGTAACGATCGCCCAGGACGTGGCGATCATCGGTGCCGCGACGCTGGAGAATCCGATCGGCGTCCCTGGCAACCCCCGCGCTTTCGATGTCCGTACGGGCCGCAAGCTGTGGGAATTCCAGACGGTCCCGCAGGCCGGCGAACCGCACAACGAGACTTGGGGCAATGGCTGGAAAGGCCGCTCCGGCACCAACATGTGGGCCTTTACTGCCCCGGTGGACCTTGAGCGCGGAATCGTCATCCTGCCGATCGCGGGCCCTGCCCCGAACTACTGGGGCGGCGAGCGCCCGGGCACCAATCTTTACGGCAACTCGCTGGTAGCGGTCGATTTCAAGACCGGCCAGTACAAGTGGCATTACCAGACCGTCCATCACGACATCTGGGACACCGACATGCCGAGCGCCGGCCCGCTGATCAACGTGACGATCAACGGCAAGTCGGAACCGGTCATCGCCCACGTCGGCAAGTCGAGCCTGTTCTACGTGATCGATCGCGAAACCGGCGTGCCGGCCCTCCCGGTCGAAGAGCGTGCGGTCCCGATCGGGGACGTGCCGGGCGAATATTACCACCCGACGCAGCCGATCCCGGTCAACACGCCGCCGCTCAGCCGCGTGTCGCTGACGTTCGACGACATCGTCGATGCTGAAGATACCACCCCGGAACACGCCGCGGCCTGCCGCGCGATGTGGGACAAGGCGGGCGGCTATCTGAACTTCGGCCTGTTCACACCCTTCATGTACCACCAGGCCGGCACCCCGCCGCGTTCGACCATCCAGCTTCCGGGCGGAACGGGCGGCGTGAACTGGGGCGGTGCCGCGGCCGATCCGACGACGGGCCTGGTCTACGTCAACGCGCAAGACACCTCGCTCGTCGGCTGGGTCGAGCGCAAGGAGTCGAGCGAAAGCTACAGCTTCGACGCGAACGACACCAACCAGCCCTACGACCGCGCGAGCGTCGATGGGAAGGGCCCGTTCTTCTCGTTCAGCGCACCGCTTTCGGGACAATATGACGCTCAAGGCCGCGGTGTCGGCGTGAGCGCACCCTGCTACAAACCGCCATGGGGCGAACTGGTCGCGATCGATGCCAACTCCGGCGCGATCAAGTGGTCGGTTCCCCTTGGCGTGATCGACGAATTGCCGGAAGGCAAGCGGCTCGTGGGCAATTCCGGCAGCGCCGGTCCCTCGGTCACCGCTGGCGGCCTGGTCTTCGTCGGCGCCACGAACGACAGGCGCTTCCGCGCCTTCGATGCGCAGACCGGACAACAGCTCTGGGAAGCGCAACTAAAGGGCAACGCCAATGCGAATCCGATGACCTATCGGGGCCGCAGCGGCAGGCAGTATATCGCCATCAATGCTGGTGGCACTATCGTAAGCTATTCGCTATCCCGGTAGGGTTACCCAAAAGAGAGAGGTTATTGGGGATGAAACGACTTTCCATTCTGGCAGCAACGGCGGCGGCCTTCGTCATGGCCGGCGGCACCGCTGTGCTGGCTCCGGCTGCAGCGCAAACGGCGCAGCCCGCGAACATTGGCGGCAAGCCGAACCTCAACGGTATCTGGCAGACCCTGAACAATGCCAACGACGACCTGGAGCCGCATTCGGCCAAGCCGAACCCGTTGCCCGAGGCCGGCCGTGCACTCGGCGCGCTCTCGGCTATCCAGCCGGGCCTGGGCGTCGTTGAAGGCGGCAAGATTCCGTACAAGCCGGAAGCTCTTGAGCGCCTCAACCACAACCGCGCCAACCTGGTGAAGCATGACCCTGAAGCGGCTTGCTACCTCCCGGGCGTGCCGCGCGCGACTTACATGCCCTACCCGTTCCAGATCGTTCAGGGCGAAAACGACGACATCCTGATGGTCTACGAATACGCGACCGCAAACCGCGTGATCGAGATGCGCGACGTCGAAGTTCCGCCGATCGACACCTGGATGGGCACCTCCTACGGCAAGTGGGACGGCAACACCCTGGTCGTCACCACCCTGGCCCTCGGCCCGGGCGACGTGAAGCTTCCGGGCGGCGAAATGGAAGAAGGCGTGACCTGGCTCGACCGGGCCGGCAACTACCTGAGCAACACCTCGACCGTTACCGAGCGTTTCACCAAAGTGAACGACAACCTCATCCAGTACAGCGCCACGATCGAGGATCCGCAGCTTTATACCAAGCCGTGGACCATCTCGATGCCGCTGTACCGCCGGATGGAACCCAATGCGCAGCTGCTCGAATTCCGTTGCGTCCCATTCAGCGAGCCCATGCTATATGGTGACTTGCTGGAAGGGCAGTAAGCAGCAGTCCGCATAATCTAACAATAATAAATACTTGACCCGCAAAGACAGATTTCAAGGAGTTAAGACAATGCAAGTGAAGAAGTGGACTGCTGCCGCGGTTGGCGCAGTGCTCGCTCTGAGCGCTGCCGGCACCGCTGTCGCCCACCATTCCTTCGCCACCGAGTTCGACCGCAACAAGCCGATCCGGCTTGAAGGCAAGGTGGTGAAGTTCGAGTGGGTCAACCCGCACTCGTGGATTCACCTTAAGACCAAGGACGGCACCACCTGGCGCGTCGAAGGCGGTGCGCCCAGCGCCCTGCTGCGTCGTGGCTGGAACAGAAACTCGCTGCCGGCCGGCACCGACATCATCGTCGACGCGTTCCGCGCTCGCGATGGTGACACCCGCGCCAGCGCCGCCGAAATCCGCTTCCCGAACGGTCGCGAGCTCTCGCTCGGCAACCCGACGACCGAAGCGGTTGCTGCTGCCGCCAAGCGCGGCCAGTAAGCCAAACGGCACTACAAGAAAGGGGCCTGCGACCACCTCGGTCGCAGGCCCTTTTTCTATGCATCGGAGGAAATCAGGGTTTTCTCCTGCCGGAACCAAGGGAAAGGTTCGGCGTTATCCTGCATCAAGCCCGCTGCGGCGGCGTGGGGGAAGCAGAATGCAGAGTAAGCCATTATGAGCACCGTCCTTCTCGTCGAGGATGAACTGCTCGTGCGGGAACTCTGTCTCGAGGATTTGACGGACGCGGGCTTTGAAGTCACGGCCGCCAACGACGGGGACGAAGCGCTCGCGATCTTGCGCCAGGGCCGCACTTTCGACCTCCTCTTCACCGATATCCGCATGCCAGGCATGACCGACGGCTGGGAACTTGCCCGTGTCGCCAAGGAGATCCTTCCGGGCCTCAAAGTGATCTACGCGACCGGAATGGGCGAGACCGACTACGAGTTCCCGATTACCGAGGCCTATGTCCGCAAGCCCTACACGCTCAAGGAACTGCGCAAGGCGCTCGACAACCTCGGATTTCAGTTCGCGACGGTGAACTGACGGTCGCGGCCACCGCCGCAGACTGCCATCCCAACAGCAATAAACCATCGGCCCCGCGTATCGCGCAGGCCCGTAGTGCTGCTTTTACGCATCAGTTACGGCAACAGATGTGCTTTGACCTTAACGCCCGATTGACAGCGCTACCCCGCTTTTGGTAGCGCTACCTGCGAAGTCTAAACGGCTTGCCTCGTAGCCCATAGGGCACGAGCCAGGGGAGGGAATGTCATATGAACCGGTCCAAAGTCTTGTCCGCGCTCGTTCGGTCGGCGTCGATCGCCACTATTGCGACGTGTTTTGTTAGCGCTAACGCCGCAATGGCGCAGGATTCTCCGCCTGCGGAGAATGAGATCGTCGTCACAGGCGTACGCGCCTCGCTCGACCGCTCGATCGACCTGAAGCGCGAATCGCACGGTGTCGTCGACGGTATTTCGGCCGAAGACATCGGTAAGTTCCCTGACACCAACCTCGCCGAATCACTTCAGCGCATCACCGGCGTTTCGATCGACCGCGTGAACGGCGAAGGTTCGAAGGTCACGGTCCGCGGCTTCGGCCCGGGCTACAACCTCGTCACTCTCAACGGCCGTGCCATCCCGACGGCGAGCATCGCCTCGATCGGCCAGGACCAGAACGGCGACTTCGTTTCGGGCACCACCCGCTCGTTCGATTTCTCGAACGTCGCGACTGAAGGCGTGAGCATGCTCGAGGTCTACAAGACCGCGCGCGCTTCCGTCACCTCGGGCGGTATCGGCGCCACGATCAACATCGTCACCCGCAAGCCGCTGGACGGCGAAGCCGGCTTCAGTGGCTCGATCGGCGCCAAGGCAGTCTATGACACCACCGACACCGACTTTGCTCGCGTTACGCCGGAAGTGTCCGGCCTGCTCAACTGGGTCAGCGACGATGGCAAGTTCGGCATCGGCCTGTTCGGCAGCTGGCAGCGGCGCAACAACTCGGCGCCGTCGGCCTCGGTCAATGACTGGAACGTCGAAACCTTCGCGCAGTTCTCGGACCCGAGCCGCGGCCGTGTGAATGCGTCGACTACGTTCGACAACCCACCCTCGGCCGACACCCTGGTGTCTTTCCCGAACGACATGCGCCTGCACTATTCGGAATTCCAGCGCGAGCGGATCAACGGCCAGGTAACCCTGCAATTCCAGCCTTCGGACGTGTTGCAGATCACTGCCGACGGTACGTTCTTCCAGAATCAGTCGGAAGAACAGCGCAGCGACCAGGCGACCTGGCTCAACCGGCCGTTCAGCAACGTCGGGTTTGACGGCAACACCGATGTCGCCACCGCAATTTCGATCACCGACATCATCTCGGGCGCCAAGGACGGCGGCTTCGAGCAGCAGTATCGTGCGATCGAGGATCGTCTCGCGTCGTTCGGCCTCAACCTCCAGTACGAGCCGATGGAAAACCTGACGCTGTACCTCGACGGTCATTATTCGAAGGCGAAGTCGCTGCCGAACAACCCGCTCGGCCACTCTTCGACTCTCGTCGCCATCGCCCAGAAGGGGGTTGCCGGCCAGACGCTGGAAATCATCGACGGCTTCCCGGTCCAGTCGATCACCTTCAACGACAATCCCGCGACGGGCGGCAACGGCAATGCCAATGGCATTCTCGACTTGCCGGACCTCGGTTCGCAGGTCGCGCGCAGCACGACTTCGCGTCAGGTGCAGGACACCATCGAGGTCCGTTTCGACGGCGCCTGGGAAATGGGTGACGACGACCGCGTGACCTTTGGCGCTGCGTATCGCGACAACGACATGAACCAGACCCGCACCGACACCTACCAGGCGCTGGGTGACTGGGGTGTGGGTCACGTTGGTGACGTCCAACAGTTCGCTCCGGGCGTCGTGAGCGAATTCTGCCTGCCGTGCAAATTCAACAAGTTCGACCCGATGGCGACCGGCGCTCTGCTGAATTCGTTCCGGGGTGACGCGACGCAGCTCTATACCCTCCTGGGCAACGAGTATCCGAACTTCGGCAGCGTCAACGGTGAACAGGACAACACTGTGAAGGAACAGATCTGGGCGGCTTACGCGCAGGTCGAGGTCAACACCGAACTGAGCCATATGCCGATCAACATCGTTGCCGGCGTCCGCTACGAGCGGACCAATTCCACGTCGATCTCGGTGATCATACCGCCTTCCGAATTGCGCTGGGATGCGGACAACGACTTCACCAAGGTCTTGGCCGCCAACAGCATCAACTACGAGCTGGATCACGATTACGACCACATCTTGCCGGCCCTCGACTTCTCGATCGACTTCACGAGTGACATCAAGGGTCGCGTTTCCTACGGCAAGACGATCTCCCGGCCGGACTTCGGATCGCTGTTCTCGGCGGTCGACATCGGGTCGAACAACCCGAACCGTCCGACCCTGCTCGGCGGCGTGCCGTCAGCCCGTTCGGGCAACCCGCTGCTGGTGCCGCTGGTGTCCGACAACTTCGACGTTTCGCTCGAATACTACTTCGCACCGACCAGCTACGTTTCGGCCGGCTTCTTCGACAAGCGCGTGAGCAACTTCGTCGGCACCGGTCAGGAGAACCAGGAACTGTTCGGCCTGCGTGATGCTGGTTCGGGCGCAGCAGGTACCCGTTCGGGCGACGCAGCGACTTACCTGCGCGGTATTGGCGCCGACTTGTCCGACGTGAACCTGTTCACGATGACCGCCCTCATCGACCAGGTCGGCCTGGCCGCTGCCAGCGCGCAGTTCCAGGCCAACTTCACGAACGGCGCGCTCAGCCAGGCCTTCATTGACCAGGTCCTGACGGCCTACAACGTGTCGCCGAACGCCGCCGATCCGTTGTTCACCTTCCAGGTGCAGAAGCCGGTCAACAACAAGGAAGGTCACATCTACGGCCTCGAAATCGCCGGTCAGTATTTCCTCGGAGATACGGGTCTCGGCATCTCGGGCGCCTATACGATGGTGAACGGCGATATCGGCTACGACATCCTGGCCGCGCCGAGCGCCGACCAGTTCGCCCTGCTCGGCCTGTCCGACACGGCAAACGTCACGCTGATCTACGAGAACTTCGGTTTCTCTGCCCGGCTGGCTTACAACTGGCGCGACTCCTACCTGTCGAACAACAGCCGTGGCGGTTCGCGCAACCCGGTGTTCGTGGCCGCTTATGACCAGCTCGACTTCAACCTGAGCTACGATGTGACCGAAAACATCGCGCTCTCGTTCGAAGCGATCAACATCACCGAATCGAGCACGAAAACCTTCGCCCGCACGGAGAACCAGCCGTGGTTCATCACCGAGCAGGGCAGGCGCTTCTACTTCGGCGCACGCTACCGGTTCTGATCTTGCGGTCACCGGTAAGGTGAGGGGGAAGGCCGTGCCCGCAAGGCACGGCCTTTCGCTTTGCTGACGCGTCGAATTCTGCAACACAGTTGATTGCTGCCATGACCACTACAGTCCGCCTGGATAACGTCGAACACGCCGCCCTAAAGCTGCGCCGTGGCCATGGCCCGCATTTTGGCGAGGCCGTGAACCAGGTCGCCATCTTCGCCAGCGAGTTCCAGGACGTGCAGCGCGAATATCCGATCTTGTTCGCCCGTGTATCGGACGACCAAGTTCAGCCCGTCGCCATCCTTGGCTTCGATCGCGAGGAGAACCTGTTCCTCGACGGCGGCAGGTGGGACGCCGCCTACATTCCTGCCCTGTACCGCCGCGGCCCGTTCCAAGTCGGCTTCTCCGACGGCGAGGCCGTGGTCAACATCGACCTGGCCCATCCGCGCATCGCCGCCGAGGGAGAGGACGGCGACCCCGTATTCAAGCCCCACGGTGGCGACGCGCCGGCACTCAACGCCGCCCTGTCGGCGTTGCGAACGCTTAGCGCTGGCGCCGCTGCTGCTGAAACCCTGTCCTCACTTTTCACCGAACTCGGCCTGATCGAAGAGGTTAAGCTGGAAGTGCGGATCAGCGAGCACTCAACCATCGACTTCGACGGCTACCTGGCGGTCACCGCGGAAAAGATCGCCGCCCTCGATGGCGAAGCCCTCGCTCGCCTCAACGCCGCCGGGCTGCTGGACGTGGCCATCTTTGCCGCTTCGTCGCTAGGGACAATGCAGCGCCTGATTGCCCGCAAGCAACGGAAACTCGCCGCTGCGGCTTGATATGGCGAAACCCGCGCTCACCGGCCGCCATGTGGAGACCCGCGAGGGTCCGCTTCCGCACGGCGCAGGGTGGGACGAGGTGGTCAGTTCCGGACGGCCCATCCTGTTCAAAGGCGCTGCCGCCGCCTGGCCGCTCGTCGAGGCCGGCCTCGCTTCGCCCGAGCAAGCCGCGGACATGCTGGTTGCGGGCTGGTCGGGCCAACCGGTGGTCGTCTATCGCGGCGTGCCAGAGATCGAGGGGCGGTTCGCCTACACGCCGCAAGTCGACGGCTTCAACTTCGCCGCCTCGCGCGAGCCGCTCGATGCGGTGCTGCAGGAGATACTGTCGCTGCGCGATCTGGCGGAGGCGCCCGCGATCTACATCGGTTCGACCGACCTCAGCCTCTATTTTCCCGGCCTGCGGGACAAGATCGCGATTGATCTCGCTTCTATTCACCCGGACCTCGCGAAGCACCCCGGCCTTGCCTCAGTCTGGCTTGGCAATCGCACCACCGCGACCTGCCACTTCGATTATTCTCACAACATCGCCGTCTGCGCCGTCGGGCACAGGCGTTTCACGCTGTTCCCGCCGCAACAGGCAGCCAACCTCTATCCCGGCCCTCTTGAACCGACCCCGGGTGGCCAGGTCATCTCAATGGTCGACTTCTCCGCACCCGACCTCGACCGCTTCCCCGGCTTCGCCAACGCGCTCGAAGCCGCCCAGATTGCCGAGATGGAGCCCGGCGATGTGCTGGTCTACCCGGCGATGTGGTGGCACCACGTCGAGGCGCTCGACGATTTCAACGCGCTGGTGAACTTCTGGTGGAACGCCGTTCCTGCCTACGTCGACAGCCCGCAAGTCACGCTGCTCCACGCCCTGCTGTCGCTACGTGACAGGCCCGCAGATGAGAAAGCCGCCTGGCGCAATCTGTTCGACTACTACGTGTTCGGCGACCCGGAAACGCCGCGCAAGCATTTGCCTGAAGCCGCCCAAGGGCCCCTCGCCTCGATCGATGAGACTCTCGCACGGCGCCTGCGCGCCCTCGTGACCAGGAAGCTACAACGATGACCGACCGCCCTGCACCGCGCCGAGTAGTTGTAGCAGGGGGCGGCACCGCGGGATGGGTCACTGCGACTGCACTGGCACGCCAGCTAGGCAGCCTGGTCGAGGTCACGCTGGTTGAGTCCGAAGAGATCGGCACGATCGGCGTCGGAGAGTCGACCATCCCCACGGCGCGCGCCTTCCACGAGTTCCTCAAGATCGACCAGCAGGCGTTCATGAAGGCGAGCCGGGCGACCTTCAAGCTGGCGATCTCGTTCGAGAACTGGGCCCGCGACGGCGACCGTTACCTGCACAGTTTCGGCACCATGCCGATGCGGACGTGGATGGCCGACTTCCAGCACTTCTGGCTCGAAGCCCGCGCTCGCGGGGAAGCCGGTGAGATCGGCGAGTACTACCTGGAGCACGAAGCCGCGCGCCTGCACCGGATGGACCTCAAGGGCGATCCCAAGCTCAACTACGCCTATCACCTCGACGCCAGCCTCTACGCCAAGTTCCTCCGCCGGATCGCGGAGAACGATGGGGTCACCCGGATCGAGGGCAAAATCGCCAATGTCGAACGCGACGGCGAGAGCGGCGACATCGCCGTGCTGGTCCTGGAGGATGGCACCCGCCTCACCGGCGACCTCTTCATCGATTGCACCGGCTTCCGCTCGCTGCTGCTCGGCCAAACGCTGGAGACCCCGTTCGAGGACTGGGGCAAGTGGCTGCCGACCAACTCCGCCTGGGCAACCCAGAGCGAGGGCGTCGGTGACGCCTATCCCTACACCCGCGCCATCGCTCACGGTGGAGGCTGGCAATGGCGCATCCCGCTGCAGCATCGCATGGGTGCCGGGTTCGTCTACGCCAGCGAGCATATGGAGGCCCAGCCGGCGCTCGATCAGTTCCTGGCCACGCTCGAAGGCCGCCCGCTACGCGATCCCTTCCCGATCCGCTTCCGCACCGGCCGCCACCGCCAGGCCTGGGTCGGCAACTGCGTCGGCATCGGGCTTGCGGGCGGCTTCGTTGAGCCGCTGGAGTCGACCACGATCCACCTCATCATGATCGGCATCACCCGGCTGATCCAGCTGTTCCCGTTCGGGCCCGACAGCTCTGCACAGCGCGAACGCTTTAATGAGTTGTCGCAGAACGAAATCGAGCGGGTGCGCGACTTCATCATCCTGCACTACCACCTGACCGAACGCGATGACACGAGCTTCTGGCAGTACATGCGCAACCTCGACGTGCCCGACACCCTGCGCGAACGAATGGAGTCCTTCGCGCAAGGCGCCCAAGCTTGGCAGTCCACCAACGAGATCTTCCGCGTCGACAGCTGGATCCAGGTCCTGCTCGGCCAGCGCATGACCCCGCAAGGCTGGAACCGCGTCGGCGCCCTGATGAAGGACGGGCGGCTCAAGCAGACGCTGGAGGACGCCGGGCAAATGGTCGCGGCACGGGTGGCCGCCATGCCGAGCCACCAGCAGTTCATCG
Source organism: Altererythrobacter sp. Root672 (assembly GCF_001427865.1). Taxonomy (NCBI): domain Bacteria; kingdom Pseudomonadati; phylum Pseudomonadota; class Alphaproteobacteria; order Sphingomonadales; family Erythrobacteraceae; genus Altererythrobacter; species Altererythrobacter sp. Root672. Next base: position 1,685,879 of record NZ_LMHH01000001.1, read on the forward strand.
ACAGCTACTGCGGTCCCGCACAAAGCTGATGCCGAGACAGGTCTGAGGAAAGTCCTGAGCCCTATCCGGAATTACCCCCATGGATTCTATCGGGCCGCTTCATAGAGTTTGGGCATGGCCGGATTACTCAGGGCTCGAACACTTCAGAACTGGCTCGCAGGCAGGTCCTTGTTCGGCCTTGCCATCGGGACGCTTCTCTTCGCGGCCTCCCTCACCCCGAGCCTGACCCCCCGCCCCCCGTTGCTGCTCGGCGTATTGGCGGGGCTGGGTCTTGCTGCTGGTTATGTCCTAGGCCTCGCCCTGCGCGGCCTGTGGACCTACCTTGGCTACACGGTGCACCCTGCCCATCCCCGCGGATGGCAGATCATTGTCGGCGTGCTGGGGCTGATCGCGGTGGTCTTCCTGTGGCTTTCGATGGGCTGGCAGAACGACATTCGCACGCTGTTCGGCATGGAGCCCTGGTCGCGCTGGAACTCGGTCACCGTCGCCCTCGTGAGCGTGATTACTTTCGGCCTGCTGTTCCTTTGCGGCGTGGGGCTAAGGATCGTGTTCCGCCGCTCGGCCAAGTGGCTCGACAGCCACTTCCCGCGCAAGGTCACAGTCCTGCTCAGCGCGCTGGTCGCGGCGATCGTCCTGTGGGCGGTCGTGACCGGCATCGTGTTCCGGACCGGCCTGCACATGATGGATTCCTCGTTCCGCGAACTCGATGCCCTGATCGAACGCGAGGCGCCTGCGCCAACCTCGACGCTGAAGACCGGAAGCGCCGCGTCGCTGATCGCCTGGGACAGCCTGGGCCGACAGGGGCGCGAGTACATCGGCTCGGGTCCTTCGATTGAGGATATCGCGCAGTTGGCCGGTGGTGCAGTCCAGCAGCCCATCCGGGTCTACGCTGGGCTCAACTCGGCGGACACTGTCGAAGAACGGGCCAGGCTCGCCCTCGCCGAACTCAAGCGGGTCGGAGGGTTCGACAAGTCGGTGCTGGTGGTGATCGCCCCAACCGGCACGGGGTGGGTCGACGCAGCCGCCGTCGATACCTTGGAGTACCTGCACCGCGGCGACGTGGCGAGCGTGGCGATCCAGTACTCTTATCTCGCCAGCTGGCTCTCGTTGCTGGTCGAACCGAATTACGGCAGCGATAGCGCCAAGGCCCTGTTCCGGCAGGTCTACGACCACTGGAAAACGCTGCCCAAGGATAGTCGCCCGCGGCTGTACCTCTATGGGCTGAGCCTCGGCGCCTTGAGCTCGGAAAGCTCGATGGATCTGTTCGACGTGATCGAGGATCCCATCCAGGGCGCCGTCTGGGCTGGCCCGCCCTTCCCCAGTCCGCTGTGGAATTCGGCGACCCAGAACCGCGAGCCCGGATCACCGGTCTGGCTGCCGCGCTTCCGTGACGGCTCGATCGTGCGGTTCACTAACCAGGAGAACCAGCTGAACCAACCCGGCGCGCGGTGGGGCCCGATGCGGATCGTCTATCTGCAGTACGGCAGCGACCCGATCACCTTCTTCGAGCCGAGTTCCTTCTACCGCGAGCCGGAGTGGATGCGGGGCAAGCGCGCCCCTGATGTCTCGCCGTCATTCGTGTGGATACCCGGAGTCACTTTCACGCAAATGGGCGTGGACATGATCACTGGGATGAGCACGCCGCCCGGCACCGGGCACGTGTTCGCGGCCGAGCACTACCTCGATGCCTGGGTTGCCGTGACCGAGCCGCCAGGCTGGACCGAGGATGGGCTCGCGAGATTGGCGGCAACGCTGAAGGCACGGCAGCGCGCGGGCAGTTAGCCGACGATACCCGCGCCACGCGGAAAGAGCGGATCGACGGAATCGTCAGTTACGCCGGGCTTCTGCGCTTCGACTGCCTCCATCGAGCGGGGAAGTTCCATCGGCAGCTTCCCCTTCGCCCTGGCCTTGCCCAGGACCACATCGAGCACCGCAGCATCGTCGGCCCCGAAGTTGCCGAGGATCACCGATGCCTTGTCCTGGACGTTGGTGAGGATCGCCGGCCGGTCGAGGAAGATCGCCAGGACTGTCGGGACGCTGGCGCTTGCTCGCTTCAAGGCTTCATAGGCCGGGTCGCCATCACGGAAATCGAGCCTGCCCTCCTTCTGGCGACTTCCGAAGAAGTGATCCGGGTGCAGCATCTCTGACGCCGTTTCTGCCCTCACAATCGCGAAGTCGGCATCCTTGGGATCATCGACCACCACGAGGCCCGCCGCCTTTGCCGCTTCAGGCGCCATGCCGAAGAGCCAGACCTTCTTCCCGGCAGCAGCAACCGGCAGCAAGCCACCACGGTTCTGCAGCAGGACCTGCGCCTCGCGCTGGGTCTGGCGCGCCAGAGCTATGTCGTCGGCCATGCCGAGCGACTGCGCCGCCTGCTCGGGAACCACGTAGGGATTATCGAACAGGCCGAGCTCGAACTTGGGCAGCATGATCCGCATCACGCTCTGGTCGAGACGAGCCTCGGACACCTCGCCCTTGTTCACGGCATCGATCAACGGCTGGACTTCATCGGTCCCGCCGAACTGATCGAGCCCCGCTTGCAGCCCCTTCACATAGCGCTGGCCGACCGACAGTCCCTCCACGCCCCATGACGTCGCGATGTCCTGCGGCCGCTGCGGAGCCGATGGCGTGGGGGCGCTGCAGCCAACGGTGCAGTCGCGGGTGATCGCCCAGTCGGACAGGATGATCCCCTCGAAACCCTCGCGCCCGCGCAGCAGGCCTTCGAGCAGCTGCCGGCTGAAGCCCGGCCCAACCGCTTCGAGCGCTTTTCCATCGAGCGCGACATCGGTCAGGATCGGATAGGCCGGCATGACGCCTGCTGCCTTAGCGTCCAGCGCGCCGCGGAAGGCAGCGATGTGCTGCTCCAGCGATCCATCCAACCGGGCGAAGCGGCCGTAGTAGTTATGCGCGTCAAAGCCCTCTGGCTGAGCGCCGTAGCCGACCCAATGCTTGACCACGGTCATCACCCCGTTGGGCTGCAAACCGGCACTCCCGCCCTGGAGACCGGCGACATAGGCCCCGCCGAGTTCGCTAACGAGCGCAGGATCGCTGCCGAAAGTCCCTGTGCCGCGCGGCCAGCGCGGTTCGGTCAGCAAGTCGAGCTGCGGCGAAAGCGCCATGTGGATGCCGACAGCGCGGTATTCCTTGCGGGCAATGTCGCCGAACTGCCTGACCAGCGCTGGATCGCGCAGGGCCGCAAAGCCGAGCAGTTCCGGCCACTGCGTCACGCCGTTGGCGTTCTCGGCAGCGCCGAGGACGTACTGGAAATGATTGCGCGGATCGGTGCTGATCGTGATCGGAATGCCGAGCCGCGTGCTCTCTGCCAGTTCCTGCACCGTGTTGTTGGCCCGCGCGAGGTCGGCCGGCGCAATCGACAGGCGGGTGATGAAGCTCGTCACATGCTTGTCGCGCACGAGTTTGCCGAGGGCCTCGAGGTCGTAGCTATCCGACCGTCCCAGCGTCCCACCCAAACCCGGAAGCGTCGAGTGCATCAGCGCCCCGACTTTCTCGGCCAAGGTCATCCGCGCCACGATATCCTCAGCGCGCTTGTGCGGGTCGAGGCGCCAGTCCTCGAACGGCGCGAGCTTTCCGTCACCGTCGAGATCGCGGAACTTCTGTCCATCGACCTCGATCGAAGGCTTTGAACGGAGGCCTATCTCGGTCTGCGCCGAGGCCGATCCGGCGCAGCCGATGGCCAGGACCAGCGCCAGCGCCGTGCAGGCTTTCGTTCGCAGTGAATACGGCGTCATCGTTCCTCTTCCCTCCGGCGGGCTGGACCTTCGGGAAAGCGAACAAACCTGCGCTGCGCCCGTGGCTAATTGAGACAACGCTGTCCGAAGTTGCCGAGAATGTAAAGCGGCCGAGGGCGTCAGTTCAGCTATCGGCGTTGTCGGCCACGCCCGACGGTGGGGCGCTGGACTCCCTGATGACCAGCTTGAGCGGAAGTTCGGTCCGCGGCTCTGGGTTGTCGCGCTCGCTGGCGACAGCGACGAGATATTCGATCGCCGCGCGCGCCATGGCTCGGATCGGCTGACGCACGGTGGTTAGCGGCGGCCAGATGAAATTGGCGATCGCGGAATCGTCGAAGCCGGTGATCGAAACGTCGCGCGGAACCTGCAGTCCCAGGCTAGTCGCTGCGACGATGGCTCCTGCTGCCATGAAGTCGTTGGCGGCGAATACCGCCGTCGGCCGATCCGCCCGATCGAGCAAAGCCCGGCCTGCCTCCAGTCCGCCCGCGAAAGTGAAGTCTCCAGGGTGAAGGATCAGTTCGGCCTTGCCCTCCAGAGCTTTTCGGAACGCGACCAGACGGACGCCGGCGGCAATATGGGTCTCGGGCCCGCAGATCATGCCGATCCGGCGATGACCCAGCGAAACCAGATGCTCCGCCATCGCCACCGTTCCCTCGTACTCGTGGGTGGAGACCGACGGTGAGCGCTCTGTCTCGGTGCCCGGCGCGATCCGGACATAGGGTATTTCCATGTCCTCGAGCGCGTCGAGCAGGGCGAGCCTATCCGACGAAGGGGGCGCAAGGATCACGCCATCGAGCGCGACCTTCGACAATTGGGCGCGCAAGGCACCCGGGAAGGCGTCGGCGCCGAAGTCGTAGGGCTCGACGAAGAAGTGATAACCGAACTCGCGGCAAGCGGTCAGCGCGCCGGCCTGAAGGTCGACGAGGTATGGCGCGAAATAGGCGTTGGCGTCGTCTTCGCGGAAGAACTCAGACTGGTCGACCAACAGCGCGATCGAATAACCGCGGCGGCCGGCCAGCGAGCGAGCGGCGAGGCTGGGCTGATAGTTGAGCTCGGCCATGGCTTTCAGCACGCGCTCGCGCAGATCCGCGGCCACTCGCGGATGGTCGTTCAACACCCGCGACACGGTCTTGAACGATACGTCCGCTTTCTTGGCGATGTCGATGATGGTTGGACGCCGCTTCTGGGTCGCCATTTGACCGCTCGTTCTCCGTTCCCCCGGAGATCGTATGCCAGCAAATGCTCCGCCGGGCCAGCGCGCGTGCCTGATGCGACGCGCCTCGCTAAGACAACGTTGTCTCCCGCCAAAGCTGGTGTAAGAGGGAAGCGCGAGAGAGTACGCCGAGTGGACGGTGACCTCTACGCCAATGTCTTGGGAGAGGGTTGCATGAGAAGAGTTCTGCCGTTCATCGCGCTGGTTGCGTCTGCTTGCCTGGTAAGCCCGGCTCTTGCCCAAGACACCTCCGTCACGGTCGAGAGCGGCGCGCTCAAGGGCACGTCCGCGGACGGCGTGCTGAGCTGGAAGGGCATCCCCTTCGCCGCCCCGCCTGTGGGCGATCTGCGCTGGCGCAACCCGCAGCCCGCGGCGCACTGGCAGGGCGCGCGTGACGCCAGCGCCTATGGCAACGACTGCATGCAGGTGCCCTTCCCCAGCGATGCGGCGCCGCTCGGCACCCCTCCCGCCGAGGATTGCCTCTATACCAACGTGTGGCGCCCGGCGGGGGCCAAGGGCAAGCTGCCGGTGGTGTTCTGGATCTACGGCGGCGGCTTCGTGAACGGCGGCGCCTCTCCGCCGACCTATTCGGGTGCTGAATTGGCCAAGCAGGGCGTGGTGTTCGTCAGCGCCAACTACCGCGTCGGGCGCTTCGGGACATTCGCCCATCCAGCCCTGACCAAGGCCAACGAGGATGGCGGGCTGCTGGGCAACTACGGCTACATGGACCAGCTCGCCGCGCTGCAGTGGGTCAAGCGTAACATCGCGGCCTTCGGCGGCGATCCCGAGAACGTGACGATCATCGGCGAGAGCGCCGGCGGCATGTCGGTCCACGCCCTGGTGACTTCGCCGATGGCCGAGGGCCTGTTCGACCGCGCGGTCGTGATGTCCGGCGGCGACGGTGGCGGCATGGGCGGCTCGACCCTGGCCTCGACCGAGGAGGTCGGCAGCACTTTCGCGCAGAAGTTCGGCATCGCCGCGAACGATCCGCAGGCTCTGGCCAAGCTCCGCGCGCTCAGTGCTGAGCAAGTGACCGACGGCCTCAGCATGATGGCTCTGTTCGCCCCCAATGGCCCGCGCACGTTCGCCAGCCCCTTTGCCGACGGCAAGCTCGCGATGGACGCAGGCGCGGCCTATCGCTCGGGCCAGTTCGCGCATGTGCCGATCATGATCGGAGCGACCAGCGCCGACATCGGCGGCAAGACCGGCCCGATGATCGCAGGTGCCCGCAACATCTCGACGGTCATCGCCGGCAAGGGCGTACCGGTCTACGCCTATCGCTTCTCCTACGTCGCCGAGAACCCGCCTCCGGGACCGGCAGGCGCTCCGGCCCAGGATGGCGCCGGCCACGCCAGCGACATCCCGTTCTTCTTCGACACCCAGGCGATCAAGTACGAGGACCGCACCACCCCGCGCGACAACGCCATGGGCGAGGCGATCAGCGCTTACCTGGTGAACTTCGCCAAGACCGGCAATCCCAATGGCGCGGGCCTCCCCGCCTGGCCGAAATACGACCGTTCGAAAGACGAGATCATGGACTTTGCCACCAACGGCAAGGCCGTTCCCGGGAAGGATCCCTGGGGCGCCGAACTCGACGCCGCAGCCCGCTAAGTCCGGAGACCAAATCCATGAAATCGCTGAAGCTCGCAGTTGCCCTGCTGGGCGGCATTACCACCCTGACGGCCGCCCCGATCGTCGCCCAGGAACGCGCCGCCACCGCCCGGCCGTGGATGGACGCCACCCTCTCGCCCGAAAAGCGCACCGAGCTCCTGCTCGCACTGATGACGCTCGACGAGAAAGTCGCCCTGCTCCACGGGCCGATGGGCATGTCGTTCGGCCCGGGCCCGCTTCCACCCGGCGCGATCGGATCGGCCGGCTACATCGCCGGTAACGCCCGCCTCGGCATTCCGGCCCTGCAGGAAAGCGACGCCAGCCTCGGCGTAACCAACCCCATGCTGGTGCGCGGGGCGGAGGACATGTCGACCGCGCTGCCGTCGAGCCTCGCCCTGGCGGCCACGTTCAATCCGGCAATCGCCTACGAAGGCGGCCGCATGGTCGGCAGCGAGGCGCGCGCCAAGCAGATCAACGTCCAGCTGGCCGGCGGCGTCAACTTGCTGCGCGATCCGCGCAACGGCCGCAACTTCGAGTACGTCGGCGAAGACCCGCTGCTCGCCGGTATCCTCGCCGGTGAATCGGTGCGCGGCATTCAGTCCAACGGCGTGATCTCCACCGTGAAGCACTTCGCCCTCAACGGGCAGGAGCACAACCGCATGACCGCCGATTCCGTGATCGGCGAGGCGGCGGCGCGCGAAAGCGACCTGCTCGCGTTCCAGATTGCCATTGAGCGCGGCCAGCCAGGCTCGGTGATGTGCTCCTACAACCTCGTCAACGGCACTTACGGCTGCCAACACGACTGGCTGCTCAACCAGGTCCTCAAGCGCGACTGGGGCTACAAGGGCTTCGTCATGTCCGACTGGGGCGCGGTGCACGAAGTCGGCGCCTTCACCGCCGGGCTCGACCAGCAGTCGGGCGAGCAGCTCGACAAGCAGGTGTGGTTCGACAAGCCGCTCAAGGACGGCGTGGCCGCGGGCACCATTCCGACCGCGCGAGTGGACGACGCCACCCGCCGCGTGTTGACGGCGATGTTCGCCGCCGGACTGTTCGACCGTGAAAACGCCAAGGGCGCGATCGACTATGCCGCCCACGCGGCCATCGCCCAGCACGAAGCCGAAGAGGCCATCGTCCTCCTGCAGAACCGCAACGGCGTGCTGCCGCTCGCCGCCGGGGCAAAGCACATCGCCATCATCGGTGGCCACGCCGACGGAGGCGTTCCCTCGGGCACCGGTTCGTCGCAAGTCTCGAGCCCTTGGCGGGCACCGGGCGCGCCCCTGCGCAGCGTTCCGCTTGGCGGCGAAGGCATGATGGGGATGTTCGCCAACGTCGTGTTCCACCCCTCCGCGCCGCTCGGCGCTTTGCGTGAGCGGTTCAAAGATGCGCGGGTCAGCTTCGACAGCGGCGCCTATCCCGCCGCAGCCGCTGCCGCTGCGCGCGACGCGGATGTAGCCATCGTGTTCGTCTACCAGCCCTCCGGCGAAGGCGAGGACGTGCCGAGCATGGACCTGCCCTATGGCCAGGACGCTCTGATCGAAGCGGTCGCCGCGGCCAATCCCAACACGGTGGTCGTGCTGCAGACCGGCAACCCGGTGAACCTGCGGTGGAAGGACAAGGTCGGCGCCATCGTGCAGGCTTGGTATTCGGGTCAACGCGGTGGCGAGGCAATCGCTCGGGTGCTGACTGGCGAGGTCAATCCCTCGGGCCGCCTGCCGCTGACCTGGGCGAAGGACGAAAGCCAGCTGCCCCGCCCGGTGATCCCCGGCACCGGCGCCGGACCGAACGACCGCGTGACAGTCGACTACACCATCGAGGGCGCCGACATCGGCTATCGCTGGTTCGCCCGCCGCTCGCTCACCCCGCAGTACTGGTTCGGCCACGGCCTGAGCTACACCAGCTTCGGCCACGACCAGCTCGAGGTGAAGGGCGGCAAGACGATTACCGCCAGCGTCACTGTGACCAATACCGGGAGCAAGCCGGGCAAGGACGTGGTCCAGCTCTATCTTACCGGCAAGCCCGGCGGGGCGGAGCGACGGTTGCTGGCGTTCGAGAAAATCGATCTCGCCCCGGGCGAGAGCAAGCGGGTCACGCTGACCGCCGACCCCCGCCTGTTGGCCAGCTACGATACGCGCAAGTCCGGTTGGGTGATCCCCTCGGGCAACTACGACGTCGCGATCGGCACCGATGCCGGCACGATGGCGCTGACCGGCAGCGCGAAGGTCTCCGGGCAGACGCTGAAGCCTTGAGAGTGCGAGAGGCGATCGGCCGCTAACCGATCGCCTCACATCGGTTCCTGAGAACACTTACGCTAACCGTTTTGGCACATTATCCTTGACATCGCAACGCTATTTTGGCACAAAAAGCGAACCTCGCGATGGTGTGATTCGAAGTCACCGCCGCGCGTAGCCCCCTCCTCAAGGACCAAACCATGACCCAGCCGAAAGCCCTTTCCGGCGCGCGTCGCCGTGCGCCCGCTCCCCGCCGCCGCTCAGTTGAAATTGAACGGAATCCGCAAGCTCGTCCGCAGGTCGGAGGCGTCGTCGGTCACTCCCATTTCAACCGTCCAATTGATCATCGTGCGCTCGTTGAGCCGATAGCTCACGCCAAACAGGAAGCGCCCGATCTGGAGGTCGCGAGTTTTGGTCACGATAGGATCACCCACTGTCGGGATCCCGTTGCGAACGGTGATCGGCCGCACAATGCTTTCGGTCGAGAAGACCCAGTTGTGGGCATAAGCGAAGCTGATCGAAGTGCGCTCGTTGAGTGCCAGGCCGATGCCGGCAGTCGCGTTGGGCCCGGAGCCGGGAGTGACGTGATCGATCTGCGCGTCGCTGATGCGCGTGTTCACGTCCTTGCCCCGGTTGTAGTTCCAGCCGAGCACGCCGAACAGCGTGGCCGGATCGGTGGGCGTCAAGACGGTGACACTGGGCTGGACGCTCCAGAAGCCGAAGCCCGTCGCGGACTCGGTCGCGTTGCCAAGCGCGTCGCGCGGGACCTCGAACGGGCTCGTCCCGGTCGGGACCACCACGTTGACATTGGCGGTCAGGAACGGCCAGCCGCCGGTGCCATTGGTCAACTGGTAGCGCGCCATCAGTTCGACGTCGCCAAGCCCCTTGCCCTTCGCGGACGTGTTGATCGTGCCCGCTCCCGACTGCGGTGGGTTCTGGACGAGCGGGATCAGGACCGCGGCATCCTCGCGGTAGATCCAGGGAACCTTGGCGCCGATCTCGAAACTGCTCGTCACCCCGAACCGGCCAACGATGGCGGCGCTGAGCACGTCCTGGCGGCTTTCGTTGATGTCGAACACGCCCACCAGGACCGACTGCGGGATCTCGATACCGCGGAAGACGAAGCGGTTGCGGTCGACGCGGGCATATTCGAACGTCGGTTCGATCGTGATCCGGCCCGCGCGGGTGAGCACGCTGCCTTGGTCGGCCAGCACAGCAACTTCCTGGATCGGGCGTTCGGCCGGAGCCTCACCAACGCTCGAAACGCTTTCGTCGGCTTGTTGGGCGGCAGAGGTCGGTGCAGCTGGTGGCGCTTGCGCCGCGGATGCGGCCTGGGCCAGACGCGCGCTCTGCACACCCGGCGCTGCCTCCGCAGACCGAACAGTCTGCACACCGGCACCGCGCATCTTGTCGAGCAGCGCTTCTTCGAGCAGCAGGAGGCGCTGCTCCTGCGCATCGAGAACTTCGCGCTGTTCCTGAAGCGCGCGGCGCTCCGTTGCGATCTGCTCTTGGAGCCGGGCCAACTCGGATGCCTCGGGAGAGGCTTCGGATGCCGGCGTGTTAGCCTGCGCTAGCGCCGGCATGGGTATTATGGCGATCAGCAGCGACGTGCCGGTTAGCAACCCTCTCATCGACATCTCCCCGGCGACCGGGTCGGGATCAACGAACGCTACGACCCACTATATCGGCCGCAACCGATTCCCAACGGAGCATCGCGTTACCGACCGGTACCGCCGAATTCCTCAGATCGATATTGAGTGTAACTACAGTATCTATCGATCTGTCATTTGCTGTGTTGGCAATGAGAGTGCCGGTGAAGTTACCGATAATATGACGTAATTCAAGGGAATTGCCGCTTAGTACCACTATTGATCCAGTTTCGTCCTTTGCCAGTTGGACGGATCCCGCCGCGGTCTGAACTGCTGGACCGTTGGGGGTGAGCTCAATCTGTTGCTGTCCGCTGCCGGCCTCCGCCGGCGGAGCCGGGCCGTCCACGACACGAACCACTCCGACGCCAGGAACGGTGGTGACCGTGCCCTCGTCTGCAGCGGCCGACGTCGCGCCACCCGTTCCAGTGAACACCAACGGAAGCCCGGTGTCGGCGGTATTGAGCACGGTGCGCAGCGCCAGGGCCCCGTTCACCAGGGTCTGAATGTCGATACCCACCGCCACATCCATTCCGTTCGGCAATACGAAACCGCCGCGCATCCCATCGAGCTCTTCATCGGTTACGCGTGCCTGGGCCGGGAACGGCGATGTTTCGGCGTGCAAGGCCGGCGACCACCCAGGGGCGGCCGAGCCGAGGAGCAGGCCTCCGCAGATGCACCATCGCTTGAAGCGCCTCGTAAACACGGCTGCCTCCTACATCTCGACCGGATAGGGCGGCGCGCGGGTCAGCCATAGCGCCTGCAGGCTGGCTGGCTCCATCAGTATGGTAGCCCGGCTACGCGCCACGAGGTTCCACTCCTCTTCGCGCCCGAAGCTGCTCTTGCCGCGCTCGGGCGCGTCGGAGAGCGCGAACAGGATGCCGTTCCACATGGGGGCAAACTGTTCTTCATCAATCAGACGGATGCCGAGCGAAGGGTCGCCAATCAGGACCTGGCCGTTCTCCACGCCCTTGATGACGACGAAATGCTTGTACCCTTTCATATCGATCAGCGCGATGCCGGGGATGCCGGTTCGCTCGATATCGGCCAGGGTCACGACATAGCCGTCAGCCTTGATGCCCCTCGCGTTCAAGTAGCGCTTCATGTCGAGCAGCGAGAAGCCCAGCCGCCTGATCTGCGCGCGGTCTCCCTCCTTCCACATGCCGACGAAGATCGTCTGTTCGTTCTGAAGATCGCCGTAATGGTAGCGCAACAGGGTCGCGAGCGCGGCTGACCCACAGCTGAAATCGTATTGCTGCCGCACGACGGTAAGATACCGGCGCTCGACCATGCTCTTGGTCGGCAAGGCATAGTCGCCGCTGGCCAAACTCAGAGTGCTGCCTGTCGGCCGCACTGGATTATCGGCACAAGCTGTCAGCATCAGACTAACCGCCAGTACGCAGGCGGTCCTATGGTTGGATGGCGACATTTACGTTCATCGCCGAGTTGATTGAGACGTTGTTGCCAGTGTTGGCATTGACCATCGCCAGACCGTTGAAGCCACCGAAGGAAGCGCCGTCGATCGAGATGGTTCCTGTCGTCGGGTCACCGTTGATGATGTTCCCCGAAACGGTGCTGGTGTTCCTGACGTTGATGTTCTGCTCCAGGACGTTGAGGTCAGCCATCCCGTTGACTTGAGCAAGCCGAGTGTCGTCGGCGACAGCGGCGGTTGCGAATGGTTTGGCCAGCACGGCAGCGAGTTCGCTGGTGATCTCAGCGTTGGAGATCGCTTCTGCCGGAGCGGCTTTCGGTTCGTCCAGAACGCTCTGGGTGTTGGCGGCCGGATCCGGTTCGTCGGAAGCGAGTGCGGGTCCAGCATGAAGAAGGCCGGAAATCACAATCCCGGCCGCGAGCAAATGGGAGCGGGTCACGGGCGTGTCCCTCCTTCGCATATGAGGCGAAAAAGGACCGGCCGCCACGAAGGCGGCCGGTCTTTCCAATGCTTATTGTCCAACAGTGAACGTGCCGATGTTCGCACCCACGTTGATGCTGGCGTTCTGCGAAGCGAACACACCCGTGTTGACGTTCATCGCGTTCAGGCCGGCGAAGTTCGAGAACGCGCCGTTGTCGAATGCGACGTCCCAGGACATGACCGGCGAGCCGGCGTCGCCGCCGTCGCCACCGGTACCGCCAGTGCCGCCTGCTCCACCGGTACCGCCGTTATCGGCCGCGCCGCCTGAGCCGTCGCCGCCAATGCCGGCGTTACCGCCGCTTGCGGGTTGCCAGAAATAGACCTCGCCGCCCGTCACCGAGCCGGCCAGCGTCGAAGCCGTGGTCAGCGTGGTGTAGGTGGTGGTGGCGGTCCCGCCATTGTTGGCCGCACCGACGCCACTGGCGTCGCTGTTGTTACTGTTGTCACTCGCATCAACAGCCACGGCAAAGTTCGACGTGCCACCGTTATTGGCGGAGCCGATGCCGCTTGAATCGCTGTTGTTGCTCTCGTCATGAGCATCAAGGGCGAAGTTCGAAGTGCCGCCGTTGTTCGCGGAAGCAAGCCCACTCGAATCGCTGTTGTTGCTGTTATCGCTATTGTCGCTCTCATCATGAGCGTCGACGGCGAAGTTCGAGGTGCCGCCATTATTGGCGGAAGCAAGGCCACTTGAATCGCTGTTGTTGCTTTCGTCATGGGCATCAACCGCGAAGTTCGAAGTGGCACCGTTGTTGGCGGAAGCAAGGCCGCTTGAATCGCTGCTGTTGCTGCTATCGCTTGCATCGACGTCGGTCGTTACCGCTGAGGTGCCGCCATTATTGGCAGACCCGAGACCGCTAGAGTCGCTGTTGTTGCTGTTGTCGCTGTTGTCGCTGTTGTCGCTTGCGTCGATGTCCGTCGTTACAGCGGAGGTGCCACCATTGTTGGCCGAGCCGAGGCCCGAGGAATCGCTCGAGTTCGAGTTGTCCGTGGTGGTGTCGGCAGAGCTGTCGGTCGCCGTTGCCGTAGCGCCGTTGTCGGCGGTAGCCAAGGCTCCGCCTACGTCGGCGGTTTGAGCCAGCGCGGCTCCCGAGGCGAGTGCGACTGCACCGATCGAGGCGGTCAATAGCAAGAGATGTCTCATGTTGGGATCCTTTGCGGTTTGAAACAAGGCACTCGGCGACACCCTCGCCCGTTCCGATGTCGCAGCACTGCAATACTATCCCCTTCCGAATGCGTGACTTAGCCCCAGACGAGTGCTCGCACTGCCCTCAAGCGGGGAGAATCATTACCCCCATTTGAGGGGGGAGCGCGGCCGACGCCCTGATGCGAATGACGCCGCCAAGGATGACCCGCACGAGGTCGGCCTGACGGTGCGTATCGGTCTTCGCAAAGATCTGTTTTAAATAGGCACGCGCCGTCTGGGTCTGTATCCGCATGTCGCGCGCGGCAGCATCGATCGTCAGCCCGCCCACCAACTTGATCACCAGGCCAGCCTCGGTAGCGGTCAGACCGTAAGCGCGGCACAGGGCCATCGCCAAGGGGCCCGTATCGACGTCGGGATCAACGACATAGAGCGCTGTCGCCGCTCCGCCGTTTCCGGGCTCCGTCTCCGCCAGCCGCGACAACACGGCCACCAGTGGGCGGGCGTTGGTCCGGTGCATCAGCATCAGCGATGAGTCGACCTCGCAACTCGTCCCTTCTTCATGATGGGAGAGATGGTGGATCGCGCTTTGCAGCCGCACCGCGTTATCGAAGTCGGTCGCCGTCACCGACTGGCCCGCGCGCCGCAGCCCTTCGCCCAGCTCGAGCAACTGCCAGGCTCGGTCATTGGCGAAGATGATGTTGCCTTCCGGATCGAGCAGGAAGGTTCCGAAGTCGAACAGGTCCAGCGTCTGGGCCATGACATCCGCACGCCCGCGATCCCGCTTCGACTGCCATAGCAATCGCAGATGCGCTTCGACCCAGCCGCGAATCTCCTGCGCTGCCAGGACCCGCATCGAATAGGGTTCGGGGTCGAGACGACACACCGACAAGGCCAGGAAGAACGACGGCTCTACCTGGCAGACGAAAGTGAAACGTCCGCCGCCGCGTGCCGCCTCGGGCAGATACTCCTTCTCGATGTCAAACGGTTCGCACAGCGGCGCAGTGGCTTCCGGCAGCCAATGATCGAATGCCGCAGCATGGTGGATCGAGTGAGCGATGCCATGGGCCAATTCGTCGCCCATGTTGAAAACGGCCAAGACGTTTGCCTGTTCGCTCTGAGCCTTGTGCTGGCTCAGAACAGCCATTGGGCAACCCAGATGATGTGTGGCCAATTGGAACAGGCTGTCTGCCGCCAGATGGTCGGAATGCATCGTCGAGGCTCGCACCACGACTCCTCTCCTTCTGCTTTCGTGTCCGCTCCTCCCAGCGGCCGAAAGTCAGGCGCTCGATATTTGATCGGAACAAAAGGTAAAACAGGCAATGCCCGCCACCGGGGTGAGGTAAAATGGGTATATCCCTGGCAAATTCAGGGCAGACCGCACCATCAGTACTTACATATTGACGCCGAACAACGATTCAAAAATGCAATGATCCAGCTATATTTTGGGTAACGTTACGTCACTTTCGACGCAGGCTTTTGCCATGTACCCAAACTTGAATCATGACGTAGTGCATCTGTGGATTCAGCCGGATACACCACTGATAAAGAAGATCTTTTTGCGAAGTGAGGTGCCGCGGCCACCAAGGGCAGCGCGGCCTCGGCAGAATTCCGGAACAATTATAGTGGAGGGCGAAGGCGCGCGCGGTCCCCCGGTCACGTTTGGTGAGGCGGGCGAGACTCACGTCCCGCCCGCATCGTCCGTCTTCAGATAGGGTAATGCCCTGGCTGGGTCTCGATGGTGATCCAGCGCAGTTCCGTGAAGGCGTCGATCCCCGCCCTGCCGCCGAAACGGCCATAGCCGCTCGCCTTCGTGCCGCCGAACGGCATCTGCGCCTCGTCATGCACGGTGGGGCCGTTGACGTGGCAGATGCCGGACTGAATTTGCCTCGCCACCTTTAGGCCGCGGGCCGTGTCACGGGTGAAGACCGAGGCGGACAGGCCGTATTGGGTGTCGTTCGCCAGTTCGATCGCGTGCGCCTCGTCACGAGCGCGGGTGATGCCCACCACCGGACCGAAGCTTTCGTCGCGGAACAGCTTCATGTCAGGCGTGACCTTGTCCACCAGATGAGCCGGCATCAGCACGTTGTGCGTGGTCTCACCACCGGTCAGCAGCTCAGCGCCGTTGGCCACGGCATCCTCGATCAGGGCATAGCAATGTTCGACCGTCTTGCGGTCCACGACGGCGCCGAGCGGCGTATTGCCATCGCGCGGATCGCCCACCGCCATGGTGGAGACTTTGGCCTTGAAGCGCTCCGCAAACGCGTCTGCCACTGCGTCGACCACGATGATCCGCTCGGTCGACATGCAGATCTGACCCTGGTTCATGTAGGCCCCGAATGCAGCCGCCTTTACCGCCTCGTCGAGATCGGCATCTTCGAGCACGATCAACGGCGCCTTGCCGCCCAGTTCCAGCAGGGCGGGCTTGAGGTGCTCGGCCGCGCGCTTGGCGATGACCTTGCCCACTGCCGTGGATCCGGTGAAGTTGATCCGCTTCACTTGCGGTGCATCGATCAGCGCGCCCACCACTTCGGCAGCGTCAGCCGGCGCATTGGTGACGACGTTGACCACGCCTTCGGGGAAGCCGGCCTCGGCAAAGGCCTCGATGATCAGCGCGTGAGTGCGAGGACAGCTTTCGCTCGCCTTCAGGATCACGCTGTTGCCACAAGCCAGCGGCACGGCGATCGCGCGCACGCCAAGGATGATCGGCGCATTCCACGGTGCGATGCCCAACATCACGCCCACCGGTTCGCGCAAGGCCAGCGCCATGCAACCGGGCTTGTCCGACGGGATCACCTCGCCATTGATCTGAGTGGTAATCGCCGCGGCCTCTCGCACCATCGAAGCCGCCAGGCCGAGGTTGAACATGGCCCACCCGGCAGTGGCGCCGATCTCACCCATCATCGCAGCGACGAATTCCTCCTTTTTCGCTTCCAGCGCGGCGGCCGCCTTCATCAGCACCGCGCGGCGAGCGTTCGGGCCCATCTGCGACCACACCAAAAACCCCTCCTGGGCCTTTGCGGCGATCGCCGGAACGTCTCCCGCCTTCATAGCAGCAGCCGACGACGCTACGTCGCCAGTCAGCGGGTTGATCCGTTCAAACTTCATGACAGCTCTCCTGAAAAGTTCGCTATGCCATATTACAAATTGGCGAGACGGCAATATCCAGTGACGCGCTCGTCACGGCATCGCTTCTGATCTGTCGCGGCTTAACTCATTGGCGCGCTTGAGACTCCAACGTTTGGCACCACAGCAGCGCGCCTTGTACCTGCCGATATGGCGCCTTTTTATGTCTCGCGACCGCCTAGGGAAGGACGAACCTTAAACCGCCGTAGACGGCCCTTCCCGGCGCACCATAGCTGAGAGCTTCCTCGTAATCGGCGTCGAGGGCGTTCTCCAACCGGGCGAAGAACTCGACCGATTCATTGAGCTTGTAGGAGCCGGCTAGCCGCACCACAGTGTGGGCTTCGAGCGGCGACTTTTCCGCGACGAAGCCATTGGTGAAGTAGTTGCGGTAATCGACGTCGAGCATCTCGCCGTTATAGATCAGGCCGGCGCTGACACTCACCCGGTCCTCAGATCCGAAGCGGCCCGTGACGTCGAAGCTGGCCTGGTTTTTTGGTCGGCGAACTTCCTCGCCGCCGTCAGGGTCGGTGGCATCGAGATAAGTGTAACTGCCGCCGAAGCTTATCGAGCCGAGGTTGACCCGCGCCGCCAGTTCGATGCCCTCACGGTTGCTTTCGCCCAGGTCGTTCTCGACCGAGGGATAGACGCTGATGATCTCGTCCCTGAGCGTCGAGTTGAAGTAGGTCGCATCGAACAGAAGCTTGTCGTCGAACAGGCGCTGTTCGACACCAAAGTCGAAGCCCTTGGCCCGTTCAGGCAACAAGTCCGGGTTGCCGACGAATTCTCCTGGAATGTAGCCGAACTGCTCGGTGAAGGTCGGGTTGGTCACACCGGTGCCGTAACTGGCGTGCAATCGGGTCGAGCCCAACACCCAGGACCCCGAGACGCTGTAGGTCGTGGCGTCCTCGAAATCGTCGTTCTCGTCGTGCCGAATGGCACCGCGCAGGAACAGGCTGTCGAATAGGTCGAGGCGATATTCGGCGCCATAGCCTAGCAGGCTGCGCTCCTGGCGGGCTTCCTGGCTCGGATCGAACGGGAAGGTGTTGCGGTAGCCTTCTTCCTCATGCTCGACGAACACGGTTACATGGTGGGTGGCGTTCGCGAATGACGGCGTATCGAAGCCGATCGTGCTCCTCGCCGAGAGGTTGAGCCGCTCGCCCTCGCTGCCGAAAATGTCGAAACCGCCTGCTCCGCCGACGCTATTGTCATGGGAGTAAGCGACCGAAAAGACGTTCTCCCAGCGGTCGATCGGTTCGACAGTAAGAGCGAGCCCGCCGGACCAATCTTCGGTGTTCGAATAGCTGTCGTCATCGATGGCGAGGCCCTGGTTGGGGCCGCCAGAGAAGTCGAAGCCATCGGTATCGGTGTCCTTGTCGACAAACCGCAGTGTGCCGTCGATCCGCGCGATGTCAGCAAGCTTGGCGCCGCCGCGCAAGTAGAGGGTCAGGTTCTTATCGCCGTCCGGCTCGGTTCCGATCGCTGCGGAGCTGACGCCATCGGTCTGGCGATAGATCGCATTCGCCGAGACAAACGTCTCGCGGTCTCCGACGGTGAGGGCACCCCGGCCAAACACGCTGTCGAACGAGCCGTATTCAAGCAAGCCATCAAGCGACGGGCCATCGCCGCCCTTGGTGATGACATTGATGACGCCGGCTAGGGCGTTCGAACCGTAGAGGCCGCTCTGCGGACCGCGCAGGACTTCCACCCGGTCGATGTTGTTGGCGAGGAGCGACGAGAAGTCGAACTCACCCGAGCCGACGGCGGAGACCTCGATGCCGTCTATCAACACCAGCACGTGATTGCCGTCCGCACCGCGGATGCGGACCTGTGTCAGCGAGCCGAACGAGCCGCTCTGGTTCACGGCCAGGCCAGGAACTTCGCGGAGGATGTCTTGCAGGTAAGCGGTGCGCTTGGTCTCGATGGTTTCGCCTTCGATGACCGTCAGCGTGTTACCGATCTTCTGGCGCTCGACAGGTGTCGCCGTGCCGGTGACGACGATCGTATTCCGAGCGACTTCGGCGGCCGAGCCTTCCTGCTGGCTGGTTTCCTCGACATCGGTCTCAGCGACCGGATCCTGGGCGAAGGCGACAGTCGACGTGGTGAGTAGCAGGGCCGAGATGGCCTGTGCCCCAAGACGAGTTGTCTGCTGGCGCTTGCGTGACGATGTGCCCGAACCCCCGACCGTGTGCAGGATGACGATCCTCATTGTTATGTTCCCCATAGTGTCTTCGTAAGCTCTGCGAGCAGCGCAGGCAAAGCGTACCGGCGCCAGTAATCCAGGCGGGAGGATTTCCGCCAGAGAGAGTCTGCTCGTAAGTAAATTACGGTAATCGGCAGGTTACATCGCGTCACACGGAGTGCGCGCAGGCGTGCGCTGTGTGCTGCGTCAGAGGCCATTGTCTGCGATATAGCGGTCAGCTTCTGGCGGAGAGGGTGGGATTCGAACTCAGGCAGTAAATGCTTGAATCACAACAAACGAAATCACACTCTACTCTTCCAGGCCCACGTTTGGAGCCACGTGAAAATTTCCCTTTAAAATGACGCCTTTGCGACCTGAGTTCGATACCCGGTCTGGGATTCGAATTCAACAGTCAACCGCACGCTGTTCAACGGGTGGCATCGTTCCGGCATGGCCGCCAGCTGACGGTCCGGTTCCGGACGTGGCGCAAGTTCGAGTGGACCGTCGGCTCGGGGATGGGATCTCGTCGCCGTGACCGCTGAGCCGGAAAGCGGGTGACGACGCGGTATTCCCCCCTGCCCTCAGTTCCCTGTTAGCCGATGCATTTGCCTGACGGACTCGCTGGCCAGCCTGCGGGGGCGGAGCTCGCTGCGTTGACGACCGTCAGTTTCACCCGCCTGCCGATGCCGCATGCGGCCGGCAGATGAGCAGCGGGCTCGCCGGCCGTCGCCGCCGATCAAATGAGATCTCAAGGGGCCTGGAAACTGTGCGTGCCTTGGACCAGCAATTAAAGGCGCGAAGGCGGGCCGATCATGGCTGATCGCCTCGACGAGTCGGTCGGCTCCGGCGAAGGCGTCTTCAGCCGCGCTTTCGACCGTATCACCGGAAGCCGGCTGACGGCGGGTAATTCGATCCGCCTCCTGCTTGACGCGGAACAGAATTATCCGGCTTGGCTGAAGGCGATCTCTACCGCGCAGAAGCGGATCCACTTCGAGAATTACATCGTCGCCGACGATTCGCTGGGGCGGCTGTTCGCGGACGCCCTGATCGCCCGGGCGCAGGCCGGGGTAACAGTTCGGCTCCTCCACGACTGGTTGGGCAGCTTCGCCTGGACCTCATCGGCTTACTGGTCGAGGCTGCGCGATGCCGGCGTCGAGGTGCGCCGCTACAATCCCCCACGTCTGTCCATGCCCTTCGCCTGGCTTCACCGCGACCATCGCAAGGTCATCACCATCGATGGCGAGATTGGTTTCGTGTCGGGACTGTGCATCGCAGATATCTGGCTCGGAGATCCCAAGAAGGGGAAAGCGCCTTGGCGCGACACCGGAGTGGCAGTGGAGGGCCCGGCAGTGGCCGACATCGACCGGGCCTTCGCCGAAAGCTGGGGAGCGGCGGGAGGGTGCATCACGGCCGCCGAGGCGCGCGTCCGCCTCGCTTCGCCGGGGAGCGCGCCAATTCGCGTGCTCGGTGAATCGCCGGGACGGTACCAGACCTACCGTGTCGACCAGTTGATCGCCTGTGTCGCACGCCGCAATCTGTGGCTGACCGACGCCTATTTCGTAGCCACGCCCAGCTTCCTCCGCACCCTGGTCGACGCCGCCGACGACGGTGTAGACGTTCGCTTGCTCGTGCCCGGATCAAGCGATGTCCCAGTGGCACAGGCGCTCACGCGAGCCCATTACCGGCCGCTGCTCGAAGCCGGCATTCGCGTGTTCGAATGGAACGGCACGATGCTTCACGCCAAGACCGCGGTCTATGATGGCCGCTGGGCCCGGGTCGGTTCGACGAACCTCAACCTCACAAGCTGGGGGGCCAATTACGAGCTCGACCTGTTGATAGAGGACACGGAATTCGCACGCGCGCTGGAAGCGACCTTCCTGGCGGACCTTCGCAATTCGACCGAGGTAGTCCTCACGCTGGGCCAGGTCCGCCCCGCAACTGCGCGTCCGCCGGTTCGTCGGCAAAGCGGTGCCCGCGCCTTGGCGGCGAGCGCGCTGTCCTTCGGAAGCCAAAGCGGCGCAGTCATCAGCGGTGTTCGCCCTCTCCCCGCGACGGAGCGCAGAGTCGCTCTGTCGCTCGGTCTCGGGCTGATCGCCGCCGCGGTGGTGACCGTGCTGGTCCCCATACTGGTGATCCTCCCGGCGACCGTCGGTATGGTCTGGACCGCAGCATGGATGTTGTTGCGGGCCTGGCGGCTCTCGCGCGGCCCGCGTCGGTGAATTCGTGTGCTGGCTCCCGCGCCCGCCGCACCCCGAGCGAACAGCGCTGAAATGGGACTCCTGTCGTCGGAGCCCCGTAACGTCCGCAGTGAGTCGCATGCTACCCGGCAGCATTTGCAGGCGGCGGCAGCGGGAGAGCCGGAGATGCCGTTGACAGGCGTCAATGCGCGTCCGCGCGCGAGCGGTCAGGATAGCAACTTCAATTCATCGGGGTGCTCGCCATGAAGACCGACCGGCTGATGGCCGTCACCGACGCGGTGCTGGCGATCGCCCTGACCATCATGGTCCTCGATCTGCGCGTTCCCGCCACCGACGCTTGGCACGCAATTCGGCCCGCGATTCCGCTGCTCGTCGCGTATGCGCTTGCCTATATCAATATCGGCATCTTCTGGACCAACCACCACCATATGCTTTCTACTGCCAGCCGAGTGAACGGACGTGCGCTCTGGGCGAACCTGTTCCTCCTTTTCTGGCTGACCTTGATGCCATTCGTGATCCGGTGGATCGGCCTCGCAGGGATCACTCCGCAACCGGTTGCGGCTTACGGTGCGGTGACGGTAATGGCGGCGCTGGGATACATCTGGCTTGAACGTGAGCTGATCCTCGCGGAAGGCACGGAGTCGCGAATTCGGGCCGTGGTCGGCTCGCGCAGGAAGGAATGGATCAGCTTCTTTTGCTACGGCCTCGGCATCCCCGCGGCCTTCGTCTCGCCATGGGTCGCCATCGCGCTTTACATCGCGGTTTCTCTCGCCTGGGTGATCCCGGACCGCCGCTTTGAGCGCGGGTACGGCTCGCGGCACTCCGAAGCGCATCGCGCGCCGCGGCAGTAGCGGCCAGCGTGCGCGAGGGCCGCGCGCCGTGCCTTGGTCGGTCGGCGCGCACGACGGCAGAACTTGCGGTTCGATCGTCAAGACTCGGGACGCGTGCTCGCGTGGCTGCCTGGGACAACACCTTTGATCCGATCGAACAGATGCTTGCGCTGCGGCGCCTGGTGTCTTGCCCGCCATGGCCCGATCTCGTCCGACGGCGCGCCGAGATCCTTCTTCCGCATGACCGAGTGCCTTGGCCGGTTCGACTGCCCGCCGTCAAGGAGGTTGAGCCGATGTAAGGCCGTGGCGCTGAGCGAAGTCGTCGATGATCGCTTCAGCGCGATCAGGGAGCGGGTCGGCCATGCGCAATTCCTAGTCGTCCAAAGGAATTATCTTTCTCGACTTGCGCGCAGCGCGAACCCGGCTCCGCCATAGCCATTCTGCCAGAAGGAGAGCGGCGCAAATGACTCCGGCCAGTACCGCAATGGTGACGATCCATTTAGTCACGATGAGGAGCACTCCAGTGGTGAGGATGCACCATAACAATCAAGGTGATTGCGACCACAACCTGGATCAAACTCGACGAACGCCTGCCCGTTCTTGAGGCCCAAGCGTACTTACCCGCACCGAGGGGCTCCACGATAGACGCCCTCAGGCGTCTAGCTTCGCTCAGTAATCCCATTCCGCCGGTCTGGATCCTGTCTGATCCCGGCCAACCTCGCGAAGCCGTTTAGGCGATCGACCTATACGCCTCGCCACCCATTCGCACAGGCCAGATGCGCACAAGAAGAACGCTAAAACGATCAGAATTATTGTCAGGACCCAGGACATGATGAAGCTCCTGCTTCGCGCGGGAGCTCATCGAAGTCTCTCTGGCGCCGGCGCGCAGTAGGTTGCCGGCGATCAAAAAATCTTAGGCGTGTTCTTCAGCATAACCTCATTAATTCGTGTTGATATATATTAGCCCGTTGCAAAGTCGCGGAACGAGCTATCCCACTTCGCATTGCCATGAAGGACGCGTCCTCGCCCCCGAATTATCGGCGCGTCACTCTCATCAGACCTCCAATCAAGCGGAGAGCTATAAAAAAATGCGGTTCTTCTTTCATTTGCACAACAGTGTCGAAACTCGAGATCAGGAAGGCCGCGACCTTCCGAGCCTTGCGGTCGCTGTCGAAGCGGCCGAGACAGATGCTAGGTCGATCGCCTCGGAGAATGTCCGGCAAGGCCACCTCAATCTCTCCCACTCGGTCGAGATCACCGACGGAACCGGCAAATCGCTATACCGCATCATGTTCGGGGAGGCCGTCGAGGTCACCGACTGACCTGGAGGGGAACGCGCAGCCCTGGGAACCATAGCTGAGCGTTATTGTCGGCCTATCACCGATCAAGCGTCGCAAGCATCGGTGGCTGAGAGATAATCCTGCTCCCGCTTGCCGCCGGAAGATTTCTCGTTGCACGTCAAGCGAGGCAGCCTCGATCCTGTCTTTGCCACAGTTGATAGAGGGGCGAAGACCTAGCGCCCGAATTTTGCGAGCAATCCGGGAATAGAGGGTAGAAGGTCTCGGGCCAAGAACCCGATTTCGGCGATTTCGGCCGCTGCGCGTTCGCCCGCCGCGCCATGAACAAAGACGCCCCACCCCGCAGCGCTTAAGGGCTCAGCTCCCCGTGCGGCGAGTCCTCCAATCAAGCCGGCTAGGACGTCGCCTGATCCGCCGGTCGCGAGGCCAGCGTTTCCGCCTTCGAAAAGCAACGGTTCGCGGCCGGGAACAGCGACAAGGGTCTCTGTGCCCTTGAGCACGACGACGGCGCGAAAATCCCGCGCAACCTGTTCAGCTGCGGCAAGCGGATCGGCCGTCACGGCCTCTGGCGGGAGCCCCATCAGGTATCCCATTTCGCCGTGGTGAGGCGTCATGATGACGCGGCCCTCGTGCGCGGCGACCAAGCCGGCCAGCTTGCTGGCACAGGTGAGCGCGGCAGCATCAAGAACGATTGTCTGTTCCGCCGAGGGGCTCGACAAAAGCGATGCAACCAGTTGCTCGGTTCGTTCGCTTGCCGACATACCCGGTCCAAGTACCAGCGTGTCGCAACTCTTGAGCCGCTCCCCAAGCAATTCGACGGCATCGGGTGCGATCTCGCCATCTTCATCGGCGGGCAGCGCGATCATTGCAGCCTCGGGCATCAGGACCGCCAGCGACATGGCTGCTGCCCGAACGGTGGCCATCTGTAGCTTTCCCGCTCCAGCGCGCAGCGCCGCCTCACCGGTCAGCCTGAGCGCGCCGGGCACGAATTCCGCGCCACCTACGACAAGGACGCGTCCGCGCGCATTCTTGTCCCCGCCAGCTGGTGAGGGAAGCGGATGGCGCTGCAGCCAGGTGCGATCGAGCCTCTCCATTAGCCCCGGCGTCCCACGATCGGGTCGGGGGCGCTGGTGACCGGGGTGTGCTGCTGCTGCATCGGCGCCGTGACATTGTACCGGGCAAGCCGGAGTTTTCCGTCGCTCCCCGCGTTAGGATCGTAGAGGTATTCGGTGACAGCGCAGTTGGCGATGTCGCCTTCCTTGTCGATCTGCAGGATGGACGCTTCATCGAGCGTCTCGAGAATATAGCGCATGCAAAGAACGACGACCTGGTGCGTGAAGATCATCACGCGTCGCTCGCGGTAGTGCAACGAGATCGTGTCGAGTACCGAACGCAAGCGCAGGATGACGTCGCACCAGCTCTCGCCACCCGGGGGACGGTGATAGAATTTGCCGAGCAGCTGGCGAAATTCCGCCTGCTCGGGAAAGATATTGGCGACACCGTAGGTAGTCAGGCCGTCGAGGATGCCAAACTCCTTCTCGCGCAGGCGTTCGTCGAAGCAGATCGGCTCACGCTCGACGGTTCCGCCTGCCTCGCGAAAGACCTCGGCCGTTTCGAGCGCCCGGACATAGGGCGACGAAAGCAAGACATCCGGTCGCTTCGCTTCGGGTTGGTCGGCAAACCACAGACCGAGGGCGCGGGCTTGCTCCCGTCCCAATTCGCTCAGCGGCACATCGGCATCGCGGCTGTTGAGGGCGATGCGATCGGCGGCAGCGTCATGCGCGGCGTCCCTTGCGACGTTCCCGGCACTTTGACCGTGGCGCACTATGATCAGTTGCTGTGGCCAGTTCATCGAAATCTCCGCAAGCCAACCGCCAACGATCAGACAGAACCTTCGATCCTTTTGACAAAAGGACCACCTGGGGCCGAGACTTACCGGGATGGCGGGAACCCCGCGCTTATAACAAAACCAAGAACTGGAACTTCAGGGAACGCAACCTTGTTGCGGAGTGGCAGTCACACAAGGACACAGGACCCACGAAAGCCCAGCTATTTGCCGGCGTTGCCGGCGCGCTCGCGCTCGCTTCGTGTAACAACGACACGGCGCGCGAAGAGCCCACGGATGTCTCGACGAGTGACGTTGCCCCGCCCACGGCCGAAGCGGCTTTGCCTGACCCTTCGACGCCCCAGGGCTTCGTGGATGCTGCTGCGTCGAGCGACATGTACGAGATTGAAGCGGCAAAGCTCGCCCAGCAAGAAGGCAAGAGCGAGAAGGTCAAATCGTTTGCTCAGATGATGATCACTGATCACACCGCTTCCACCGAGAAACTGAAAGCAGCCGTTTCTCAAGCCGTAGGGCTGACCGTCCCAACGGCGATGCAGGCCAAGCATCGAGCGAACCTTGATGCGCTGATTGCCGCCGGCGACAATTTCGATGCGATGTATGCCCAGCAGCAAGCCGCGGCGCACGAAGAGGCGCTAGCTCTTCTCAAGAGTCAGGCACAAAACGGCACCGTGGCTTCGATCAAGGCCTTTGCCGGCGAGATTGCGCCCATCGTCGAAGGCCATTTGGGACACGCGAAGGAACTTCCTTGATCGTTAGCCGGCGCACGAGACCTACGAATAAGGAAGAAGCCCTATCTATCTTCGGGGCCCCTCCGGGGAGCATTGAACCGAGCCGCACTGACCAGCGCAGCGCCCTAACCGATGATCGCGTGGGCGGTTTCGAGCCCGGATCAAAAATCGTGATGATCCAGGTTAGTTTGGATGCGCAGACTGCAACTTAGCGGAGCCGCGGGGGTTCTTTCCTCACCGGTCCGCAGCGGCCCTCGCCGTTCGGCGCCACTCCATGTGCGTGTTTTGCCAAGCCGGCAAGGCATCCTGCAACGACGAGGATTCCATGATGGCCAAGAAGCCGAAATCCAACGACGCCCGAAAATCCGCAGAGGCCCTGACGCCATCCGAAGTCGCGGGGAATGATATACCGGGCGCAACGCTGCCTAAGGTCGCCGCCATCCCGGACGATGCAGGGATTTCCTTCTCCTTTGGCGAAACACAGGCCGATGGCGGCGAAACGCATCAGAAGGCCGGCGACGATGTCGCTGTTCTGACGACCCAGCAGGGCATTCCGGTCGCTGACGACCAGAACAGTCTCAAGCAGGGAGCGCGGGGCCCGACACTGCTCGAAGACGCCCACTTCCGCGAGAAGATCTTTCATTTCGACCATGAGCGGATCCCCGAACGCGTCGTCCACGCACGAGGCTACGGGGCACACGGTTTCTTCGAACTGACCGAGAGTCTTGGCGATGTGAGCCGGGCCGACATCTTCCAGCGCGTCGGTGAGCGCACGCCCGCCTTTGTCAGATTTTCAACGGTGGCTGGTGCCAAGGGTTCTTTCGACCTCGCGCGCGACGTCCGTGGCTTTGCGGTCAAGATCTACACCCAGGAGGGCAACTGGGACCTGGTGGGTAACAACATACCGGTCTTCTTCATCCAGGACGCGCTGAAGTTCCCGGACCTTGTCCATTCGGTAAAGCCCGCACCCGATCGCGAATTTCCGCAGGCGGCCTCGGCGCACGACAATTTCTGGGACTTCATCAGCCTCACACCCGAGAGCTTCCACATGATCATGTGGACCATGTCCGACCGCGCGATTCCGCGTTCCTTCCGGACAATGGAAGGCTTCGGAGTGCATACCTTCCGGTTGCTCGATGACGAGGGCAAATCGACTTTCGTCAAGTTCCACTGGAAGCCCAAGCAGGGCTTGCAATCGGTGGTGTGGAACGAAGCGGTCAAGATCAACGGCGCCGACCCCGACTTCCATCGCCGAGATCTGTGGGATGCGATCAATGGCGGAGACTTCCCCGAATGGGAACTCGGGGTCCAGCTATTCGACGATGATTTCGCCGACAGCTTTGACTTCGATGTGCTCGATGCCACCAAACTCATACCCGAGGAGCTTGTCCCGATCCGGGTGATCGGCCGCCTGGTGCTTGACCGGGTGGTCGACAACTTCTTCGCCGAAACCGAGCAGGTTGCGTTCTGTACGCAGAACGTGCCGCCCGGCATCGATTTCTCGAACGACCCGCTGCTGCAGGGCCGTAACTTCTCCTATCTCGACACCCAGATCAAACGCTTGGGCAGCCCCAATTTTACGCATATTCCGATCAATGCGCCCAAATGCCCGATGGCTCACTTCCAGCAGGACGGGCACATGGCGATGCGCAATCCGAAGGGCCGCGCGAACTACGAGCCCAACAGTTGGGGGCCGACGCACGGCGGACCCCGCGAAGATCCCGTTCGCGGCTTCAGAAGCTTTGCGGAAACTGCCGATGGCCCCAAACAGCGGGTGCGTTCTGAGAGTTTTGCCGACCACTACAGCCAGGCGCGACAGTTCTTCATCAGCCAGACCGAGATTGAGCAGAAGCACATCGGCGATGCTTTGGTGTTCGAGCTTTCCAAGGTCGAACGGCCGGACATTCGAGGGCGGGTCGTCTCGCACCTCAGGAACATTGATGCAGCGCTCGCGGCGACGGTGGCCGATGGACTGGCGCTCGACTTGCCCGCTCCTGCTGTGGCTGCGCGCGAGCCCTTGGCTAACCTTCCGGCATCGGATCCGCTGAGCATCGTCAAGAACGGCCCCGAGAGCTTCAAAGGGCGCAAGCTCGGCATCTTGCTCAGTGACGGGGCGGATGCGGCGATCTTCAAGGCGCTTCTCGCTGCGGTCGATGCCGAAGGCGCGGTCTACGAGGTGGTGGCTCCCAAGATCGGTGGTGTCACGCTGGGGGACGGCACTACGGTAGCGGCAAAGCACAAGATCGATGGAGGGCCATCGGTCCTGTTCGATGCGGTCGCGGTATTGGTCTCCTCCGAGGGAGCAGCACTGCTCGCGAAGGATGCAGCCGCGAAAGATTTCGTTACCGACGCCTTTGCCCACTGCAAGTTCATCGCGGTCGGAGCCGAAGCCAAACCCATTTTTGAGAAGGCCGGGATCGCAGACGATCTCGACGAGGCGTGCCTGCCGCTTGCCAAGGCTGCCGACGCATCGGCGTTTATCGCGGCGGCACGCGCTTTGCGTCATTGGCCCCGCGAATTGAAAGTCGATCTCGATGCCAATCCGGGAGCTTGAGCCAATGGCCCGTCATCGTGAACCCGACGCCGCTTCGCTGTCGGATGTCCATACCGAAATGCCGAGCCTGACGGGACGCAAGGCCATTGTGACCGGCGGCACGACTGGCATTGGTCGGGCCATTGCCGTTCTCCTGGCCAGCGCCGGCGTCAAAGTGTTCGTCTGCGGTCGTACGAGCGAGCATCTCGAAGACGCGCTCGAGCGCATTGGCCAAGTGGGCGAAGGTTCGGGTGTGAACGTAGATCTCGCGACACGCGAAGGAGCCGAAGACTTCTTCAAGGAAGCCAAGAGGTACCTGGGAGGTCTCGACCTTGCCGTCATAAACGCGGCGATTCCGGCCGATGCGCTGGCCGAGACCAGCAGGGATGAGACCGACTACCAGATCGCTGTCGACTTTGCTTCGTACCTGACGACCACGCAGATGGCTGCAAAGCGAATGAAGGCCGGTAGCGACATTGTGCTCATTGGGTCGATGTCTGCGGTGTCGCGGTCGGGTGGCAGTTCGATCTACGTCGCGGCCAAGTCCGGCATCCAGGGTTTCGCCAAATCTTTGCGCGTGGAGCTCGCCGAACAGGACATCAAAGTCGGTTTGATTGAACCCGGGTTCACGGGGGCCGACTTCCAGTACCCTGAGTTTCCTCCCGATAAGCAGCGTGAGCTGATCGCCAAGCATCGGATGCTTCGCGCCGAAGATATCGCGGTGGCTGTCCACTTCATGCTCACCCAGCCCCGCCGCACCGCTGTATCGTTGATGCGCGTCGAGACGCGCTTGGATCATCCCTGAGCGAGGGACCTCAGGCCGCCAATTGCTCACCCGCCTGCGAGCCAGGCTTGAGCACGATCTTGGTGTAAGTATCCTGCTCGTCGTGGAACTTCTGGTATCCTTCAGGGCCCTGTTCCAGCGGCATGCGATGGCTGATGAGGAACGTGGAGTCGATCTTGCCCTCGGCGATCGCGGTGTAGAGCGGGCGAAGATACTTCTGCACCGGGGTCTGGCCGGTGCGCAGCGTCAGCCCCTTTTCCATGAAGGCCCCCAAGGGGAACTTATCGACGAATCCTCCATAAACGCCAGGCATGGAGACGCGACCGCCTCGCCGGGCGGCAAGGATGATCTGGCGGATCACGTGTGCACGGTCGGTGCCAAGGAACGTCGAGACCTTGATCTGATCAAGGATGTTGTCGGCGAAGGCCCCGTGGGCCTCAAGCCCGACACAATCGATGCAAGCATCGGGCCCGATGCCGCCGGTCATATCCTGCAAGGCTTCGTAGACCTTGGTCTGCTCGTAGTTGATCGTTTCGGCACCGAACTTCTTTGCCAGTTCAAGCCGGTGAGGGAAGTGGTCGATCGCTATCACGCGCTCTGCACCCATCAGGAACGCTGACTGGACAGCGAATAGTCCGACCGGTCCGCAACCCCACACGGCGATGGTGTCGCCGGGCTCGATCTGCGCATTCTCGGCCCCCATCCATCCGGTGGGAAGGATGTCGGTGAGGAACAGCACCTTCTCGTCCTCAATGCTGTCATCGGGAATGACCAGGGGTCCGACATCCGAAAACGGCACGCGGACGTATTCGGCCTGACCGCCCGAGTAACCCCCGGTCATATGCGAATAGCCGAAGGCTCCGCCCATGGCCTGGCCCATGCCGGTGCGGCCGATGTCCTGATTGTCCGCCGGGTTGCCGTTCTCGCAGCCGGAGTACTGATGCTTCTCGCAATGGTAGCATTTGCCACAGGCGATAGTGAACGGGACCACGACCCGCTGACCGCGTTTGAGAGTGCTCTGAGGGCCAACCTCGACGACCTCCCCCATGAACTCATGACCAAGCACGTCCCCGGCCTTCATCGTCGGGATGTAGCCGTCATAGAGGTGCAGGTCCGACCCGCAGATCGCCGTACTGGTAATGCGGATAATGGCATCGCGCGGATTGAGGATCTCGGGATCGTCGACTGTGTCGCAGCGGACGTCGTGCTTACCGTGCCAGGTGATCGCCTTCATTGTTCTTCTCCCCGCAGTTCGTTGAGGATGCGGCGATTGCGCGCGCCGGTGGCGATCTCCCCGGTTTCCATCAACTGCTTGAAACGGTGCAGGTCGCGGCGGGTCTGAATGCGCGGTTCGCGCTGAGCGATCTTGGCAATCAGCCGGCCGAGAGTTCCGCCTGGGGCGTCGTAGGCGATGACTGCACGAACCACGGTCCCACGGCGACCGGCGTCCTGGAACTCAATTCGCCCGCTGTTGGCGACTTCCGCGCCTTCAGCGGATTGCCAGTAAATTTCCTCGCCCGGCACATCCTTGGTGATGACGGATTCCCAGCTAACCTCCCGTCCAGCGGGCGCCTTCACCGTCCATCGTGAGCGATCGGGTCCGAGCGGCTCTATAGACACGATGTTCTCCACCACTTGCACCAGGTTCCCTGGGTTGCGCCAGAAGTCGTAAAGCTCTTGTGCCGGTCGATTGATGGTTACGCTCTCGGCGAACAAGGTTCGCTCGGCATCGACCTTTTTCGCAGCGGTGATGGGCGCGTCGTCTCGATCGAGCGTCGTATGATCGTGCTCTTGCATGGTGTCTGCCTTCCGGGCTGGGTGCAGTTCGAACCCGACGCTTGCAGCAACGTTCCAAAGCTAACTTTTGAGGCACTTACGGGGAATGAAGTTCGGTGGACCTAGCGGAACGCTTTCGCGCCTTTGCCCTTTAGGAAGAGGGAAGAGGAGTTTTTCAAAATGACTGAGGAACTTACCAACGTGACCGCTTTGAAAAGGGAGTCTGAGTGATGGCCAGCACCGAGCGCAAGGCCGCAAAGCATGGCCTGCTTGGGAAATACGCCTACGCCTGGCTTACACTGGCCTTCTTTGCAGTATCGTTCGGACTGCATTGGTGGTTCGGATGGCTGTCATTTGTGGATGAGGCCCATCAACATGGCCAGGAGCCGGCCACGGGCGAATACCTGACCGTGATGGCGCGAGACACCTTCGAGAACTGGCAGTCCGAGTTTCTGCAGCTGCTCTGGCAAGTCGTGGGCTTGGCGTACTTTCTCTACATAGGCTCGCCCTCCTCAAAGGAGAACGATGACCGTCTCGAGGCCAAGGTCGATGCCCTGATGAAGTTCGTGGGCGGCGAGGAAGGCGAACGGTTGCAGTCTGAGCTGGACGAAGCCTTCCTTCGCCACGGTGGGCACGCAAAGCCACACGGCCATCGAGATTCCATCCCGAGTTAAGCTCGCTGGTCGGAACTGTTTGCCATAGGTGAGTTCTGGAACGGGCATTGCGACGCTCGGTTCTGGACCTGTCCGGGCCCACAGGCCGCGAGAACAGGAAAAGTCTCATGTCCATCATCGACAAGGTCATCGCCGCCGTCACTCCGCCCGAAAGCGAAGAGGCCAGGATGGAAGCCCGCGCCAAGGCCAATGAGGCCGCGACGCCAGGCGACTGGCTCTCGCTGATCTTGCAACATCATTTGCAGATCGAAGATGCCTTCTCTGAGGTAAAGGCTACTGGCGACGCGGGTTCACGCAGGACGGCGCTCAAACAGCTTGGAGCGCTGCTAACGGGGCACGCCAATGCCGAAGAATCGGTCATCTACCCGGCGCTCGCCGAAGATGGCGAGAAGGCGCACGCGGCAGCCGGGTATGACGAACAGGCCATGGTCAAAGTGCAGATGGCCCTGCTCGAAAAGTTGGATCCTATGAGCCAAGACTTCATCGACAAGCTTGAGCATATCGAAGGCGCTGTTGCGCACCATGTCTACGCCGAGGAGGGTAACTGGTTTCTCGGCCTCAAAGAGAAGGCATCCGTGGAAGATCAGGCCAGGCTGACTCGGCGTTATGCCGAGGAATATGATCGCTATGCGGGCGCGCCCTTGGCGGCGTAAACTCAGATGGCCACTCAGACTGCCCATCGCGCTTCCTCGAAAGGCCGGGCCGGAACTCCGCCGCGCGTTCCGGTCAGCCCTTATGTAACCGCGCTCGCGCAAGCCTTGTCAGATGGTCCCCGCGAGAGACTAGGGGCCTTCGAAATCGGTGACCTAACCGCAGAGATTCTGACAACTCAAGATTCAATTTGGTTAATCGTCCGCCGGCCCGGCGCCGGCGGTTTGGCATTGCGCGCAGCGTTCCTGCCCATGAACTTCAAATGTTCGACAACGACCGCGCAACCCGGAGAGAGCAAGCGGCTGAAGGTGGAGAGCCCCCTTGGCTGTCATGAGGTTGTCATCACAGCCGGGGGCGATGCTCTGGGGCATGTGCGGCTGACAGTGACTTTCACACCCTCGGTACCGATGCTGGTGCCGTTCATGCCACGCGACCTTTACCCGCTCGACGTCAACGATGATCCAACCAGCGCCAAAGGCAACGTCGAGGCCGCGCAACGCGGGCTCAATAGCGGACTGTTGTACTTTCGCATCGACGAACCGGCCTTCGGCAATGTTCTCTACTTCCAGAACCTGACCGCCATGAACGGCTACTATCGCGCTACAAAGACCAGCCCTGACGGATCGGTCGGCGGCCTGTGGCCGGAACTGGGCTACCTTTTGCCGTCGCCTGCCCAGGGCGGCACGCCTCCATCAGATGCGCTCCAGGCCGGCGTTGAAGTGTGCCTGTCGGACGCTATCGTGGTGTTTCGGCATCGTGCTCCTCCTCACGAGAGGGAGTCCGCCCGGCAGTTTCTCCAGATGCTGGGCGAAGCCTACAAGTTGATCGACCTGCCCCGAACCAACTATCGCGACTGGATTGCTCGCGCGGAACGGACGCTGGCGGATCTCGAGAGCGCGCCTGAGGCGAGCATCCGCCATTACGGTCATCGTTACATCCATCCGTACACTGCCGACGAATACCCGGACTCGATGGTCCAGCTTTCGGTGTTGGCCGCAGTATTCGATTGGGGACGCTGGAAGGGGGAACCGCATCCACTCGAATCCGAACTGCGGGCGGGTCTCAAGCGCTTCTACGATCCCAAGCTCAAGGTGCTTCGGCGCTATTTGCCAAACGTGGGCGATGACAAGGACGCCGATGCCGTCGACAGCTGGTACCTCTACCACCCGATGCTCAACCTAGCTCGAATGGGGCTGGCCGGCGACAAGCCCGCCGCCAAGCTGTTTCTCGACTGCATCGACTTCAGCATCAAGGCGGCCCGTCATTTCGATTATCGGTGGCCCATCCAGTACAAGGTCACGGACTTCTCGATCATAACGGCGACAGCGAACGATGATCGGGGCCAGACGGATGTTGGTGGCCTATACGCCTACATTATGCTCCAGGCTCACGAGCTCACGGGCGACCCCAAGTTCCTGGCCGAGGCCAAGGCCGCGATCGACACCGCGATGGGCATGCGGTTCAACCTCAATTACCAGGCCAACCTCACCGCCTGGGGAGCTGCAGCCTGCATGCGGCTCTATCGCATTACCAACGACTACACTTACGCCGAGCAGAGCTACGTGTATCTCGCCAGCTTCTTCCATAATTGCGAGATATGGGAGAGCGAGCTCGAGCATGCGGTGCACTACAGCAACTTCCTCGGCGCGACTTGCCTTCAGGACGCGCCCTATATGGCGATCTACGAGTGTTTCGATGCCTTCACGGCGTTTGAGGTGTTCCTGGACGAGTGCGGGCCCGACCTCGATCCTGCGGTACGCATGCTGGTGGCGGAATACTGCAAGTATGCGCTCGATCGGGCCTGGTTTTACTATCCGGATGCGTTGCCTCCCGAGATCCTCGCGACCGAAAACCGCAACGGACACATCGACCGCAAGCTCTCGTTCCCCTTGGAAGACCTCTATCCTGATGGTCAATGTGCAGGGCAGGTGGGTCAGGAGATTTATGGCGCTGGCGCGGCCTTGGTATTCGCCACGCGTAGCTTCCATCCGGTCGAGAGCGCGCCGTTCAAGCTTTTTTGCGATCATTTCATTCGCGCCAGCGAGCGGACGAGCGACTTTTCAATGAGCATCGTCCTCGATGGCGGCGAAACCTGCCTGGCCGCGCTCAGCTTCGTTCGTGAGAAGCGCCGGAAATTGCCCAAGCTTAAGGTCGTCACGGCCGGCGGCGATCAATTGCATGGTCACGAGCGCGAGGCCGATCGGATAGATTTCAACGTGCCCGCCAACGGACGGCTGGTCATCTCCTGGAGCGACTAACGGCCATCATCTGCCAATAGGTTAGGTAGGCCCGATCTGTCCGCCTCGATCCATCCGACTGTACCTATCGTTCCGGGCGTCGAGCGAGCGCTTGGGGCCTCAGTTGGCTTCTTCCTGCCGTTCGGCGATCTGCTTGGTGCCACGAAAATGCTAACGGCCTCGCCCCTCAACCTTAAGAGGCTGGGCCATCGGGTTCCATGCGGGATGGCGCCGGCAAATTGGACGCGCGTCTCGACTGCGACCCGATGGCCGCGCGCCCGAGAGCAGGCTTAGCCTGGTATTCCTAACGATCAACTCGCGCACCCATAGGATAGAGTACCGAGCGAATTCGCTACTTACCGAGAAACTCTCTCACCGCTTCCGCACTGTTACCGACCTGGTCGATGGCTTCCTGAAGCCGCTCCCGAGATACGCCTAGCGCATCGGTCCAGTAGTCGACCTCGTAGTCCTCCCCCATGGCAATGCGGGAACCATCCTGCGGCACGCGCAATCTCTTGTCGTCTGACATCTCAGCCTCCTTGATCGCCCACCAACGCGTCGATCGTTACAAAGGTTGCCGGGAGCGCACTGAAAGTGGGAGTCCTATGGCGCTAACGAAGCCGCAACTTGGATGAAGATCGCGACCTACAACGTGAACGGCATCAACGGGCGGCTCCCTGTCCTGCTTCGATGGCTGGAACTGGCCGAGCCCGACGTGGTGTGTCTCCAGGAGCTCAAAGCACCCCAGGAAAAGTTTCCCGACGAGGCCATTCGATCGGCTGGCTATCAAGCGATCTGGCACGGCGAAAGCCGTTGGAACGGTGTTGCGCTGCTCAGCCGCGTTGGAGAGATCTGTGAAACGCGCCGAGGACTTCTCGGCGATCCGCAGGACACGCAAAGTCGTTATATCGAAGCTGCAATCAACGGCGTCCTCATCGCCGGGCTCTACGCGCCCAACGGCAACCCCCGGCCCGGACCCAAGTTCGACTTCAAGCTGAAGTGGTTCGACCGGTTGCAAGCGCATTTGAAGCCGCTGGTCGGTCTGAACGCTCCCATCGTCATCGCGGGCGACTACAACATTATTCCGACGGACCAGGACGTCTACGCCCCCGAGCGCTGGCGCGATGATGCGCTGTTCGCTTCAGAGGTTAGGGCAGCATACCAGCGCCTGCTCGACGATGGCTGGACCGACGCTCTGCGGCTCCTGCATCCCAACGAAACCGTCTACACCTTCTGGAAATACTGGCGCGGCGCTTTCGAGCGGAACGCTGGGCTGCGCATCGACCACTTCCTGCTCAACCGCGCAGCCCTCGCGCGGCTTTCCCGTGCCGGAGTGGACCGGGTCCCACGTGGTTGGGACAAGACCAGCGATCACGCTCCGGTGTGGATTGAGCTGGCGGACGACGAAGCATTCTGATGCCCCGTGCGCAGAAGTTGAAGGTCTTCCGCACTCCAATCGGCTTTCACGATGCCTATGTGGCAGCCCCGAGCCGGAAGGCAGCGCTCGAGGCTTGGGGCAGTGATGCTGACCTCTTTGCACGAGGCGTCGCCGAACAAGTGGAGGATCCCGACCTTTCAAGGGAGCCCCTCGAACACCCAGGTCAAATCATACGCCGCCTGCGAGGTACCGAGGCAGAGCAGATCGCCGCTTTGCCAGCTCGAGAACGAAAACCGAAAAAGCCAGCGGCTGCGAAGCCGGCTAGCACGCGCGTTGCCCCAAAGTCTTCGCCCAAACCCAAACCGCGACCCGATCGAACGGCCCTCGCTCGAGCCGAGCAGAGGTTAGCGGACATGGAAGCACGCCACAGCGCGGAGGACCAGGTTCTGGCGGAAAGAGAAGCCGAAATCACGCGCGATCGGCACGAGACCGAACGACGGCATCAAGCGGAAAAACCCAAGCTGGAGCGAGAACTCGGGGATGCTCGCAGAAAGTATGAGCAAGCCATGCGGCACTGGCGCGGTTAAGCCGACCTATCGTTGGCTCGCCTTGTTCCCCAAAATCCCTCTCGGGGCTCGCCGAGAGCTCATGTCACTGCACCGAGCCAAATCGGTAACCGAGGTGGAAGAATTCGCTCGGCAGTTTCGCTTATAGCTTTGCAGCGGGAGGATCTTTGCCGGGGAGGCAAAGATGCCGAGCGTCCTCACTATCGTGCTCCTCCTGACGGTGGGGTTCATCTGCGGTATGCTGCCTTTTGGACGACGACGCGCAGGCCGTCTTTAACTTGCCCCACATGGTTCGGTCGCTTCGCACCCATCCCTATATCGTTCGCAGAGCCATTGCGTCATCTGGCCTCAGGTTTACACCCGACCGGGGTCGAGGCGGGCGTATGACGGAGTTGCTATGCTCGACTGGATTGGCCGCCGCTACCTCGACCTGCTTGGATCGATCTACATCTACAACGAACACCGGGGTTACACGGCCATCGATCGTGTCCTCGAAGCCGTGCGCGCCCGCTCACCGAAAAATATCGAGTTGATCGCAGCGATCGAGCAACACCGGGCCGACGAGCGCAAGCACTACCTGATGTTTCGACGGTGGTTCGAGCGTCGCGGGATGATGCCCTTGGCTCTGGATCGTACATTCGGGCACATCGACAGGTTCGTCGAGATCATGTTTCGCACCCCGATCGACCGCCTAGACACGCAGGCAGTGATCGACAGTGACGAGCTTTTCGAGCGGCTCTGCCGAGTAATCTCTCTGACCGAGCAGCGTGGCTACCGTACGCTGGACGAACTCCTCGCGAACAAGTTCGTCATGAGCGATCCCATTCTCACCCGCATTTTCGAAATCATCCGCAAGGACGAACCCAGTCATTGGGCGCCGTACGAAGGCTGGTTGCGCGAGCACGGGAAGCGCGAAGCCAGGTGGTGGGAGCGGGCGGTCGACACCTTCATCCATTCCGAGCTGCTGTTCTTCAAGCTGCCCATCCTGTTCTTCAACCCGTGGATCGCGCGGCGAACCGAATGGGCCGACGCAGGAGAACTTCAACCCAAACCCACTCCCCTCATGGGCCTGTCCCCATCAACTACATGAAGCCGCATCTGGTGCGGCGCGAGCCAGATATCGTGCCCGATGACGCGTCACCAAAACGCGGTCTCGTCTCGCGTCTATGGTCGCTTCACGTCGGGGCCATGCTGTGGCGAAACTCGGTCGTTAGCTGTGTCGCTTTTGGGGTGGGCCTCGCAGTGCTCTGGGGCTTGGTAGAAGTCGGGGTGCAAGAGGTCCCTGCCGCCGGCATTGGGTTCATTACGGCAAATACTCTGCATTACCTGCTCGGTCGCTCGTGGATCTTTCGCGGCACTGAGCGAGGAAAGACATCCGGCTATGCCTATTTCCTCATCAATGCCGGAATTGGGTTGGCCATCACGATGGTCCTCTATGCGGCTATCCTTGAGTTCACCTCGATCCACTATCTCGTCGCGCGGATAATCGTTTCGCTGTTTGCCGGGGCGATCGTGTTCGTCTTGAATGCGGTGCTGAATTTCAAGCGAGTTTAAGAGCTTCGGACCGATCGGTATCTCGCGGATCAGGAAATCCGGGCTGGTGCTGACGGTCCGTGGTGAAGCTACGCATCGAAGTTCAAAATGACAGAAAAGTGCATCAATTATCCTTCTTTTTCAGCCTGCCAGATTATCCCAGATCGATTTTGGAACGGAGGGGCGGAGCCCCCATTGGTGAATGAACGCGTCGCCCCCTTCCCCCGAAGGCGACGCGTCTGACCTGAAACCTTTTCTGACGGACACCCAATGGAGCGAACACGGTATATGGCGATCCGGCCGAGGGCCTGGGTGCGAACGGCCGCTCTAACGGGTAAGGTTGTCCATCTCTCTTTTGGAATGGCCGAGACCATGACGCTTTGCGCGTTGGCAGGGGTGGAATTCGTACGTCTTCGAAACCTGCCCAACGGGGCGACGAGTGTGGAATGTTCGACCGACGAAGGCGCTGACGAACTGCGCTCTCAGCTGCGGGACCATGTGTTGCCCACTCAGCGAACTGGTAGTCAACGAGAACGCAGTTAGACGCCGACGCCTCCCTCTAAAGATTGCGTGAGGTCGGGCGTTCAGTGACCAGGTTTTCGCACGGAGACACGGGTAACTGGCCGAGGCGACGCCGAACCGTCTGCAGTGTGCTCCCGTGCAGGCTGCGTCGTTCACGGAACGACTTTAAAAAATGTTGGGATTGTCCAAGCCAAGGATCCCGGTTCGCTCCGGCCGGCGCGGTCCTCAACGATCCCGCGACGCTTCTTCTTCGAAAGGCCGAGCTTTAAGCTCCGCCAAGCAGCCGCCGATAGAGGGAAAGATAATCGTCCGCCATGCGACCGACGGTGAAACGCTCTTCGACCGATCGACGGCAGGCGCGGCGATCGATCTGCGCCAGGCGCTCGATCGCTTCGACGGCCTCCTCAAAGGTGTCGACCAGATAGCCGGTGACGCCGTGTTCGATCAGTTCGGGCATCGACCCCCGGCGATAGGCTATCACCGGAGTGCCGCAAGCCAGCGCTTCGATAACGGACAATCCGAACGGCTCATCGAAGCCGATGAGGTGCAAAAGCCCCTTGGCGTTACCCAGTTGCCGCAGGCGTTCCATCCCTCCGATCACGCCGCGGAAGATTACCCGATTGTCGTCTATGAAGGGTTCGACTTCGCGGCGATGGTAATTTTCGTCCTGAACCAGCCCGCAGATGATCAGTCTGCGATGTGCGGCACGGGCGGCACGAATGGCTTGGCCCGCCCCCTTGTCGGGAT
Organism: Altererythrobacter sp. Root672; assembly: GCF_001427865.1. Taxonomy (NCBI): domain Bacteria; kingdom Pseudomonadati; phylum Pseudomonadota; class Alphaproteobacteria; order Sphingomonadales; family Erythrobacteraceae; genus Altererythrobacter; species Altererythrobacter sp. Root672. The sequence continues at coordinate 1,724,985 of NZ_LMHH01000001.1, forward strand.
GGATACGGCCGAAAAACAGCAAGTCTTCCGAGCCCACGGGATTGAAGGGGAACTCCTCGACCTCGATTCCGTGATGGATTGTTGCTGCATAGGGCAGCGAGGGAGCGCGATCGGCATTGCTGATCGAAACATAGTGCGAGCCCTCGGCGTAGCGCTGATAGGCGGGAAGAATCCGCTCGGAAGAAAAGCCGTGGATCGTCGTCACCATCGGTGTCGTGACCAGTCCGGAGAAGACCACGGGCATGAAATCCGCCTGATTGTGGACGAGGTCGAATTCATCGGCGCGCTCGAAGAGGTGAGCGATGTGCAGCGCCTCCCAGACCTTGGGTTCCAGGCTGGGGTCTTCGGAATACCCTCTCGGGGCAACGCCCTCGAGCTTGCCTGCCGTTTGGGAATCCAGCGTCGCAAAGAGGGTTACATCGATGTCTCGCTTAACGAGGGCTTCAGTCAGCAGGCTCGTAACGAGCTCCCACGGGCCATAGGCACGCGGCGGTGTGCGCCAGGAAATCGGACTGAGCATTGCGACACGCATTGTCAGGGAGAAAGCTGCACGACCACCCCTTCGTTCCCTCGCAGCAGCAACATGGAAGCCCCGTCCTCGGGAAGCGTGGACATAAGTCGTCGCCCGGTCCGTGCGCTACTCGGCAAGCGCACAGGCTCTTCACCCAGGTTCAAAGCCACGAGCACCGAGGACTCTCCTGCCCATCGTTCGAAGGCAAGAAGACTGCCCTCGCAAGGCAGGGAACGATAGTCCCCAACCGAGAGAGCGGCAGTCTCCCGCCGCATTGCGAGCAGGCGTTTGGTAAGACTGAGCATGGAGTCGGGCCTGAGTTGCTGGTCCGCCACGTTGCGAGTGGGCCAGTCGGCGTGAAGCGGCAGCCACGGTTGCCCCGAGCTAAAGCCGCCGTTAGCTGAGTGGTCCCAGGCCATGGGTGTGCGACAGGGGTCCCGCCCCAGGCCGATGCCCGGCTGACGCAACTCGCGGGGATCCTGGACCCTGTGCGGCGGAATTTCGACCGCACCGATCCCCAGCTCGTCGCCCTGGTAAAGGGTGGGCGTCCCGCGCAGGGTCAGGAGCAACATCATCGCAACGCGCGCCTGTGCTTCGCCGAGCCTTGCTGCGACCCTCTGGGCATCGTGACTCCCCAAGACCCAGTTGGGCCAGCCCCACTCGGGGAGCGAGGCTTCATAGTCATCGATAAGCTGCGCAAGTGTCGCCGCGTGCCACGCGTTCTCGATAAGCGCGAAATTGAATGGCAGGTGGACCTGGGGCGATTCGGGCGTTCCGTGCCAGCGCGCCAGGCGTTCGTTGGGCAGGAAAATCTCACCGATCAACACCCGTTCGCCGTACCTATCGGCAAGCGCGCGCATCTCTGCAGAAATCGCGTGGGCTTCGGGCTGATCGGTCGAGTGAAGCTGGAGCACGCGATCGCGCTCGTTCTGGCCAGGTTGCCAGGCGGGGTTTACGGGATTGTCGGGCAGCCCCTCGGCCTTGATGATGTGCCAGAGCACATCGATCCGAAACCCGTCTACACCGCGGTCTAACCAGAACCGCAGCACATCAAGCATGGCGGCTTTGACTTCCGGATTGCGCCAGTTGAGGTCGGGTTGCTGCGGAAGGAAAGCGCGCAGATAGTACTGCTCCCTAGCCTCGTCCCAGGTCCAGGCCGAGCCGCCGAAATCGCTGATCCAGTTGTTCGGCGGTCCTCCTTCCGTCCGGGCATCGCGCCAGATATACCAATCGCGCTTGGGATTATTGCGGTCGGATCGGCTTTCGACGAACCATGGGTGCCGGTCCGAACTGTGATTGGGAACGAAATCAAGCAGAAGTTTGAGCCCGCGCGCGTGGGTTGCAACCAGCAAGCGATCGAAGTCTGCCAGCGAGCCAAACATCGGCTCGATGCCGCAATAGTCTGAGATGTCGTATCCGAAATCGGACATCGGCGAGGGAAATATGGGCGAGAGCCAGATGGCGTCGACACCGAGCGAAGCGATGTAGTCGAGCCGGCTCTCGATCCCGCGGATATCGCCTACGCCATCGCCATCGCTGTCCTGAAAGGATCGGGGGTAGATTTGATAAACTACACCGCGTTCCCACCAGGGCCGCTGAGCTGCGACATCCATAGCTCACTTTGCCTCCGGACCGTTGGCAAGAATTCTGTCAGTTGTCGGTCATCGGAACCCCGCGCTCAAGTGGGTTGCGGCCGACCGGTTCGTGCGCGCGTGCCTCGTCGCTCATGAATGCCAACTTTGGTGCCGTTTACGACTTGTCCGGCTCAGAACTCGGGTTTGTGGACTGGGCGCTGCGCTGCATATAGAGAAATAGTCGGTCGAGATTGGGGTCGAGTTGACCACTTTCCAGTCTTTGAACCCTCTTGGTGTAAGTCTCGGCGAAACTAAGATGAACATCTTTCAAGAAGAGATCTTCAGCGGCGAGGGCCTTTCGATGCTCTTCCCGAGCTCTTTGACGGTAGTAGTTGAGTGCGCCTTCAAACATATTGCGACCCTGCTTAAAGGTGGACGTGCCGTTTTTAGAGGGCGGCGCGTCCACTTCCTAAATGCGGCGCGCAAGACGCCTGTTCCCAAGTTAATGTCTGATAGTCCTAGGCGCTACAGCGTCCCGGAGTCCTGGGCGCGGGCTCACCGAGATTTCTCGGCGCCAGGTTCTGGAGACGAAATAGGCTCGAGGGCGGGCTTGCTCTCAGTGCTGGCCATCATTCGGTCACTGCCGTAAGCTGCGCGGGCGGCAGACCTTCGCCTTCGGCCTGCGCCCTCAACTCTTCCTTGGGCGCGGCCATGCGGTCGCGCAGCTCGACGAGATCGACCTCTGCCTTTGCGCGCCTGGGCAAACAGGCCTTCGCCAGGCGCTTCCTCTTCCTTGACGTGATGGTCGATCTCTTCGCTCAAGACCTTCACCTTGGCGTCGTAGAACTCGTCCTCCGGCCCACCCTCCATGATGTCATTGATCAGGACTTTTGCGCCATCGTGCTCGACGTAGGCCTCGCTGAGCAGATCGTCGTCGATCTGGCCCTCCAGCGCCGGGTAGAAAATCTCTTCCTCGATCGCCGTGTGAATCTTGAGCTCGGTGCAGATTTGCTCGGCGATCGCCTGCTTGCGCCCATCGCCGCTGGCATTTTCGTACTCGGCGAACAGGTCCTGACCTTGCGGTGATCGGCTTTGAGCAGGGCAATCGCGTCGGTAAATTCTTCAGCCATTGGATAACTCCTCTTGCCCCCACTCCTAAAGAGCAGAGGGGCGAGAGCCTTCCGCAATTGGCGCAGCGGAACGTGACGGATGCACCGCGAACGTCCATGCCGGTCCCGATCGTTCGGATATTTGCAGGGTCCGTTGTCGTTAGCTGATTTGCGGTTCGAGCGAGGGCCCTTCGACCAACGGATTGCCTTGGCCTCAAGGGATGATGCGCTTTGAAGGCTGAGAACTCCAGGGGTGTTCCGATTGTCGCCATCCCTTCCCTAAGGTGTGGTTCGAGGCGAGAGCCTATAACCATCGGCGATGACCATTTATTGTCAATTAATTCAGCGACCCTGGGTTGCCGCTGTCACACCTCCCGAGCCGCGCCGTCTCGTGGGGCGGACCTTTATACCGCACCTGAAGAGCAGGACGTCCCCCTTTGCCCTCAGGTGGATTGACATTCCCCTTCAAGATTCGGCGCTCGAGAACGTTGGAAGAATGCGCATCAGATATCCAGCGCCTGGGCGAGCGCATTTTCGAGCAAGGCCTGGCTAAAGGGCTTCGTCAATTTGATCACCGACTGCTTGAAGCCGGCAGGCAATTCGCCATACCCGGTGGCAAGGATGATCGGCAGTTCGGGCCTTAGCCGCGTCAGTTCCTGTACCAGCTGCGCGCCGGTCATGTGGGGCATGGCCTGATCGGTGATAAGCACGTCGATATCAGGATGTTCCTGCAAAAGCGCGAGGGCATTTTCGGCCGAAATGGCTTCGAAAACTTCGTGGCCCAGATCTTCCAGGAGGGCGCCGGTATTCATGAGGACCAAAGGGTCATCATCCACCGCCAGCACCTTAAGCGACCTCGATGTCAAAGCCGTGATCGGACGGGCCGGCAGCACCTCCGTTTCATGATGAGCGCCTGCCGCCGGTAACCACAAGATCGCGGTTGTGCCCACGCCCACCTGGCTGCGGATCTGGAAACTCCCGCCCAGCTGCTTGGCCAGTCCATGGACCATCGGCAGGCCAAGCCCCGTACCCTTGCCCACACCTTTGGTGGTAAAGAACGGCTCTGTCGCTTTCTCCAGCGTCGCTTCGTCCATACCGTGTCCGGAATCGGCAACCGTCAGGCCCACGTAGAGGCCGGGCAACAGTCCATCGGCGGTCGTTTCATCAGCGGCGATCAGTCGGCGCTCCGTCGTGATACGCACGCAACCGCCGTCCGCCATCGCATCGCGGGCGTTCACGGCCAGATTGAGTAGCGCCATTTCCAGTTGATTGGGATCACCCACTACCGGCGGGATATCCTCACTCAGTTCCACCTGGAGCGGCCATGCCGGCCCCAGTGTTCGTTCGATCAAATCGGTCATTCCCCGCACCAGCCCCGGCTATGTCGATCCTCTCGGACGCCAGGTCCTGTCTGCGGGCGAAGGCGAGCATGCGCTGGGTCAAGAGTGCTCCGCGTTCCGCGCCTTGTGCGGCGTTGTCGATTAGTCGCAACAACGCCGGATCCTGGGGGACCCGCTTCCTCAACAGGGTAAGGCCGCTCAAGACAGCCATAAGCAAATTGTTGAAATCATGCGCCACTCCGCCGGTCAATTGTCCGATGGCCTCAAGCTTCTGCGACTGGCGCAATTGACCTTGTGCCAGTGACAATTCAGCCGTGCGCTCCTCGACTCTTTGTTCGAGATTATCATTGAGGCGCCGCAATCTTTCGTCGTTCAGGTGTAGCGCGTTCTCCATTCGGCGGCGTTCAGAAATATCATTGAACAGCACCGCCACCTGGGAAGAACCGGGCGGCCCGGCGGCGAACGCAAGAACTTCAAACCAGATGTCGCCGAGAGCCTCAGTATGCCTTTCGAACCTCTGCGGCTCGCCGGTTTTGACTACCTCTCCGTATACATCGAACCATGATTGCTCGAGGCCCGGTAGGATTGATCTGACCCTTCGTCCAATGACATTCGTGAGGCCGGTCTGACGTTCGAAGGCCGGGTTCGCTTCCAGGAACGTGTAGTCGATCGGCTTGCCGTTCGCGTCAAAGACCAATTCAAAAATGCAAAAGCCCGCGTCAATGGACTCGAATAGAGACCGGTACTTGGCGGCCCCAGCCCGCAGCTCGTCCAGTCGCGAACGAGCGTCATATTGCCGTCGACGGGAACGAAGGGCCGATCGGGCGAGGCTTACCAAAGTGGTGGGATGAAAGGGCCGCTCGAGGAAAGTCACGTTTCCCAGCAGGGCCAGCAAGGCTTCGGCCGCGGGATTGCGTTCGAGCCCGCCGCCCTTGTGCGTCAGCAGGATAAAGGGGAAATCGGACCATTCGGGCTGGGCCTTGATCCAGGTCGACAACGGCTTGAGGTCTACCTCCCGAATGGCCTCTTCGGTCAATACGGCAAAGCCAGCCCCCGCTTCCATTTCGCAAACCAGATCTACAACCGATACGCAGACCTTCGATCGGATTCTTGCCTCGGCTAGAATGGACCCCGCTATCGCCGCGTCGCGACCCTGAGGAGCCAGGACTAGGGCACTTTCGGAGATCTCGGGGATCACGGGAGGTCTTTTAACAAGTTCGGTCCATCGCCGGTGAAGGTAGGAACACCGCGCAAAACGCCTTGAAAGCCGGCTATCGGCGCACCGATCCGTATGCCGTCCCCTCCGATACGATACTCTCGAATGGTGTCCTCGTGGGAACCTGTGCGCTTCTTGATGTTCGAGATGGCCCGACGAACGCGCCCGAATGCTTCAAAATAACGCAGTAATATAACGGTATCGGCTAAATAGGTTACGTCCACCGGCGATTTCATATCCCCGACCAAACCGTGCTGTGCCACGGTCAGAAAGGTCGATGCTCCCCGTCTATTAAGATATTGCAGCAGTTCATGCATGTGCAGGACCAGCGCCTTTTCTTCGGGCATTGCCGCCTGATACCCATTCAAGCTGTCTATCACGATCGTTTGCACATCATGGTCTTCGACGCATTTTCGAACTCGCTGGGAGAATTCTCCTGGCGAGAGTTCGGCTGCGTCTACTTGCTCGACGACTAAGCTTCCCTGGTCTGACAAGTTCTGCAGATCTATGCCTAGACCCAAGGCGCGATTGAAGAGCAGCCCTATCTCCTCATCGAAGATGAAGACGGCGGCTCGCTCTCCCCGTCTGATCGCTGCTGCTACGAAGGTGAGGGTGAGGAGGGATTTGCCCGTTCCAGCAGGACCGAGCACGAGCGTGCTGGAGCCTCGCTCCAGACCCCCGCCCAAAAGTGCATCGAGCTCGGCCAAACCCGTTGCCAGTGGCTCGCGCTGGATATTACCGTGGGTTTTGGAGGAAACCAGTCGCGGAAACGTTCGAACGCCCCCGGTCTCGATGCTGAAATCGTGAAAACCTCCCCGGTATCGGCGGCCGCGATATTTTAGCACCCGCAGTCGCCGGCGCTCCGCCCCGTACTCAGGCCATAGTTCCTCGAGGCGCAGGACTCCGTGCGCGATGGAGTGCACCGTCTTGTCCATGGTGTCGGTCGTGAGGTCATCGAGCATCAGCACAGTCGCCCCCTGTCTTGAGAGGAAGTGCTTCAAGGCCAGAACCTGTCGGCGATAGCGCATGGAGCTTTGCGCCAGGAGCCGAATTTCCGACAGGCTGTCGAGTACCACACGGTCGGGCTGAACCCGCTCGAACTCTGTAAAGATGCGCTTGGTTACTTCGCCTAGCTCAAGATCCGATGAGTAAAGCAGACTTTGCTGCTGGTCATCGTCAAGCAGGGTTTCTGGCGGGACCAGTTCGAATATCGAAATTCCCTGAAGATCCCAACCGTGCGAAGTGGCGCTTTCGCGAAGTTCGTTCTCTGTTTCCGATAGCGTTATGTAGAGGCATTTCTCACCGCGCCTTACGCCCTCGTTCAGGAACTGCGTGGCGATCGTGGTTTTTCCGGTCCCGGGATTTCCTTCAAGCAGAAAGAGCCGACCGCGGGTAAATCCGCCTCCCAGGATTTCATCCAGCCCATCGACTCCGGCCAGAGCCGGATTGGAAGATACGGCGTCCTTCCCTTCCACCGCGCGCGTCATGAATGCTCCCCAAATTTGGACACATTAACGCGCATGACGAGGAATTGTGCCCGCGACATGGGTCTCAGGGCGGGGGTTCTGGCAGAGAACGTCACGAGCCCGGCCACGTGGACCGACAGCCAAGTGTGCAGCGGCACAAGGCCGCTTGCCCTTCACTGTCGTTGTCGCTCCGCGAGAAACGCATGTCCGCAAGGTTGCCGACGGTTGGTCCTAGGGACTTCGAGCGACCTGGTCGCCCTAGTGAACCCCATGTCAACTCTGGAACAGTTGGTCGGAGCCGCTCATTTCAGATCCGGGCGCGCCGTAAGCCCCCAACAAAGGCCGGCGCGTAAACCAGCCGACGAGAACTCGATGAGCCGATAGGCGCGCCTAGCGATCCCACCCATAGAGATTGATCTTTACCTGAGCCTCGCGCACCCGATCACGCGCCTTCCTCGCGCGGTCCCGATCGCCCTGCTCCTCTGCGTCCTCGATCTCGCGCAAGCCGCGTTCGCGTGTCGCAAGAATGTTCTGCTTCATGATCTGGGTATAGCCTTGATCCGAGCGAGGCTCAGGATCGTCCGAGGGAAAGCGAGGCATAATCATCCCCTTGCGTTGCCTCCCGTTCTATTACCAACGGGAATACAGCTTTGGCCCAAGCAGCCTGAGTCCAGAGATTAACAATCGCGGCTTCCTTCGCATAGATCGCACCCCAGACGCTTTAAACCTTGCCCGTCTTGCGGGGCCCGGAACGGGCCCCGCATCATTACGACGGATGCGGTGTTAACCGGCTGCCGGGCAACACGGGTTCCACAACCCAGACATCCGAGGAAGGGCCGAGCGCCTGGCGCTTGATCCGACAAAGCGGTCTCCTGCCCTCGGAAAGCACTGCACTCCTGCCCGGTTTGGTTTGCTGGGCGATCCTGAGAGCTGCGCTAGCATCGAGCGCATCGAACTCGATTCGTCTCGCGCATCCCAGACCATCGTCCTGATAGCTGAGCGTGTAGGTTGGCATGACCTTTTCTCCCCCTGGGTCATCTCTGCTGTCCGGCTCCGCCAGTTGCGAGATCCACGCGGGAACAGGCGCGGCCGGTTCGCGGCGAGGTTTGCAAAGTCCGCGTTGTCGGGGTGCCTTGCCTCCAGGAGGCGAGAATGGCTTGCTTGACTTCAGGCTCAAACGTCGGCCGGTCGACTTGGTCGACCGGGTAAGCATATCGGTATAACCGCGACACCGGAGTTCTCCTTTCTTGCTGTCGCCTTGCTTCTCACACGCACAACGCGCTGCCCGCCGGTGGAGACTGAAGCACCACCGGCGGGCATCAGTTCAGGCTGCTGCGGAGCGATCCTCAGATAGATCTTCAATCTGTTCCTGACCGGATGGACCGACCCCAATCTCGATACGACGAGGCTTCATAGCGTCAGGCACGACCCTTTTAAGGACAATGCCTAGCAGGCCGTCCTGCAACTTGGCCCCTTCGACTTGGATGAAGTCTGCGAGCTGGAAGTGTCGCTCGAACGGCCGGATCAGGATACCCTGGTGCAGGTATCGGCTCTGGTCCGTGCCCTCAGGGCGCTTGCCCGTGACTGTCAGCTGGTTCTGCCGGGCGACGACCGCGATGTCACTCGAAGTATAGCCGGGCACGGCAAGTGTGATCTGATAGCGATCTTCACCCTCAGCCGCGATATCGAAAGCTGGATAGCCGTCCCCGCCCTCGCCCCTCATCTCGGTCTCAAGCAGATCGAAGAGGCGATCAAAGCCGACGGTCGAGCGGCGATAGGGTGCAAAGTCAAAAGTGGTTCTCATCTCCAAATCCTCCTTGCGAAGCAATCTGGGCATGAGGCGCGCCGGGGCAAAAGAGCCGGCGCTCTCTATGTCCCACCGGACCCGAAATCGGCGCCCGGCGGAAAAAATCTAGTTCAACGATTTCGGCTTTCAAGGGGCGAGAAACACGAACAGGGAGCAAACGTGACCAAGGTCGGTCTGGCCAGCCGTTCATCTCCAACGGGATGCTCCGCAACCGGCAACCCCGACTCGATGAGCGCTAAAAAGATTTGAGGCCCTCGACCCGCCGAAAGCGCGAGGGGATGCGGTTCGGGCCTGTACGCATCAGTACTTTTCACCAAACCGCGCTCGATCTTCCATGCGCGGCCGCGCATGGAAGATCGAGCGCGCCTTTCCGGTCAGTTTCGGATCGGCAGCTGGTTCAGGCTATTCTTGCTTGGATCTGCGCTGGCGACGACTTTAATTGCCCCTGTCCAAAACTTGTCCATGCCGCGGGAACTCGCCCGGCTAGTTGTGTTCGCAACGCCAGGAACGCCAGTCAGATGAGCGCAATAGGTTTGCGGCAACCCGTTGACGATGCCGGACTTCATTTGCCCGAGCGGGAGGGTCGATTGAGCTCCAGATGGAATTCGGCCCCGCCACCTTCAGCGTTGACTGCCCACATGAACCCGCCGTTGGCCTCTACAAGCGTCCGGCTGAGCGGCAAGCCGATCCCTAGTCCCGTCCGATGGCCCCGCTGTCCCAATTCAAATATTCGACCGATTTCTTCGTCCCCTATACCCCGACCAAAGTCGCGCACGCATATCCTTATCCGGTTCTTGGGCAGGGCTCGGCTGGATACCAACAGTTCCTTTCGCACAGCGTCCTTCGCGGCCTGGGAAGCGTTCCGGAAGAGGTTAACCAGCACTTGTTCGAGCTGGATCTCGTCTGCCAGGACAGTGCCTGCATCTGGCGGAATGTCCTTTGTTATCGTCAGCTCGAATTGTGGGCAAGCCGAGAGCAAGGACACTGCGTGATCGACCGCGTTGGAAATGGAGACTTCACGCAGGGTGGCCTCGCCGGTCCGTAATAGAGGCGTTGCTCGCCCGATAATGTTGCCCGCACGTTTAATCTGATCGATGCCGAGATTAAGCAGGGCGAAGGCCGGGTCATCCTCGCTGCTGGATTTCTTCAGCGAGCGTCGCGCGGCCGACAGGTAACTTGCGGCTGCGGCCAAAGGTTGATTGAGTTCATGGGCCAGCGTCATGGCCATCGTCCCCATCGCGTTGATCCGCGATTCATGCAGGGCTCGGTGTTTGAACCTGTCGCTGTCAGCCTTCATGTTGTGTTGATCGGTGACATCAACACCCGTGCAAAGAATTCCAATGGGTTTGCCCTGGGAGTTTTTGACCGGCTGGTAGATAAAGTCGATGTACTTGACTGGCTCGTCCGACCCGGAGTGAAATCGGACGGGCGTGTCGTTGCCGATGAAGGGCTCGCCAGTCCGCAGTACTTCCCTCAGCAAGGTCACAAATCCCTGCTCGACCGCCTCGGGAATAGCTTCTTCGACTGTCAGACCATCGAGTGGTCGAAAGCCGAAGAACTTGCGGAACGCGGTATTGACGAACTGGAGCCGGAGTTCCTCCCCACGGCCATAGGCCATCAGAACAGGCAGCTCTCCAAACAGTTGCTGCATTTGCCGCTTTTCAAAAAGCAGCCTCTGGCTCAAGGGCCGATCTTCAGTAGTCTCCTGGATGTCGATTAATACCCCACCGGCGCTCGCCGCCCTCCCGTACAAGGGCGTAAAAAAGGCATTGTAATGAAGCGGTACAGCCTGGCCCTGAACTTCGCGCACCAGCGAGACCTGAGCGCTCAACCGCTCGGTGCCCTGCAAGGATTGCACCAGGGATTCGCGGATTTGCGTCCACACATCGGGCAGCAGCGTCGCGAAGGTCTCGCCGTTGCGGTTCATGTCCATTAACGGGTCGAGATCTGCGTAAGCTTCATTGCAAAAGGCGTGGAAACGCGCACCCCAGATCAGGATCTTGGGCGCTCCCGACCTGAGCAGGCCAGTGAGTATCTGCCCCAGCAGTTCGCCGTTCGGCAGTGACGCTGCCTTTTGCAGGAGGGTCATTTGAACATCCCTTCGCCTGAGCTGCCGATGGCAAGAAGATCATGGAGCCGCTGGGCGCCCAGCTTCGCCATCATGCTCAGTCTGTAGGTCTCCACAGTGCGGTGGCTAAGCCCGAGACGCACCGCGATTGCCTTGCTGGTGTGACCCGCAACGACCCCGTCGAACACCTCCCGCTCTCGCGGGGTCAACTTATCCAATGCGCGGCGGTTCGCCTTTGAGCGAAGCGACCGTTGAATGGCCTCCGGCAGTCTTCGCGCGCACTCATTTACGGCAATTTCGAATTCCTCATCGGTGAACGGCTTTTGCAGGAAATCGACGGCTCCCAGTTTCATGGCCTGCACGGCGGCCGCAATGTCGCCATGTCCCGTAATGACGACGGTGGGCCACAAGCAGTCGCGCTCGTGCATCGCAGCAAGAAGATCGAGCCCCGAAACGTCAGGCATTCGCAGATCCACGATAACCGCGCCTGGCTCAAGAAATGGCAGGTCATCAAGAAAATCAGCGGCGCCCGCGAACGGCCGTGCGGCGAGATCCATGGAGCGGCAGAGCATGACCAAGGCCTGGCGAACGTGTGTATCATCGTCGATGATGTAAATGGGCAGCACTGTCTGACGGGCTCCGCGAGATGCTCTAGCAACGCGGGAGCCGCTAGCATGTGCCACGAGGGGCCGACCCTCGTAGCACTACGGAGTGCGATAACGATAGGACTCTCACGGTATCGTTCTGTGAATATTACCTAAAATGCCAATGGCGCATTGAACCTCCCATGTTCGAAGCCGCATCCATGCGGCATCAGTTTGGGGGAAAGATGGAAAGGTACAGAGCAGACCTGCTGGATTCGCGCGGACGGAGCATCGCCTTTGTAGAGCTGTCGGCGGCGGGGCACCGCGACGCGGCGCAACAGGCCGCAACCCGTCTACCGACCTGGCCGGGCGTTACGTTACTGTTGTCCGAGCTATCCCCCAATTGAGCATGCGGTTGGCACCCCGCCGGCCGAAGCGTCTGCCCTGAGGGGACGGCCGCTAGGCGGACTCAACCTTGATCACTCTTTCTGGAACGCCCCCTATGCTCAAGATCGCCGGTCCGTCCGCCTTCGTCGACGCGTTGCAGAGCGTCTGCGATGCCAGGGGAGATTGCATCAAGCTCATAGGGTTGGACGGCCGGATCGAATACATCAACACGCCTGGTCTCAAGACCCTGGAATTTGATAGCCTGGGCTCGTTGATCGGCCGTGCCTGGGCCGATCTGTGGCCCGACGCGGCCAAGGGCCACATTGGCGATGCCCTGGAACGGTCCCGCGCTGGTGAGGGCCATCGCTTTTCTGCATTCTGCCCCACCGCAAAAGGAACCCTGCGCTGGTGGGACGTGCTCGTTTCGCCGGTCCGCAACGAGCGCGGAGAGGTGGTTCGAAGCGTGGCGATATCGCGTGACATAACGCGCGAGCATACAATTGCTGAACAACTGCGATGGGCCTGCGACCACGATGCTCTGACTGAGCTTCCCAATCGCCGTGCCTTCGAAAGACATCTCCAAGACGCGACGATGCGAGCGAGTAAATCCGGATCGCGGGTCGGATTGCTGCTGATCGATCTCGATCACTTCAAGCACGTGAACGACACACTTGGGCACGTTGCAGGCGACCACTTGCTAAGGGTGTTCTCGTCCCGGCTCAAGCGGCGACTCCGCGCAACGGACTTCGTGGCCCGCATCGGCGGGGATGAATTTGCCGTCATTGTCGAAGAATGTGCCCACGACGACCAGTTGCGCGCGACCGGCGAGGCGATCGGAAGCGAACTGAGGAAGGCGATCCGATACGAGCATCGCACGATCAACATCGGGTGCAGCTTTGGGGGTGCGGTCTTTCCTCGGGATGCCGAGGAGGCGAGGGATCTTTTGCGAAACGCAGACATCGCGCTCTACGCCCGCAAGCGAGGGGGACGCGGGGGAATCCAGCTCTTCGATGCTCGCATGCGCGAAGAGGCACAACGGGTCGCTTCTCAGCTGAGCCTCGCGAGAGGGGCCTTGTCAGAAAAGACGGTGGAGCCGCACTATCAGCAGAAGGCCAAAGTTCGGACGGGGGAAGTCATCGGCTTCGAAGCCCTTTTAAGGTGGCGAAGTGCAGGCCAATACCAGCTACCCGAAGCCGTCGAGGCGGCCTTCAAGGACTATGAACTGTCGTCCAAAATCGGGGCCCTGGTACAGCGAAGAGTTTTCATGGACATGCGGAGCTGGCTCGACGCCGGGCTGCAGTTCGGCTCGGTGGCCATCAACGCGGCACCCGCAGAGTTCTTACGCGATGACTTCGCTGAGCGCCTGATCGAGCGGTTGCATCATCACCAGGTCCCCCCGGCGCTGGTTGAAATCGAAGTGACAGAGCATGCCTTTCTCAATCGGGGCTCGGCATTCGTCGCGCGGGCCTTGCACGTGCTGCACCGGGCCGGCGTGCGCATTGCCCTGGACGACTTCGGCACGGGCCACTCGAGCCTGTCACATCTTCGGGATTTTCCGGTCGACGTCGTGAAGATCGACAGATCGTTCGTTTGCAAGATGACTGGCGATTACGAGGTCCGGGCAATCGTATCAGCAGTAGTCGATTTGGCCCAACAGCTCAGAATCGATGTAGTCGCCGAGGGCGTTGAGAACGAGCTTCAGCGAGCTTTGCTAGTCGCCATGGGCTGTCCATACGGCCAGGGTCATCTCTTTGGAGGGCCGGCATCGAAAGACGAAGTTGGGCGCGCCTTGGCGCCGACTAGATCGCTCGTGGCCTGATCTCGCGCAGCAGCTCGATTGATCTTGAGGGCCCCAAAAAAAAATGGCAGACTTCAAGCCGCGCGAGCAACGTCACGCTACGCATCTACCTGTGCGTATGCGCACGGTAGAAGGCTGGTCCGATGTCTCGATTGGAAACGTCTCTCGCCACGGCGTAATGCTGAAATGCAGGCTGCCCAGAGGCATGGTTGTCGAGCTTCGCCATGGCACGATTTCCATCGTCGGCCGTGTGGTTTGGTCGGGCGACGGGCGCTGCGGCATTCGGACGAGGTGCCAGGTAGATCAGGAGTGCCTACTGGGCCGGCGGCGCAAAACACGTTCAAACATTGAAAAACCCGCTGCGCCCGCTGCTCACCGTACACTCACTCCGGTCCGGATCGACGCAATAGCCGACCTCAGTAAGCGAATTGCGTGGTTCGCTGACTGGCTGATCGTCGCATTCGCCGGAATCGCGTTGGCAGTCATGACCGCTCATTTGGCAATGACGACGTTTGAAGATGCGCTCTCGCGGGCCAGCGCTGGCCTGGAGAACGGCGCCCATAATCGATAGCTGTCCACAATCAGTGAGCGATGCGATCAGGGGAGCTCTTCGTGTTTCCAAAGTGGAGATGACAAAGCCCCCGCCAGGCACAGGGGCACTTCCAGAACTGACACGTGCCCCGGGAGGGGGTGTGCCTGCATTCAACCATACAGCAACGGGCTTGTGCTTCCCGCTCGCGCATCGTCGCACTCTTCCTTAGTAGCGGACGCGGGTCGCGGCAGCGCGAAAGTCACCCTCATCGTCGAAAGCCAAACTTCGGCTCGAGTTCCGCAGGATCCGGTACCGCCCCCCTCTTGATGACTCGGCAACGTTTTATGGCCCCTACGAAGCGGAACGCGAGCTTGCGGGCGTGCCAGCGAGGTAGCGCCACTGCGACGTAGTCGAAAGCGGACTTCGTCAAATCGAGAACGTCCACTGTGGTTGGCCCAACATCTCACCGAGCTGCAGCGAAGCGCTGGTCCGCGACCTCGCAGTCCACGTTGCGCAGGAAGGCGTCGATATACTTCGCCGCCGCCGCGCCGTAATCCATCTGGTAGCTGTGTTCATACATGTCGAGTACCAGCAACGGGACGCTCATGACTGGACCGTGCATGTGGTCCCATGACCAATAGTTGTGCAGCTGACCGGTGTGCTGGTTGTGGGCGAGGATAACCCAGCCGGAGCCACCACCGAGCGCCATGGCGGAGCGCTTGAAGTCGGTTTGCCAGGTATCGAACGATCCGAAGGCCGCGGCGAGCGCCTGTTGAAGGCTCCCACCCGGCTGGCCGTTTCCGCCGAGCCCGTCGAAGTAGATCTCGTGGAGAACCACCGAGCCGGTGCGGAGCAGCTCCTCGCGCTTGAGACCGCCGTAGGCTGCGGGTGGGTAGTCAGGATCGGCCACGGCGCCAGCAAGCCTGGTCTCGATCAGGTTCAACGTCTTCACCGAGCCGCCGTAGTTGTTCTCCCAGTGTGACTGGATCAGGCGTTCCGACAGGCCATCGAGTTTGGCCGGATCGAAGCGCAAGGGCTTGGGCTGATGCTGGCCAGCGAACGCGGGGGCTGAAGTTGCCATCTTGAGTGGCTCCTGTGCTGACGCTGATTGTGCCGTCCCGAGCGTGAGACCGACCGCCCCTGCGGCAAGCCCTCCAAGGGTCGTTCGGCGAGTTAGGTCGATCATGGGCTGATATCTCCGTGGGCAGAGAGGGGCGGGCGTGGGTTCACCAACGCTGACGCTTGGTGACATCCACCTGCACGAGTTTGCCGTCGTGGATGGTGAGAACAATGGTGCCAAAGCGCAGGTCGGCCAGAGCTTCCGTGACGAGCTGAACTGCATCAAGCGGGGCAGCGGGGTCGTCCGAGGCGGGTGCTGGAAGAGCGTCGGCCATGGGCTACTCCCCGCCTTTCTCCCTGCGTCGCTTCGGCTGGTGGGAGACCCAGTCGTGGCTCTCGTCCACGGCGTCGCGGCTCCAGCGGAAAAACGCATCGTAAAGCAGCATTCCAGCGTCGAGCTGCTTGAGGTCATCGGAAAACATGCGCGAAAGCCCGAGCGATGCGGCGAGCAGACCGCTGGCCTGGGGCGCGATTTCAGGCCGTGCCGTATCCGCACCGCGAACGATCACGGCGAGCCGAGTGAGCGCCTCCAACGATCCCAGGCCGAACTCCTGCACCATGATATCGAAGGTGCAGAGTTCGCCGCGATGGCTCCAGAAGACGCCGTCGACGTCGAACGCGGTCGCCCCGAACCGCTCGGCGACTTCAGGAATCTCAGCCGGTGTCACGAAGAGGAACACCGCCTGGGGATCGACAAACCGCCGGATGAGCCAGGGGCAGGCAATTCGATCGACCTTTGGGCGAGCGCGGGTCACCCAAATCGAGCCGGTCTCAACCGACGATCTCATCACTTTGCTCAGGTCTATCAGCGGCTGGCCCAACCTGGCCCATTGTTCGAACCCGCCTTCGAGAATCCTCGCATCACTCTGATGATGCCTCAGGAACGCAGCGATGCCAGGGCTGTCGGTCAGCCCATCGGCGCAGATCACGATGACTTCCTGTCCGGCGAAGCCTTCGACCCATTCGGCAAGGGCGTTCACGTTGCGAAAGATCGAGCCTGGTACGGCTTGCCCGTCGGCTGGGACGTCAGAGCGGATGTCGAGGATGACCGGACAGTGCGGCGTCCCGACCAGTCGGACCAGTTTTTCGGGTGTTATGGCGTTTAGGCTGGGCATAGTGCGTCCGTGATCATGAGAGGACGCGATACTTCAGCATGTCGCCTCATGGGGTGATCGCGACCCCATGAGTATCGACTAGGTTTAGAGGCTTCACTCTGTCAACTGCCCGCGTGCGCAGCGGCGCTTCCTCGGTCGGCGAACGTCTACGATGAGGCGAGAGCGGTTTGTCCGCTTTCGAACTGCGGCGGACATTGAACGTGGCTGCGTGCGACAGCCTTTGCGAGGAAGCCGGGCTGGCGATTTGCTGAACATCCGTGCTTATCCGCGAGGGCGCGGGCGCCCCCTGATGGTCCTTCGCGAGGACCAAATCCCGGCGACGGATGCGGCAGCGATATCCAGTTCAAAGGAAGCTTCGGCCGTGCTTTTCAAGCTCCAAAAAGGCCTCATCGCTTGGGGCATTGATCCTTACGAGAGCAACATGCAGCGTTAGCTCCTGAACGGGCGCAAGGGCTGGAAAGCGGACACTCGATCGCTCGCGAGATAGTCCGAGGCAAGGGTTCAGTTTCACTTAAACTGAACACCTGTCTCTCTGGGATGGCTGAAATCGCCCCAGTCCCCGCTTTCGCGCCACATCGTCTCCAAGCCAAGTTCGGCGACTAGCTGCCCAAAGGCATCGGTCTTCCGCGCCTCGGCCAGGGCCGGGTTCCAGAACGCAGAAACCGCGTAGTTGCCGGGCCTCTCGAGAGCCAACCCCATCAGCACCATCGCGAGTTGCGGGTGCTTGCAGTAGCCGGCGTTGAGAGCCGCGTTGACCAGCTGAAAGTGGCCGCCGTCCCCATATTTATTGGCCGCCCACTGTTTGACCTTCGCCGAAGGCATCGCGAGCAGAGTCTCGTCGGCCTTGAAAGCCAGCAAGTCATCGCCTGTCCCGATACCCTGCTGGCGAGCAAATTGGATGGCAGCCCATTCATTTCCTAGGCAGAGCTGGGCCCAGAAGGCGTAAGACGAAAATGCCAGATGACGGCCTGGCTCGCTTGCTGCCAACCTGCCGTAGAGATCGACAGCTTCGTCATACTGTTCCGATTGCAGAAAACCCCAGACGAACGCCGGATCGTGCCGATATATCGGGTCGATGAGAGCCGCCGAGTTGAGCAAGGCGAGGCCCTTCTTTGTGCGTCCGACACTAAAGGCGTAAAGTGCCAGCAGCTTGGGCAACTCAGGGTCGTTACCTTTGTCGAGCTGGGCGGCGAGCTGCATGCTCGCCTCACATGAGCGGAAGTCTCGCCGATTGTTATAGTACCAGCCGCGCGCGACATGTCCGACCCACAGGTTCGGGTTGGCGGCGACAGCGCGTTGGGTGGACTTGTCCTGTTCGAGCAGCAGTTCCAGCGCCTCCTTCCTCGAACCGGCATGGGCTGCGCGGATTCCGTAAGACGTCGACATCGCGCCCAGTGCCTTGATGTAGGCAGGATCGATCGAAATGGCCCGCTCGAGGTAGCGCATTGGCACGGTCTGATCTGGATGAAGCTGATGCACCCTGAATTGCAGGTAGGCAGCGAACGCTTCGGGGTCATCGGTACCACCATATTCGGCAGAATTTGCACCGACATCGAAGGAGACGCTGAGTGCGTCGGCAATCGACGCCGCGATTTGCTCCTGCACGTCGAACAAATCGGCCAACCGATGATCGAAGGTCTGCGACCACAAAATCTCGCCCTCGGAGCTTGAGAGCCGCGCGGCCACGCGCAGCCGGTCGCCGTTGCTGCGCAGGGTTCCATCGATAATGTAGGCGTTCTCGAAAACGTCGGTGACCACCTGGCCTTCACGATCGGCGGTGCCGATCCTCAGTTCAGGCATTCGCCGCAGTCTGACGATCAGCTCGTCGGTGATTCCGCTGGCGAGCGCTGCTTCGGTCTGATCTCCGGGCCCGCCTGCTGCCAACGCCCGTAGTACTACCGGTATTCGGTGTTCGCCCCGACCGACTCGCGGATCTTGCGGTTCGGCAATCCCGGGGGTGACGTTTGAGGCCGCTATCGCGCTAGGGTCGAGCGCAAGCTGATAGCCGATGCTGCGGATGGTCTTGAGTCGATGAGCCTCAGGACCGAGCGCCTTTCGTACAGCCACGATGTGTACCTGCAGGGCGTTCTCTTCGACGACAATGCCCGGCCAGACTGCGTCGAGCAGCTCGTCTTTCGTGACAATCGCACCTTGAGCTTCCGCCAGAAAAGACAAGACGTCGAGCGCGCGCTTGCCGAGAGGCTCCCGGCGACCACCCACAAGCAATTGCCGGTGCGGCTGGAGCATTCGGGATCCAAGTCGAACCTCGTCCAAACGTTCGTCCCCCGGACTATCGGCGGCGAGAGGTTACCATAGGTCGCTTGCCTTGATGAGGAGAAAGCTGGGCCTTCCGGTGGGCCAAAAGTAATCGTTGATACGCGCGACTGCGCACAGGCTTTCAGGAAAACTTCAGCGAACCTTCACGGAACCCCCAAGGAGCCTGAAGTCCGCTCGTCCTACATCCGGCGGGCTGACGGAGCGCTTCTCCTACCAAAGCGCCCCCGAGGAAATCCGGCGGCCACGGTCGTCTCTGAGCTCGAGAAGGAGGACTGACATGCGCAAGATCATCGTACCGGCCCTTGCCACTCTGACGTTGGCCATCAGCACCGCACCGGCTTCGGCAGAGACCCGCTCGATCCCAGTGCAATATACAGACCTCAACTTGAACAGCCCGGAAGGTATGGCGACCCTGGAGGGGCGTATCGAAGCAGCCGCCAAGCGGATTTGCGGCAAGGCCGAAGTGCGCCGCGTGCAGGATGGCGTCGATCATCAGCGTTGCGTCCGGGAAACCCAGGCGTCGGTCACTCTTGAAGTCGCACGGCTATCCGACACGAGCCGGGCACTGGCGTTCAGAACGAGCCGTTGATCGGCGATAGGACGCCTCGAATGCGCCGGCCCTCCCCGTGCCGGCGCGTTCCAGTTTATGTGCAGAAGCCCGCGGCACGGAGATGGCCTACTGTGGCCGATAGGGGACTGTCCGCTGATTGACGCCCTAACCGGTTAAGCAAACGGCCGGATTGGAAGCGTCCAGGTGTGACAGTCATTGACCTGAAAGGGTGGAAAGAACTGCCAAGACATCTCCTTGGCCGGTACGACGACCAATTCTGTTGACGGTGGTCAGTTCACGGGACGCCAGCCATGCTAAGCGGTTTGGGAGGATCGCACAGCGGCGAGCCAGACGGTCGTTAGGCCTGGAGGTACCCCAGCATGTCTTCGTGGATTGAAGGTCGTATCGGCTGGGTGGCAATCAGCCTCGCGGCCGTGCCCACCGCGACGGCCGGCGCGGCGGCCGTCGCGACGTCGCAGGCCCGAGACCCCGCCTATGAGGCCGCACGCCGACAAGGGCTCGTCGGGGAACGCGTGGACGGGTATCTTGGCTTTGTGGTTCCGCCTTCGCCGGAGTTGCGGAGGCTGGTTCGCGATATCAACATAAAGCGCAAGGCCCTCTTCATCGAGAGAGCCAAGACCGAGGGCGTGACGGCCGAGGCGTACGCGTTCACCGCCGGTTGCATCGCCATCGGGCGAACCGCCCCGGGCGAGAAGTACCAGGCGCCCGACGGCACCTGGCAAACGCGCGGACTTGACCCCCCAATCCGCGACAGCCGCTGTCCGTAGGGAGCTTCGGTCCCGGGATGTCAGTCAGTATGGTGACGCCTTCGCCGCAACGGCATCTTCGGCAACCGGCAATTCGATCGTAAAACGACATCCGGCGCCGGTCGCCTGGCCCCTTACCGTTGCGCCTACCGAGCGAGCGATCTTCCTGACCAGGACCATCCCCATCCCGGGCGTCACGGCATCGATGGGTGGTGGCGAACCGCCCCCGTCGTCCTCGACCACCACGCTGATCGCTTCCTCGGACGACTGG
This sequence comes from Altererythrobacter sp. Root672, assembly GCF_001427865.1. NCBI lineage: Bacteria > Pseudomonadati > Pseudomonadota > Alphaproteobacteria > Sphingomonadales > Erythrobacteraceae > Altererythrobacter > Altererythrobacter sp. Root672. Next base: position 1,745,476 of record NZ_LMHH01000001.1, read on the forward strand.
CGCAGACGGACGGCTACGCGAGTGCGCCTTCCTTCCGAATCCGCGTGCTTGAAGCTGTTGAGAATGAGCTCGTGGACGATCAGAGCCATGGCCGTAGCACTCTGGGGAGGGAGATCGCATCCGACCGTATCCACCTGGATGACCGGCGAGGTGCTGCTGTCGAGCAGCCTCGCGGTCTTTCCACACAGCTGGATAAGCAAGTCGCCCAGATCGACCGAGCCCGCTCGTCGACGGCACAGCAGATCATGAATGCGGGCGATGAGGCCGATCCGTTCGGCCACGTCGGCGGCCAGAAGCTTGAGATCGATCTCGTGGGAAGACCGGATCGGGGCGTAAGCCAGACTGGCGACGAGCTGAAGGCTGTTCTTTACCCGGTGATCGGTCTCCTGCTGATGCAACTCCAGCAAGGCGATGCGCTGATCGCGTTCCAGAACCATGTGCTCCAGCGCCGCGAGGGTCCCATGCAAATCGGGTAACGGCGGCAGCACGTCGACCGTGGTCTCTGAACGCTTCGCCGCCCGTGGATCTTCACTGCTCGCCATGGGTCACTGCCTCCGTCCCACGTGCATTCCGCTGCAAATGCTGTGGGCCGGTTTCGGCGATTCGACGATCCGGACGATAACTAGGTAGGGTTCCTCGCCGATCTTGCGGCGGGACGATTGACTTCGCTGCGCGGCCGTACACCGGCCGCCAACGCGATTTGTATCAGCTCGGGCAGGTCGCTCGCATCGAGCCGGTTCATGACCTGCGAGCGGTATAGCTCCACCGTGCGCGGACTGATGCCGAGCTCCTTGGCGATAGTCTTGTTTGTCCCTCCCTTGACCAGTCCCTCGAGTACTTCGCGTTCGCGAACCGTGAGGCGGGCGACGCGCGTCGCCGACTCCATCGCGGTCGAGTGAATCCGGCCCAGTCCGTGCATCTCCGCCATCGCCGAAGCGACCGCGGCCTTGAGCCTGTCATCTTCGAACGGTGGAATGAGGTAATCGGAGGCACCCGCCTTCATGGCAGCGATGATGGAATCGGGATCTGCAATCTCAGGCCCGATCACGACAGTGGGAAGAGTGACCGCGCGCGCCTTCAGCTCGCGGGGAATCTGCATTCCGTCCGTGGCCTTCATGCGAAGGTCGATAAGCACACACCCCGGCGTGAGCACCGGAGCGATGTCGATCAGCGCCGACGTGGACTCGAACGAACGCACCTGGAATCCGGCACCCCGCAGCATGTTCGTGAGCCGGCCGAATTCCGCGCCAGGCTTGCCGAGCGTGTAGACGTGGTTGCCGTCGTACAAGGTCAGGTCTTCGATAATGCCGCCAATGCGCGGAACCTGTCCGACATCGCCGCGAATGGGAAAGCTGGTATCGCGCAGCCAGCGAACCGATCCGTCCGGGCGGATGATGCGATACTCATGGAGGATGAGCTCACCGGCCTTTACCGATTCCAGCGCCGCGCACACCGATTGCAGGTCGTCCGGATGGATGCGCGCAAGCCAGTCATCCAGCCCCTTGGGAGCATCCTGGATGGGTTCGCCCCAAATTCGTTCATAGGCCGGGCTGCGATACTCGATCATGTTGCTGACAGGATTGATGATCCACAGCAGGTTCGCGCTGTACTCGGCGAAGGCGCGGAACCGCGCCTCGCTAGCCCGGATCGACGCTTCCGCCCGGCGGTTTTCGGACACGTCGACGACGGCACCGATAAAGGCGGTTGCCTTTCCCTGCTCGAAGGTGGTCTGACCCGATGTCGAGACGTAGCGTTCGACCCCGTCATCACGACCAATGACGCGATATTCTATATCATATCGCCCGTCGCCCGAGGGATCCAGACAGGCCGTGATGGCCTGGTCGACGCGCTCGCGATCGTCGGGGTGGATGCCGGCCTCGAATGCGAGCCGGTCGACCGGCTCGCCCGCCGGCAATCCCCACATGGCCCGCAGGCGATCATCCCATTCAAGCGCATCGCTCACCGGATTCCAGGAGTAGACCGCCAGCCCGAACAGGTCGCTCGCCTCGCGTAGCTTGGCTTCGTAAAGCCTGAGCCTTGCGGCGGTGCCGTCGCAGTCCTCCGGCTCAGGCTCCTCTCCTGTCAAGACTAGAAGATTCTCGACGGACATCGTCCGGTCGCCGTGGAGCCCGCGCTGACCGGCAAGGTATTCGGGCGTCATCGAGGAACGCCGCGGCTTCTCGTCAAGCCGTTCGGATTGCGAATGCTCCAAGGCGGAGATGTCCGACGCAATGCAGCCCCCGCCGATAAATTCGCCATCCGGCCCAAAGATTCCGAAAATCGACCAAGGCACCGCCTTGTTTTGCGTGGCATCGGCGAAATGCCGGACCTTGAGCTCGCCTTTCCAGCGGCGGGCGCGGATCACGGTCGGGAAGACGATGTCGTCGATAATCGCCTGGCTCTCGGGAACGAAGAAATCGGTGAACTTCAGGCTTTCGATGTCGGCATCCCGCGGCAGGCCGACCAGATCGCGCCCGGTGCGGTTCAGGAAAATGGGGCTGAAATTTGCATCGCACACCGCTACGAAAACCGGGGCGTGCTTGAGAACGGCGAGCGACAGCTCCGCTGGCTTAGAGGATGGCGCTCCGGTGTTGCCGGACTGACCTGATTGGCGCCCGTTTTCGGGCGCTCCTATTGATTTTTGTCTATTCGCCATATCGATTGCGCAGCACCCCTGCGGGCGTCACGCGTGTGACCGCGCCTCGGGCGTGCGTTACGGAAATGTAAAAGCCAGTGAACGCGGATTGTTCCCTAGGAACGTCCCTACTCGATTGCAGCGGCCGGGCGAGTTGAACGCGCCGTACCGACGTTTGCGCTCCGCTTGGCCGTATCGAACAGGCCCTTCATCCGGTCGAACAGACCGCTGGCACTGCCTTGGCCCTGCGTCTTGTCCTCGATTTCCGTGAGCGCCTCGTAGAGGCCGCCGAGCTCCTGCCGGCTCGCGTAACCGAGCGCCTGCGCCAAATCGAGCTGCTGGCGCGCCTCGGCGAGCAGTGAGCGCACGCGCGCAGCCTCCTGCGGCGACCGCTGCGCCTGTTCGGCAGCCGGTCGCGCGCGTTCGAGCAGATGCTCCGCGCGAACCAGGGGCAGCGGAATGATCGTCTCTTCGATCACCAGCGTCCCTAGCGCGGCCTCAAGGGTCTCGATGGCTTCCAGCGGCCGTCCGCTCTTGATGAGCGCCGCCGCCTGCCTCAGGCCGCCCGGGTAGGTGGCGAGGGGCAGCTTGGTGACGCTGTACACGTGCTCGCTGGCGAGATCCTCGATCAACCTGCGCCCTTCCTGCAACCGGCCATCGTCGAGTGCCTCCTCGGCCGCCTTGCGCAAGGCGTCGACGTCCCCTGGCGTAGCGATGAGATCGTGAGTCCTTAACTCGACAGCCACCGGCACCAACGCGAGTTCGGGATCGGCCGTGACGACGACTTCGAGCTTTCCGGTAGCGCGCGCCAGCGCGTCGGCCGCACCGTCGAAGTCTTTCTCGGCGAGCATCCCCAGCGCCGCGTATGTCTCGTCAAGCGCCTGCGCGGCATCGCCGACGAGAGCCTTTCGAGTTTCGGCGAGCGCCTCGTACGTCTGGGGCTCGCTTGAGAGGGCGTCCGCTCGCGATGAGCTGGCCTCGGAAGCTAAGGCAGATGTCGCGTCGTCGGCCTCGCGCTCGCAGCCGGCGAGCAGAAGCCCGAGCGCGAGTGCAAGCGAACAGGCGGTCCAGGGACGGGCGACGCGAGGGCTATATGTGGAACCGGGCATGAGACTTCTCCCTTGGCTATTCCCTCCGCCATCGTTCCTAGCTCGTATCCAGGCCTGCCTGCGCTGACGATCGTCAAGGCGGCGTCCTTCGCCGCGCCTAGTTTGCCTGCTCCTCAAAGGAATGGAGACGACACATGGCCAACGACAATGACATCAAGCGTGACGTGGAAGCCCAGCTCCGCTGGGATCCCGACATCGATACCACCGACATCTCGGTGTCGGTCCACGACGGCGTCGTCACGCTCACCGGATTCGTCCGCAGCTACAGCCAGAAATACGAAGCCGAAAAGGAGGCGAAGTCCGTGCGCGGGGTCCGCGGCGTGGCGAACGACATCGAGGTCAAGCTGCCGAGCCTCAACCAGCGCGCCGATCCGGAGATCGCGCGCGAGGCGGCCGAGGCGCTCAAGCGCGAGCTGCCCTATTCGAGTGAGCAGATCAAGGTCGTCGCCCGCGATGGTTGGCTGACGCTCGAAGGCGAGGTCGACTGGAAGTTCCAGAGCGAGCGCGCGGAAAAGGCGGTCCGCCGGATCAAAGGCCTCAAGGGCGTGAGCAACCTGATCAAGATCAAGCCGCGGGCCGCGCCGAGCGAGGTCAAGGAGCGGATCGAGGAAGCCCTCAAGCGGACTGCCGAGATCGATGCGCAAAAGATCACCGTCGAGGTGTCGGGCAACGAAGTGACGCTGCGCGGCACGGTGCGCTCCTGGCTCGAGCGTCTGAGCGTAGAGCACCCATCACATCTCGACATCAGGAGGTTGCAATGACGACGGTGTTTGACCTTGGAATCGAACGCGACCCGGACATTGGCCGACTTGCCGAGCTGTGGTGGGTGGTCGCCTTGCGCGGGGCCTTTGCCGTCGCGCTCGGCATCATGGCCGTGATCTGGCCGATCGCGACCCTGTTCACGCTCGTACTGGTGTTCGCGGCCTATTGCGTCGTGGACGGGGTGTTTTCGATCATCCTCGCGGTGCGCGGAGCCAAGCGCCACGAACGATTCTGGTGGTGGTCCGCGCTCTACGCCGTGGCCGCGTTGGCTGCCGCGGCAGTCGCGGTTCTCTATCCCGAGATCACCATGCTGGTCTTCGTGGCCACTTTGATCGCTTGGGCGCTGCTCCACGGGGCCTTCGCGATTGCCGCGGCAGTCCGGCTCGGCCGCGCGAATGGTCGGGCGTGGCTCGCCGCCAGCGGGGTCGCCTCGCTGATCCTCGCGGCGTTGTTGGTGGCGTGGCCGGCGATCGGGCTGTTCACGTTGACCTGGATGTTCGCGTTCTACGCCCTCACGGCAGGCATCACGCTGCTGGGATTGGCGCTTCGCCTGCGCGCGCGGCATTCGCTCGCGAGAAGCGGCAAGTTCGGCGAGCTGGAGACACCGGGCGCCACCTGAGGGCGGCAGCCGGTCTGGCCAAGTTCGGCGCGGCGGGGCAGGCGATGGCCGACCTCGTCGCGCGCCCGGCACCCTACGATCGACCCGCTCCCCCTAGCCTGCGCCAGCGCCGAAGCGTGCTGTCAAGCCATCGATGACGGCTTGGACCGACAGGCATTTGTAGAGCACCACGAAACCCTGCATTGCCCTCAGGAAGTCCTGCTGACGTGACGCGAAGCTGTCCGCCATCTGCACCAGAACGGGATTCTCGTCACACAGCATTTCGGCTGCCAAGGCGATGAACTGTTCTTCGCCAAATTCCTCGATGAGAGTGTCGATCACATCGAGCGTCTGCGCGGCGATGCGCGGCACGACCCCCCCTCTGTCACGGGCGTCCAGAGCCAGGATGCGGTAGAATTTGGCAAAGCCAGTGAAGGCGCCCGCCTCGTCGCCGTCATCCCTGGCGCAGCGCTTCGCAATGGCGAGATAATGGGGGTTTTCGGCACGCAGCTGCTCGACGATCTCCGCGACGCAGGCCTGTGGGCCAACGTCGTCGAAGTCCCGGGCTACGCGCTCCCAATGCCGCTCGGAAACAGGCTGAAGGGTGGTCATTGCTGGGCTCCAAGAACTGACTGGGAAGACCGTATGTAGGGCTCGCCACCCGCTTTCGCAAAGACGGGCGCGCGAGGCCGACACGGGAATATTGATAACCGTCATTGTTCCGCGGGGCTCGCCGTGTTTCTCCACACAGCTGGCAGAGGAGCACGACATGGCAGTTCGATCGATAGACAAGAGCCAGTGGAACGCCTTTCTCGCAGGCCTGTCCGATGCGCTGATCGGCAAGCGCGCCGAGATAGAGGTAGGTTCGCTGGACCTCGGCGATCAGATCCTCGTCGAGCGGCTCCCTCTCGTAGCGATCAGCTACGATCCCAGGGACGACCTCATCAGTGTCCGTCTGGAAAGCCTGGATCACCTGATCCGGTCGCCTCGCGAGCTTTACGTCGACGTCGGCCTGGGCGGCCTGTCGTATCTGGAAGTAGTCGACGGCGAAGGCGCTCGCCAGATCATCAAGCTGACGGATCCGCTGGCGCTCCCCGATCCCGACAGCCTCGCCCGATAGTCGGGGTTTCCCCTAGGTATCGTCCGGATACCCTAACGACCCAAGGCCCCCCATTTGAATAACGGCCAGTCAGCAGACTGGTTTGGCCGCGGGGGTTGGTGTGCGGGGCATTCCGGAGTTTCGTCATGCTCGCAGCGGACGTCTTTGCACTGACGCTCACGTCATCTCTCCCCGGCTCGGTCGAGAACGCGCGGCAAGCCATCGCGGAGCTGCGTTCGATCGCGACGACCACCAGCTGCAGGCCGGAGCAGCACTGCGACGGTGGAAGCTGCCCGGTCGCCGGCTGGGTCGAGTCTGGCATGATCCGCAAGTACGTCGTGCACGCGAACGGGCAGCGCCGCATCATCGATCTGCTGATGCCGGGCGACTTCTTCGGCCTGTCGAATGGCGACGAGCGCGACAGTTCCTTGCAGGCGGTGGCGAACGGTACGCGCGTTGCCCGTTGCTCGCGCCGGCGGCTGCTTGACCTGGCCGAGCGCAACAGGACTGTCGGTCAACTTCTACAGGAACGCGCGCAGCACGCGATTGCCCGTCTCGAAACCCACCTGCTGGTGCAGGGCCGCACGAGAGCCCCTGAAAAGGTAGGGGCCTATCTGCTATGCCTGGCCAGGAGGCTCGGCTCTCCTGCTGCCGACCTGGACCTGCCGATCACCCGCTACGACATCGCCGATCATCTCGGGATCGCGGTCGAGACCGTATGCCGTGCGATCACCGAGTTGCGGAACGCGGGCGCCATCGATCTGAACTCGCCGCGCAGGATCTCGATACGCGACGCGCACATGCTCGACCACGAAGGGTGACGATCGTCAAGGCGCGGCGCCGCTGCGTGGCTAGCTTCCGACCCAGCGAGGAGTTCCCCATGACAAATCACCGAATGCCCGCATCAGCCGATCGCGTCGACACCAGTCCCCGCGATTCCTTTCCAGCCGGCGATCGGCCGAGCTGGACCCACGCTGGCGACAGAGCGCAGGTCCACGTGGCCGAATCCCGGCGCGTTGCGGTCCCGCCGCTGTCCTCGGTCGATCACGTTCGCGGCGATCCGCAAGCGCAACGGGTTCTCATCGAATACGGCGACTACCAGTGCCCGTACTGCGCCCTTGCCGAGCCCGTCGTGGTCGAAGTCCTTCGGCGGCACAATCGCGGCCTCTTGCAGGCTTTTCGCCATTTCCCCCTCGAGGCGATCCATCCGATGGCCAAGCCTGCCGCGGAAACGGCGGAGTTCGCCGGAGCCCATGGCGACTTCTGGTCGATGCACGGCGCCCTCATGGCCCATTCGTCCACCCTCAGCCTCCCGGTGATATTCAACCTCTCGGCGCTACTCGGCCTCTCCGCCGCCCGGTTGCGCGACGCCCTGTCCGGCGGAGCGTGCGCGGCCAAGGTCAGACGCGATTTTGCGATGGGTCTCCAGGGCGGGGTGAGGGGCACGCCCACGTTCTTCATCGACGGGGAGCTTTACGAGGGCCCTGTCACCGCCGACGGGCTGAACGCGGCGCTGGACCGGCCAGCCGGCCTCGTGATCGGGTCGCCGACAATAACCATCCGGACATAGGAGGTCGGCATGATCCGCTCCGCTCGCTGGATCGAGCTTGTCGCTTGCCCCGGAAGGGAGCGCGATGTCGCCGCCTTCCTGATCGATGCGCTGCCTGTCGCCCAGCGCGATGAGGGAGTCAGATGCTGGTTCGGAATCCGGCTCGACCACAGCACATTTGCCATTTTCTATGCCTTCGACAGCGGGGAAGTGGGGGAGGCGCAGTTTTCTGCAGCCTTTGCCGAGGTGCTGAAGGATCGATCGGGAAGCCTGTTGTCGCAGGAACCGAAGATCCGCAGCGCCGACGTCCTTGCGGCAAAACTTCGGGAGGGCGACTGATATACCCGTCGCCGGCCTCGCTTTCAGTCAGACAGGCGTGGATTACCCGGACCAGCTGCCTCACCGGCGGCGGCGACCTGCTTGGTCGAGCCACCGAGGTTCCGGGGCGCTCGAGCCCCGCGACAGTCCCGGAGAGGATCACGAACAGACGGGGCCCCTCTTCACCCGTCGTCGTAACGCGGTCTCCTTTGGCGAAGCGCACGATGCAGCCGAACGCTCTTAGCTTCTCTCGTTCCTTTTTTCGCGAGAACGGGCAGGATCTGCTCGCGCTTGTCCTCCCCTTGGTAGTCCGGAACGCCATCACCCCTCGCCTGCCACAGACTATCAAAGGCTCGTTCGATGCCCGGAATGACGATCGTCAAGGCGGGGGCGGCGATGGGCGAGGACAACCTGGGTCCCCCATCATGCTTGAAGGAGATCGATCATGGCTACCCAACTTCCCACGCCGATGCGGCAGCGCGGAAGCCTGCAGAAAATGGCAGTAGACCCGTTGCTCATGGTGCAACGCGACATGGACCGCCTGTTCGGCAATCTCGTGCGCAGCATGGTCGGCAACGAGGCTGGCAACGGCGAGCTGGCCATGACACCGCGCATCGATGTTCGCCAGACCGATGGCGGCCTCGAGATAGACGCCGAGTTGCCCGGCGCCGACGAACAGGATGTGGAGGTATCCCTCGACGGTGACGAGCTCACCCTAACCGGCGAGATCAGACGCGAGCGCCAGGACGAGAACAGCGGCTATCGCCTGGCCGAGCGTCATGTCGGCCGTTTCCGGCGTGTCATCCAATTGCCGTTCGAGCCCGATCCCGACAAGGTCGATGCCGGATTCCGGAACGGGCTCCTGACCATAACCATTGCCCAACCGCCGCAGCAGGACCGCGTCAAGCGCATCGTGGTCAATTCCGGCGAGCGCGGGGCATCCGCGTCCCAACACGGGGACGACGAGAAGGAGCCGCCGCAAGCCCAGAAAGAAACCGCTGACGCCTGACGGTGGCCCAAGCGAGCCCCCCGCCAATCTCGGAGCGATCAGGAATCCTCGTGAATCCTGGAAAAGGTGGGGGGAAGCGGGTGCGGCGGCCTCGCGCCCCGATTTCCGCCCTCCTCCGAGAACCCCCCTCCTCCTTTCGCCCGGAAGGCAGGGTCGTGCCGGAAGTTTGCGCTCGATCTGCTCCCGGGTTCGCTACGCATCCATCGTGCGACGACGATGATAGTGCTGGTCCGCGATCAGCGGACGGCAAATATGCTCGACGGCCGCGATGGTTTCGGCCAGGCGCCGTGCCAGGACATCGTCCGCGTCATCCACCCAGCCGATCGCGTCTTCCCATCGATCCCGTTCGGTGTCGGAGGCCAGCTGGTCCGGGTCGCGGATGAGGGACTCGGCAGACGACATGACCTCACCATGGATCGCGCGCATTTCCTCGAACGGATGCGACGAACTCTCTCCGAAATAGGCCATGAAGCGGTACCGGCTCGCCTGGAGCTCGGAGAACAGGGCGCTTTCCTGGGTCAGCCGTTCGATGGGGGAGGCATGCGATTGATGGCGCCGATCACGGTCTTCGCCCTGCGGCGCCGAGCCGGGCGGCCGGTCGGGGAGCCGGGCCCAGATCAGCACATCGCGGGCGCGGTAGAACTGGGCGAGCACGTCTTCGGCCAGTTCGGCCTTGCGCCGCCCGACGATCTCCGCGCGCCAGGCGTCGACACCCCGGATGCCGGCCCACGCGGCAATGATCGTGGCGAGGCCAGCCATTGCCGTGCCGACAGCGGTCACCCAGTCCGCCGACAACGACACTCGCGCCCCCTGGTTCTCGAACCCTCGCGCTCCCGGAGCCTCAGCATGGCCCTCTCCTTGCGCAGGTGATCACGGCTTCGACCTCTCGCTCGATCTCGCTGCCGGTTGTCATGGCAATCTCCCATTGCGGTGGCGTCCCCCGGCTAACTTGAGGCGCCCCTTTCCGCCTTGACGATCATCAGGTCTGCGCGCCATCTCGAATTGACGGCCTCCGCTGCCTGACGCGGGCCCAGTCGGTCGTGCGTGGAGGGCGGCGGGCACCCGGGCAGCCTTTTCGACCATGGTCACCGCCACACTGCACCCGCCCCGCCACAGGGTCGCCCAGGGCGACGCCCCTTCTCGGCCGCTGAAGGATTGACCGTCGTCATGGCGTCCCCGCGCCGGTCAGCCAGATTGTCGCCGTACCACAGAGGAGCGTCGCAGATGCCGCAACACGCGACCCGGCAGGCCATGCCGCTGGAGATAACGACGCCATTCGCGAGCATCATCTCGTGCCCTGCGCCGCTCGCCACCCGTGAGGCGACAGGGCGCTGGCGCTGCGCTGATCCGGCTCCCCATCATCGCGACCGCGAGGAGTCAGTATGCTGAAGGCCAACAAAGCCGCGTCGATCGGCGATTCCGCCGGCTTCCGGCGCATGTTCGCGCCCGGCCAGCTGTCTCTCGGCGTGTTCTTCCCTATCGAGGCCTTCGCGAGGGACGAGCCCGAAATGCGCGACCAGCCGCGCCTCGCCCGCCGCGCTGAGGAACTCGGCTTTTCCGGCCTCTGGACGCGAGACGTACCGCTGCGCGACCCCGACTTCGGAGATCTGGGCCAGGTCTACGATCCATGGGTGTGGCTAGGCTCGATCGCCGCGCATACGTCGACGATCGCGCTTGCAACCGGCTCGATCATCCTCCCGTTGCGTCACCCGCTCCACACCGCAAAGGCCTCCGCGTCTGTCGACCGGCTGACCGGCGGGCGCTTCGTCCTCGGCGTCGCCTCCGGCGATCGCCCCATCGAATTTCCGGCATTCGGTGTCGACTGGCACGAGCGGGACGTCCTCTTTCGCGAAAACCTCGCGGAAATCCGCAAGGTACTCGCGGACGAATATCCGCGCCTCCAGTCGAGCTATGGCACCCTCTCGGGAACGGCGGACCTCGTGCCCAAGCCCGTCGCTCGCCTGCCGATCCTGATCACCGGGTCGAGCCGGCAGAGCCTTGAGTGGATTGCCGCGCATGCAGACGGCTGGATCACCTATCCCCGCGACCTGGCACGACAGGTCGAGCTTGTCGCGAACTGGCGCGCAGCGGTGGAGGTCGCGTCGCCGGGAGTGTTCAAGCCCTTCGTGCAATCGCTCTATCTCGATCTCGCCGAACAGCCGGCCGAGCCGCCCCGGCCCCTTCATCTCGGGTTCCGAGCAGGCCGCAACTTCGTGCTCGATTTCCTGAACGAGCTCGCCGGCGCGGGCGTCAACCACGTCATCCTCAACCTCAAATATGGTCGCCGCGCCGCGGGCGAAGTGCTCGAGGAGCTCGGCGAGGAGGTGGTCCCGCACCTGGGCCAACGCGGGCCGACGCTGCCTCTCAAAGCGGCTGCCGTAAGCTAGACCGCGAGCCCAGCCACTCCGACCTGCGCCGCATCATGGAGGCCCGGATGTCCGATACAAGCGGTAGTCGCCCACCGCCAGACGCTGCAGGGATGCTGGTCGTCGCCTGCCCCGTGGACGCGTCGCTGAACCGCGTCCCCCGCGCAAAGCTCGACCGCCATCCGAGATGCGGCAGGTGCCTCGCGCTGCTTTTCGAGGGCAAGGCCGTGGTGCTCAATGCCGCGAATTTCGAGACGCACGCGCTCAAGAGCGACCTGCCCCTCGTGATCGACTTCTGGGCGGAATGGTGCGGTCCCTGCCGGATGATGACGCCCAGCTTCGAGGCGGCAGCGCGGCAGCTCGAGCCGCGAGTGCGGCTCGGGAAGCTCGACACCGAGGCGGAGCCCGCCCTTGCCGAGCGCTACGGCATTCGCGGCATCCCGAGCATGGTCATGCTCAGGAAGGGACGGGAGATCGCGCGCACCTCGGGTGCCATGCCGACGTCGGCGATTGTCGCCTGGGTAGAACAAGCCCTGCCCGGGGCCTGACGAAGCGCCGCGTTTCGTCCACGCGTGATCGCTTTCTTTCCGGGCGGCACAGGTTTCCAGAGCCACCACCGCCTGCTCCACGGCGCCGTCGACACCGATGCTCTCATCGCGCGGAAAAGCCGGTCCGGAACCGGCTTTTCCGGCCGCTTCGATAGCCCTGTGAGCGAAGGTCGCGACCGCATCCAGGGCAATACTCGGGAGAAATTGACGATCGTCAGGGCAATGCCGGGCCACCGGCAGATAGTGCGAGGTCCAGCGTTGGAACCGGCAAGTGGAAGCAGAAGTGCGGCGGAGCCGCCGCCGCTTCAGCGCCCCCTGTTCGGCAAAGCGATCCGGCGGGACGCGCAGCCCAATCGCGCGATGCCGAGCCGGCACGTCGGAAGGCCGTCCTCGGCAGCAAAGGAACTTGATCATGGCAAAAGCGATCGGCATCGATCTCGGGACCACGAACAGCTGTGTTGCCGTGATGGAAGGCAACAAGGCGACGGTGATCGAGAACAGCGAGGGCGGCCGGACGACCCCGTCGTACGTTGGGTTCCCCGAGACGGGCGAGATCCTGGTCGGCCAGCCGGCGAAGCGGCAGAGCATAACCAACCCCGAAAATACCGTTTATGCGATCAAGCGGCTGATCGGGCGTCGATACGACGATCCGACGACCCAGAAGGACAAGGAGCTGGTGCCGTACAAGATCGTGTCCGGCGACAATGGCGACGCATGGGTGGAGGTTCGCGGCAAGAAATACAGCCCCAGCCAGATCAGCGCGTTCATCCTGCAAAAGATGAAGGAAACCGCGGAAGCCAACCTTGGCGAGACCGTCACCCAGGCGGTGATCACCGTCCCCGCCTATTTTGACGACGCACAGCGCCAGGCGACCAAGGACGCCGGCAAGATCGCCGGGCTCGAAGTGCTGCGCATCATCAACGAGCCGACCGCAGCTGCGCTCGCCTACGGCCTCGACAAGAAAGGCTCAGGCAGGATCGCGGTCTATGACCTCGGCGGCGGCACGTTTGACGTCTCGATCCTCGAGATCGGCGACGGCCTGTTCGAGGTGAAGTCGACCAACGGCGATACCTTCCTCGGCGGCGAGGACTTCGACAAGCGGGTGATCGATTACCTTGCCGACGAGTTCAAGAAAGAGAACGGGATCGATCTGCGCAACGATCGCCTGGCGCTGCAGCGCCTGAAAGACGCCGCCGAAAAGGCCAAGATCGAGCTTTCGAGCGCAACCCAGACGGACGTCAACCTGCCGTTCATCACGGCCGACCAGACCGGTCCCAAGCATCTCACCCTCAAGCTGAGCCGCGCCAAGCTCGAAGCTCTCGTGGACGACCTCATCCAACGGACGATGGAGCCGTGCCGCGCGGCGCTCAAGGATGCCGGTCTCGATACGTCCAGCATTGACGAGGTCGTGCTCGTCGGGGGCCAGACACGCATGCCCAAAGTGCAGGAGGCGGTGCAGACGTTCTTTGGGCGGGAACCGCACAAGGGCGTCAATCCCGACGAGGTCGTGGCAATTGGCGCCGCCATCCAGGCGGGCGTGCTGCAGGGCGACGTCAAGGACGTGCTGCTGCTCGACGTCACGCCGCTGTCGCTCGGCCTCGAGACGCTGGGCGGTGTCATGACCAAGCTGATCGACCGCAACACCACGATCCCGACCAAGCGGAGCCAGACCTTCTCGACCGCCGAGGACAATCAGCAGGCGGTCACCATCCGCGTCTTCCAGGGCGAGCGCGAGATGGCCGCCGACAACAAGCTGCTCGGCCAGTTCGACCTCGTCGGCATTCCGCCGGCGCCGCGCGGCGTACCGCAGATCGAGGTGACGTTCGACATCGACGCCAACGGCATCGTCAACGTATCGGCAAAGGACAAGGCCAGCGGCAAGGAGCAGACCATTCGCATCGAGGCCTCCGGCGGGCTCAGCGACGCGGATATCGATCGGTTGGTGCGCGAAGCTGAAGCGCATGCCGACGAGGATCGTCGCCGTCGCGAACTGGTCGAGGTCCGCAACCAGGCCGACGCGGCGGCTTACAGCGCGACCAAGGCCCTGTCAGACGCCGGGGACCGCGCGCCCGCCGAGATCCGGACGGAGATCGAGCGGGAAGTCAGCGCGCTCAACGAAGCGATGCAAGGCGAGGATCTCGATCGCATGCGCTCCGGGACGGAGCGCGTCACCCAGGCGGCGATGCGGCTGGCCCAGACGCTCAACCAGGCTCAGGCTACACAGTCCTCGGCCCCAGATGCAGAAGCGCGGAGCGGCAACGACGAGGTCGTCGACGCCGAATTCGAAGAAGTCGACAAGCCGTGAGCGCCAGGCCCGACAGTCGTCGACAAGACGAGGCTGACACGAGCTCCCTGACCGGTTCGGTTCCGCGCAAAGCGACAGGAGACGGTCATGGCGGATAGGTCCCCGGACAATCGAACACCGTCAGATGAGACGACTGAAGCGCCGGACATCGCTGGCCTGCAGGCGCAGAATGCATCGTTGCAGGACCGCTTGCTGCGGGCGCTGGCCGATGCCGAAAACGTGCGTCGGCGAGCCGATCGCACTGCTCACGAGGCACGAAACTACGCGGTCGCCGACCTCGCGCGCGAGCTGCTGACAGTCGTCGACAATCTTCGTCGGGCGATCGACGCAGCCGGGGATCCGTCCGGCCCTACCGCAGGTACGGCGTCCCTGGTCGAAGGCATTCGGGCCATCGAGCGTTCGCTGACGACGATGCTCGAACGTGTCGGGGTCCGCCGGATCGAGGCCAGGGGTGCGGCGTTCGATCCCTCGCGACACGAGGCAATAATGGAGGTCGTTGATCCAGAGCGGGCGCCAGGAAGCGTCGTCGACGTCATGGAAGACGGTTACACGATCCATGATCGACTGCTGAGACCCGCGAGGGTCTCCGTCACGCGCGGTCGGCCGGCAACGACCGAAGCGGAGGGGCCGGCCTGGCCCGAGGATCGCGGCTCGTACGCGAACCGGGGCGGGTGATACGGCCGCCCCCGGCGGGGCGGATGAGGAACTCGACAGGAGCAGCCGGTGGCCGACGATCCCTACAAGACGCTGGGCGTGAAGAACGACGCCTCCCAGGAAGACATCCAGAAAGCCTATCGTCGGCGCGCGAAGAAGCTGCACCCCGACCTCAACCCGGGCGACCGGCAAGCCGAAGAGCAATTCAAGGAGGTCTCCTCGGCCTACGACCTGTTGAGCGATCCGGAAAAGCGCGCCCGCTTCGATCGCGGCGAAATCGATGCGTCGGGCGCCGAGCGCCCGCAGCAGCGCTACTATCGAGATTTCGGCGAGCGCCGGGCCGGGAACCCCTATGCGAGCAATGCCGGCTTCGCTGATTTCGCCGACCTTGGCGATCCCGACGATATCATGTCGGCCTTCTTTAGCCGATCCGGTCAGACTGCCCGCAACCGCCGCGGCTCGGATGTGCGATACAGTCTCGAGATCGATTTCCTCGACGCGGTCAACGGTGGCTCACGCACGGTAACGCTTCCCGACGGATCGACCCTCGACGTCAAGATCCCGCCCGGCACGCGCGACGGGCAGGTCCTGCGGTTGCGCGGCAAGGGGCAGCCGGGGTTCGGTGAAGCCCCCCCGGGGGACGCTCTCATCGAGGTGCATGTTCGTCCGCATCCGCTTTTCCGGCGCGAGGGCGACGACATCCACATCGAGCTGGCTGTGTCGCTGCGCGATGCCGTGCTGGGCGGAAAGTTGCGCGTGCCGACGCCCACGGGGGCGGTGACGATGACCATCCCCCGGTGGAGCAACACCGGGGAGAAGCTCCGGTTGAAGGGCAAGGGGGTCCTTCGTCCGGGCGGCACCCGAGGCGACGAATATGTCACCGTGAAGATCGTCCTGCCCGAGAATCCCGATCCCGACCTCGAGCGGCTCGTGGCGCAGTGGCAACCGCGCGAGCGCGCGAGCCAAGCCGCGGAGGCATGATCATGGAACGGCGGGAGTTTCTCAACCGAGCGCGCATCGATGCGGATACCCTCGACCTCTGGATCGAGGCGAGCTGGCTCGCCCCGCGGCGCGCCGGCGGTGAGTGGGCGTTCTCCGAAATCGACCTCGCGCGGACGCAACTGATCCGCGACCTGAGGCAGGACTTCGGCGCCAACGACGAAAGCATCCCGATTATCCTCGACCTGGTCGACCAGCTGCATGGTCTGCGCCGCGCTCTTGGGGAGGTGTTGCTGGTGTTACGCGCGCAACCCGCGAACGCGCGCCAACGCTTCGCGGGGCAACTGCGCGCCCTCAGGCTCGAACGAGACGGGTATGCACGGATCGAACGATCGCGAAGGGCCCTGGACGAGGGCTAGAGATTGCACGCCGCGACACAATGCAATCATTCCCACAGACAGCCGGCTGACGGCGCGCGATGTTCCGCATTGGGACCTATGCGTTGCGATTGTGGGCGGGCCGAGCCCGGCGCTTCGTCCTGTTCGGGTTCTCGTATTCAGCCTCATCGATTTCCGGCCCTGACGTCCAGGCGGGGGGATCGCTCGCAGGAAAGGATTCGAGGTCCGCCTCTTCCACGCGGTCGATGCGCCCCGCCTTCTTTCGATTGCTTGTCATGGCTCGACTTCACCGACCAATGCTGAGGTTCGGCGCATGGGCCTTCTGGGCAACGGCGGCGAGCGCGGCGATGAGGGCCGGGGCGGTGTAGGATCCGTCGTGCCGGTTGCCGTTGACGAAGAAACAGGGCGTGCCGTTCACGCCGCTGCGGACTCCGCTGAGGAAATCGGCCTCGACCTTTGGCGCATAGCGGCCTTGCTCGAGCGCGTGGCGAAGCTCGGTCACGTCCAGCCTCAGCTGGCGTGCAAGCGTGAACAGCAGCGCCCCCGACAGCTGATGCCCGTTGGCATAGATAGCCGAGTGCATCTCCCAGAACACGCCATGAGCCGCGGCGAATTCGGCGCATTGTGCGGCGGGTTTTGCCAGGGGATGCATGGTCGAGATCGGGAAGTGCCGGTAGGCGTACCGGAGCTCCCGCCCGAAATGACCGAGGACCTGCTCGACCTCGGGCCACGCGGCCTGGCAGTGCGGGCACTGATAGTCACCATATTCGACAAGCGTTACCGGAGCGTCGGGGGGCCCGATGACGTGATCGCGGTCGTCGATGGGAAAGCGCAGGTCAGACATGGGCGGTCTCCAGCTTTGGCATCGCCTCGAGCGCGTCGAGGATGCCGTCGGCGCCGGGGTTGACCGCGATTGGCGAGCAATAGCTCCAGGCGATGTGCCCCGTTTCGTCGACGATGAACAAGGCGCGGTCGGCAACACCCTCGTCCTCGCGGTAGGCCCCGAAGGACCGGGCAATCTGCCCCTTGGGATGGAAGTCGGCGATCAGCGGGAAATGGAGCTGGTTCGCCTTCGCATAGGCCTGATGGCACCAGGGTCCGTCGACCGAGATCCCGACCAGGTCCGCGCCATGCTTCCGAAACTCCGGGAGCACCGCGTTGTAAAGGGTCATCTGGTCGCCACAAACGGGACTCCAGTCGGCCGGGTAGAAAGCGAGAATGACGCGGCGGCCCTTGAGGTCGCCGATCGAGAGCGTCTGGTCGGGCGTGACGGGCGCGTTGAAGTCGGGAACCTTGGTTCCGGGTCGCAGGATCTCACCCATGATGCAAAGCCTCGCTCTAAAGCGTCAAACCAGGGTCGGTTCTTGAGCCACCTCGCGCGGCGCGTCGTTGACCGTCGTCAGCTTTGCCGAACGATTTTCGGCGCTCGGCGTGGGGTTTGCGAAGGGGGGCCCCGCCGCCTTGACGGGCGTGAGCGCGCTAGGGAGGAGCATCATGGCCGCGACACAGATCGATCGGTGCAGCTGCCCTTCAGCCGCGAAGACGTCACCTGTGCAGCGTGACCTGCGAACCAAATGCTGGTTCGGCATCCGGCTCGATAAAGGCCCATTCGCGATTTTCGAAGCCTTCGGAAGCCAGGTCTCCCCTGACGCACCTCATTCTGGGGCGATTGTCGAGGCGCCTGTCGATCGAAGCGAAGACCTCTTTTCCTCGACGCCTGAGGCCCGGTGGACCGACATACTTGCGGTGAAATTGCCAAGTGACGGCCAGTCACCGATTTTGGACCTCTCTTTCCTCCAGATAGGAATGGATTATGGGGATCAACTGCGCACCCTCCCCGACCGCTGCCGCGACCCTCTTGGTCGACCCTGACCGAACGTCTCCGATCGCAAACACCCCCTCCACGCTTGTTTCGAAGCTGCCATGACCTTCTGCCACTTGCGTGCCGGTCAGGACGAAACCGTTCTTGTCCAGTCGCACGCCCGAACCCTGAAGCCACGACGTGTTGGGATTGGCGCCGATGAAGACAAAGAGGTGACGAGTAGGACGAGTCGTCTCCTGCCCCGTGGCCTCGTCGCGCCAGGTTACCTGCTGCAATTGCCCAGCACGTCCCTTCAGCCGGGTCACGGTCGTTCTGGTTCGCAACTCCAGGTTGGGTATCGCATTGATCCTGTCGATCAGATAGCGCGACATCGATTCCGCCAGGCTTTCACCGCGAACCAACATGTGCAGGTGCCTCACTTGCTCGGACAGGTAGACGGCCGCCTGTCCCGCCGAATTGCCGCCTCCGATCAAAACAATGTCTTCGTTTCTGCAGAGACGCGCCTCTACCGGCGAAGCCCAGTAATGCACGCTCGATACCTCGAAGCGTTCGATGCCGGGGATGGCGGGGCGACGGTAGATAGCGCCGGTGGCGATGGCGACAGTTCGCGCTCTTGCCGGGTTATTCCCTTCGACCGGTAATTGGTGGTGCCGTGTCTCGTCGGTCTCGAGGCCCACTACCGGGGCGGCCAACAACATTTCCGCGCCGAACTTGTGGGCCTGCGCATAAGCCCGACCGGCGAGGGCGCGCCCGGAAATCCCGGTAGGAAAGCCGAGATAGTTTTCTATCCGAGCCGATGCCCCGGCCTGTCCGCCGAACACGCTGCCTTCCAGTAGCAACACATGCAAACCCTCGGACGCAGCATAGAGCGCTGCTGCGAGGCCGGACGGTCCGGCGCCCGCAATTGCCAGGTCGTAGATCCGCGCGGAATCGATGTCGTGCAGCAACCCGACACAGCGCGCGACCCGCGCCTCGTCCGGATCGATGAGGACCTCGCCTGATGGACAGATCACGATCGGGAACTTGTCCGGTGTGATGTTGAACTGGTGCAGCAAGACGCTCGCTTCCGCATGCTCTTGAGGATCCAGAAGCTGATGAGGGAAGGCGTTGCGCAACAGGAAGTTCTGCAATCGGATGATCTTCGCGGAATGCGCCGGTCCGACCAGGATCGGGCCCCCCGCCCCGATGTCGAGCAGCAGGGCCCGACGCAGGATGAGCGCGCGCATGATCTTTTCACCCAGTCCGGCTTGGGTAACCACAAGGTCCCTCAGGCGGTCCGTCGGCACGAGGATGGCCTCGACATCGACTTCCGCGAAGGAATCGACCAGCGCCGGATGTCCCGCCAGTTGACCCATGTCTGCCAGAAACATCCCGGGCTCGAGGCGCGCGAGATCGCTTACCTTTTTTCCCAGGCGTTCGCGGACCACGACGAACCCGACGAGGATCACGTACATGCCCGGCACGTTTTCACCCGTCGTGGTGAGGCGTTCTCCTTTGGCAAACCGCACGAGGCTGCCGAAAGCCCTGAGTTTCTCCAATTCCATTTCCGAAAGAACCGGGAGGATCTGCTCGCCCCTTTCCTCGATCATCTTCATAGCTTGGACGGCCATCGCAGCTCTCCTGCGAGCGCGTATGAAACCCATTCACGATGGGTGGAATGACGATCGTCAAGGCGGGATGATCAAGGGGCGGGAAGAAGGGCAACACTCACGAATGGAGAGGCGATCTTGGCTAGCCAGCTTCCTGCGGTGGACGGACACTGCGGGGCCCGTCAACGATTGGCAATGAGTCCAATGGTCATGATCCAAGAGGATAGGGATCACCTGAATGGCGTTTTGACCGTGAAGATCGCTCAATCCAGGCGTATTGATCTCAAATCCGGTGATGCCTCGCCTCCAAAGAACGAAATTACCGCTCAGGAAGCTGAACAGAACGAGAAGCAGCGCGCGCATGATAAATAACTGCTAGCCTTGGGCGAACTGGTCTTATCGCACAAACATCCGCTTTGGAGTCTGGCCGATCGAGAGACCTTGAGCCGCCCTAGAGCGGAGGAT
Organism: Altererythrobacter sp. Root672; assembly: GCF_001427865.1. Classification (NCBI taxonomy): domain Bacteria; kingdom Pseudomonadati; phylum Pseudomonadota; class Alphaproteobacteria; order Sphingomonadales; family Erythrobacteraceae; genus Altererythrobacter; species Altererythrobacter sp. Root672. The sequence goes on from NZ_LMHH01000001.1 coordinate 1,765,641, forward strand.
ACGCCGTGCTCATCACGATTTTCGCCCCTCGCAACTTGCATTTGCTTGAAGTTGCGGGTGTTCGCGATGCGCTCTTTGAGGCCAACTGCAAAATGCAGTCGGGTCAGCCTTATCGTGTGCGGCTGGTAACCAGAGACGGCACTCCCACCGAGAGTGCGTCAGGCCTGATATTTGTACCCGACGCGAGTATAGAGGATACCTCCGAGCCCTGCGATACACTGATCGTCGCCGGTCCCTTTGGAGTGCCAGATCCCCCCAGCCAAGATGTTATCCGGTGGTTGCAGACGCAAGCTGAGCAAGCGCGGCGGTACGGGTCCACGTGTACTGGCGCCTTCGTGTTGGCCCAGGCAGGGCTTCTGTCAGGGCGCCGGGTCACGACCCACTGGCAATATGCCGGGCGGCTCGCCACGGAATTTCCCGATATTCGGGTTGAGCCCGATCTGATCTTTGTTCGGGACGGGCCGGTCTTCAGTTCCGCTGGTGTGACCGCAGCAATCGACCTCGCCTTTTCGCTTATCGAGGAAGATCACGGCCGCGCAATGGCACTGTGGGTGGCGCGCCGGCTCGTCGTGTTCCTGAAGCGACCCGGCGGACAGTCACAATTCAGCGAGGCGCTGACCGCACAAACGACAGCCACCGGTCCGATCGACAAGATTCAGCTTCATATTCTTGAAAGTCCCCGTGCCGACCTCGGGCTCACAGCCCTTGCGGGAGTGGTCGGCGTGAGTGCCCGCCATTTGTCGCGGCTATTCCACGCCGAACTGGACATGGCCCCGGCCACCTATGTCGAACTGACCCGCATAGACATCGCGCGTGGCCTGCTGGAAAATAGCAATGCGCCGATAAAGACAATTGCCTTCGCTGCAGGGTTCGGATCGACGGCGACGCTGCGACGGACATTTCTGCGCAGAATTGGCGTGACGCCTCTGGATTATCGTCGTCGGTTTCAGACCACGAACTTCACTGACGCCAGTGACCAAGATGACTCCGTTTTGTCCTGAAGTGTCACTTGACCAAGGTTGAACCCCGGGCGTCAGTGCCGCATCTTCGCGACCGGAAAGCAATAAAAAACAACTTGTTCATGCCGGAGTTCAAGAAGCGAATCTGAAGAGGGCGCGGCTGCCTCGCCGGTGCGCCGGAGTGCGCTGCACTCCCGACAGGAAGATCCCTTACTGCGACGCATCATCGGAAGGCTCAGCACAAATGACCGCAATTCACCTGAGCACGCGCCGGCTTGTCGTTGTCCTGAAGCGACCCGGCGGAGAGTCGCAGTTTAGTGCAACCCTAATCACCCAGCTATCAGCGACCGGCCCGATCGACAGAATTCGGCTATACGTTCTCGAAAACCCGCAGGCGGATTTGAGTCTGGGGGCCGTAGCTCAGGCGGTGGGCCTGAGCTCTCGACACCTCTCTCGGCTTTTCCAGGCGGAGTTGGGTGTCAGCCTTGCCGCCTATGTGGAATTGAGCCGAATAGACATCGCTCGTCGTCTGCTGGATGGGAGTACCGCGCCGCTCAAGACGATCGCCTACGCGGCAGGCTTTGGATCAACAGCAACCCTCAGGCGAGCATTTCTGCGCGCGTTCGGCGTCACCCCTCTGGAATACCGCTTTCGGTTTCATTCCGCGAGCTCGTGCTGTTCGAGAGACGACTGAAGTGGCCCCAATTTGTCCTGAATTCATCGAAGTTGAAGCCCCGATCCCAGGGCCTCACGGTCGCCAAGGAGCCAAAACATGCGAATTTCTCCTGCCGCGGCACGAAAGGCGGCTTTGAGAGGGTATCGGCCCGTTTCGGCGGCTCAGCCAGCTGCCTGCTCCTCTGCAAGGGTGCCGCGCAATGATCTCTGAAGTGAATGAAGCCCTTGGTCCCCCGACAGGGGGTTCAGTCTTCAAACCTGCGCGCTGGCCCCTTTTGAGAGCGCGATCAAACCAATCGACCTTTCCCCCGAGCGCAATCGCTCTCGCCCTCGAGAATTGCAGCGACGGCCTGCTGATTGCCGACATGCGCATGAGAGGTCAGCCCATCGTTCATGTGAACCCGGCATTCGAGTCGATCACCGGTTACCCGGCAGCCGAGGCAATCGGCAAGAATTGCCGCTATCTTCAGGGCAGCGATCGTCTGCAGCCAGAAATAGCCGACATCCGTGCCGCGTTGATCGAAGGCCGTTCGTGTTCCGTGACACTGCGCAACTATCGGCGGGACGGCACGATGTTCCGCAACGCCTTGCGCCTCATTCCATTGCGTGACGACGCAGGGCAGCTGACTCATTTTGTGGGCCTGATCCGCGACGCGAGCCATGCAGTGGGTATCGATCGCCTGACCGGGCTGCTCGATCAATACGGTCTGTTCGATCGACTATCGGCGAGGGTCCCGCGGGCGTCGACTACTTTGTTGATGGTCAAGCTCGACATGGTCCGATTTCAGGACGTCAACAGCGGTTTTGGCTATGACGTTGGCGACGAACTGCTTCGCGCTGCTGCCGCACGCCTGGCGACGGTATCTGGTATTGCGGTGGCGCGTGTTGGCACGAACAGCTTTGCTCTGGTGTTCGAGATAGACGATTCGAGCGAGGCGGCTGCGGCCGTCGACGATGTCCTGGGACTGCTGAAGCCGCGATTTGTTCTTCCAGGCGCGTCGTTGACGGTGCAGTTCGCGGCAGGCTTTGCGGTCGGGCCCGTCGATGCAGATGCCCTCCAACTCATGCGGCAGGCCGGCGCAGCCCTGCAGCGCTCGAAACTGAAGCCAGGACATCTACCCCATGCGTTCGCGGCGGCAGACGAGCGGGACGCGCGCAATCGCATACGGCTGGCAAGCGAACTCCCGACCGCCGTTCCCAACCAGGAGCTGCTGTTTCACTATCAGCCTCAATTCGACCTTGGCTCCGGACAGTTAGTCGGAGCGGAGGCCTTGTTGCGCTGGAATCACGGCGCGTTCGGCTTGCAACCTCCGGGCCGGTTCATCGGGATCGCGGAGGAAACTGGGGCAATTCTGGATATCGGGGCATGGGGCCTTCGCACGATTGCCGCGTACACGGCGCAGGTCAATCGCGGCCGTCCGGCCCCCATCCGCTTTGCCTTCAACGTCTCGGTCGTCGAGTTCACGCAACGGGATATGGTGACCCTTGTCCAACAGGTTCTGGACGAAACCGGGTGCCGGGCCGAATGGCTCACGCTGGAACTCACCGAGGACCTGATGGCGCCTGAACCGGAGAATCTGCGCCGCGCGTTTGGAGAGTTGCGTCGCCTGGGAGTCGGTATCTGCGTCGATGACTTCGGCACCGGGTATTCGAACTTGCGCTACCTGGAGTGTTTCCCGCTCAGCGAGATCAAAGTCGATCGAAGTTTCGTGCACGAGCTGGTGCACAGCTCGGCCAAGCGGATCATTGTGGAAAGCGTGGTCAAACTCGGCGCCGCGCTGAATATCAGGGTTGTCGCCGAAGGGATCGAGACGGAGGCTGAACGCGCGATCGTCAGGGAGCTGGGTTGCTCGATTGGCCAGGGATTTCTTTTCGCGGCGCCCTTGGAGGAACTCCAATTCCACAAATTGCTCGACGAAAAGCCGGTCGTGCGTGAGGGGTGGGATGCACGGCGGTATCTAACGGCGATGGATGGCGGCGGAACGTAGGTCAACTAGAACGGGGACATGACCCGCCACTGGGTTTGCCGGACAGGCCCCCCCGGCGATCCAAGCTAACCCGAACCGACGAGGGCATCGCGGAGCGAGTGAACCTTCGTATTCAACTCGATCAGCTGATCGGCCGTCATGCCCGATCGTTTCAGCAGAGTATCCGATAAACAGGTGGTCTCTGCGCGCAAGGCTCCGCCTTTGGCGGTTAGGCGCACCTGGACCTGACGCTCGTCAGCGGGGTTGCGCAGGCGGCCGACGAAGCCCGCAGCTTCGAGGCGCTTCACCAGCGGCGTGATCGTGCTGGGTTCCAAGGCGAGGCGATCGGCGATTGCGGTGATCGTCCGCCCGTCCTCTTCCCACAACGCACTGAGCACGAGATATTGCGGATAGGTAATTCCAAGCGAGTCGAGCAGCGGCTTGTAGGCGCGGTTGATCGCGATCGTCGTTGCGTAAAGCGAGAAGCAGAGTTGGTTTTCCAGCGGGATGGAATCGGTCACGGTATCGATGCCCTTTACGGTTCAAGGGTACCTTACCTCAAAAATGCATATCGCGATAAGAAATATCTGGACAACGGTCCCGTGGGCCTGTACCTAATATGTATCGCGATAATGTTTATCGTGCTTATATAAGGAGCAAGGTATGACTCGCATCAAGAACATCGTCCTCGTCCATGGCGGCTTCGTTGACGGCTCAGGCTGGCAAGGCGTGCACCGCATCCTCACGGGCAAGGGCTACAACGTCACCGTCGTTCAGAACCCAACGACCTCGCTGGCCGATGACGTTGCCGTCACCGAGCGGGCGATCGCCGCCCAGGACGGCCCGGTTCTCCTCGTCGGTCACTCCTATGGCGGGGTGGTCATCACCGAGGCCGGCAACGACCCGAAGGTGAAGGCGCTGGCGTATATCGCCGCCTTTGCGCCCGACGTGGGCGAGTCCGTTTCATCGCTGATCGCCAACCCGCCTCCTGGCGCGCCGGTGCCGCCGATTCTTCCCCCTCAGGACGGTTTCTTGTTCCTCGACCGCGACAAGTTCGCCGCCTCGTTTGCAGGCGACGTGGCCCCCGATCAGGCTGCTTTCATGGCGGACTCGCAGGTGCCTTGGGGAGTTGAGGCGCTTGCCGGGGCGATCACCGAGCCGGCCTGGAAGGCGAAGCCGAGCTGGTATCTCGTCGCCGCTGACGACCGTATGATCCCGCCACCCGCGCAACACTTCATGGCCGAGCGCTCTGGTGCAACCGTTAGCGAAACGGGCGGCAGCCATGCCTTCTACGTTTCGAAGCCAGAGGCTGTTGCTGAACTACTTGAGCGGGCCGCCGCAGGTGCTACTGTTGAGGCGAGTTAGATTGCGGCGCTTCCTGGGAGCAACGAATTCGCCTCGCTCAGCTGCCGGACGGCCTTACAAATCATCCAGGCTTCCGCAGGCAGGTTCGGGAAATCCTGCCACCAACGATTCAAGGCCAACGGCAAAGCTCCGATCGAAGCCGACCAACTCGTCGAGATGATCGTGCAGCGTTTCCGATTGCTCGTATAGGGCCCACCCCAGGGTCAGGGAATAGACCGAGGCCTGGTAGGTGAGCGCCTCTGTTCGTGGTAATCCAACAGCGACCAACGGGGCTGCCAGGCGATCTGCTGCGGCGTTAGTGTCGAGGTCGATCGGACGATTAAGCGCGCATAACCGGGCCGATTCACGATGCGACATCAGGGCCTGGCGAAAGGCATGCCCAAAGGCTTTGAGCCAGTCACGCCAGCAAGCGTCATTCGGGGCGGCCGCGTAGGCGCGCGAGTAGAATGTCCCCGCCATGTGAGCCAACAGCTCATCTTTGCTTCCTACATGCCAATAGAGCGCGGAAGCCTGGACTCCCAGGCGCCCCGCCAACGAGCGCATATTCAGCGCCTCGAATCCCTCCTCATCAGCGAGGCTCAGGGCTGCTTCGACGATCTGTCGCTGATCCAGTTTCACGAAGGGATTGTTGTCCAGACGCGTTCGCTTGACAAGTGAACAACGTTCAATGAACCTTGTTCACAGAATAGGAGCGGCGCAGGACGAGGTCATGATGGAAGCTCAGCAGCGAGTGATCGATCTTTCCGCCCGGCCGACGATCATGCCGGAGCTCGATGATTGAGACGTGACAAATTCAACCCGCCTTTCAAAATATCGCCTGAGACAAATTACGAATTGGTCGTGACAACACCATAAACAATTTCACCGATCTCATATATTTCCTATTAATTGAATGAAGAGAAGAATTGAAAAGTATGTAATTAAGAAACAAAAAAGGAGCTTGGGATGCGAAAGATTGTTTGCTCGACGTCGCGTGGCGCTTTAGTCTCCGCGAGCATCGCTGCTCTGGTTTTGGCGCTCGGCGCCATGCCCGCGGCAGCCCAGGACGATCCCCAGCCAGCCGACCAGGCTTCCGAGCCAACCCCTGGCCAGGAGGCGGAAATCGTCGTCACCGCCCAGTTTCGAGAACAGCGCCTGCAGGACACGCCGATAGCCATTACGGCGGTGAACGCCGAAATGCTCCAGGCGCGCAGTCAAACCAACATCGCTGAGGTCGCCGCTCAGGCTCCTAACGTCACCCTCAAACCGCAAGGACCCGCCTTTGGACCCTCGCTCGCGGCATCGATACGCGGCGTCGGCCAATACGACTTCAACCCTGCGCTCGAGCCCGGCGTCGGTCTGTATGTCGACGACGTCTACTATGCGACCCTTACAGGCGCGATCTTCGACCTGCTCGATCTCGAGCGGGTTGAGATCCTTCGCGGGCCGCAGGGCACGCTGGCCGGTAAGAACTCGATCGGCGGTGCGGTAAAGCTCTTCTCCAAAAGACCAACCGGCGACGGAAGCGGATATGTCTATGGCGCTTATGGCAGCCGTAACCGGATCGACCTTCGCGCGGGCGCCGACTTCAAGTTAACCGACGACCTGTTCATGCGCGTTGCCGGTGTGGCGCGAAAGCAGGGAGGCTACGTCGACCGGCTCGACTTTGGCTGCGTCAATCCTCCGGGCTCGACCCTCAATCCGGCTGTTGGCGGCGTCGCCTCCCTTACCGGTGGCGATTGCCGGATCACGCGCGACGGGGACGTCAACTATCAGGCCGGTCGCGTGCAGCTGCGCTACACGCCCTCTGACCGCATCGACGTCAATATCATTGCCGATTACACAAATGACGATCGCAACGCCGCCGCCAGCGTCCTGCTTCTGGCGAACAACACCGCCAACCCGAACATTCGCGGGAATGCTACCGCCGTTCCCTATGATAGCCGGTTTATCTGCGGACAGTATTGCAACTACGCGAGCTACTTCTCGCCAGCGGGATCCTGGCAGACGCCTCCCGTCGCCGGCTTTCCGCTCATCGAGACGCGAGGCGATGGCCGGTCCAAGTTCAACGGCTGGGGCGTCTCGGGCCAGATTGACTTCGACATCAACGACGATCTGCAGCTGCAGTCGATCACGGCGTATCGCCAGTACGATCTCGATTTCACCAATGACGATGATAATTCGCCGCTGGCGATCTCCAACGGTTTCGGCAACCTCGATTACTGGGGGTTCACCCAGGAGCTCCGGCTCAACGGCTCGATGCTCGACGATGCCCTCAACTGGACGCTCGGCGCCTTCTATCTGGACCAGCGCTCCACGTACGCGACGTTCCAGGACATCCGCTACGCGCCGATCCCGCTCCAGTTCCAGGGTGACGATCCGGTCAACGCCAGCACGAAGGCCGCGTTCGCGGCGCTATCCTGGGAGATCATCGACGCGCTCACGCTAAATCTCGGCGCGCGCTACACTGACGAGCACAAGGACTATACGTTCTCCCGGCGTAATCGGGACGGCTCGCTCAACCCGTTCCTGGGCGCGCTTGACGGGGTGACCGGCGTTTACGACGGCAGCAAATTCGACTGGCGCGTGAACCTGCAGTATCGCCTGAGTGACGAGGTGATGACCTACGCGCAGGTCTCCACCGGTTTCAAAGGCGGCGGCATTGGCCCGCGGCCGTTCAATCCGGCACAGGTTCAGCCGTTCGGTCCTGAAACCCTCACCGCGTATGAAGTGGGCATCAAGACCGACCTCTTCGATCGGGTTGTGCGGTTGAACGCGGCGGCGTTCTTCTCCGACTACACCGACATCCAGCTCACCTTGCTTGCCTGTCCGCAGTTCGGCGGGCCCGGCCCCTGCGCCCTCCCGCAGAACGCCGGCGACGCGCACATTAAGGGCCTGGAACTGGAGACGACCATTGACCCGGGCAATGGACTGCTCGTTGACGGTTCACTCAGTTATCTCGACTTTGACTACACCTCGATCAATCCGCAGGCAGGCGGACCGAGCGCGCCAGGGGGCGTGCAGGAAGGGATGATTGCCCCCTACACCCCCAAGTGGAAGTGGGCGCTAGGTGTGCAGTATGAAATCGATCTTGGGACCACCGGTTCGATCACGCCGCGTGTCGATGCCTCCTACCAGTCGGACATCTTCTCAAACGCCGTTAATGGGCCAAACAACCATATCGATGGCTACACCTTGGCCAATGCTCGCCTGACCTGGAGAAATCCTGACGAGGATCTCGAGGTCTCGCTGGAAGTGACCAACCTGTTCGACAAATACTACCTGTTGACGAGTTTTGACCTGACGGGCGCCGGCGCCGGGCTTGTGTCCGGGCAGCCGGGACGGCCGCGTGAATGGGCCGTCAGCGTCAAGAAGACGTTTTGATGAGGCCAGCCCGATCTCGTTGAGCGCCACATTGGCGCTCAACGCGATTATCACGGCATCGACGTTTCCTGCCCGCGTGGAAGGCGCGAGGTAAAATGGGGTCAGTTCGCTGACGTGCCGATCCAACTGCCTGCGAGCGGAAGCTCCACATGGAAAGTCGAGCCGATGGGCACATCGGGATCCAGCCAGATCCGACCTCCGTGCCGCTCCACGATGGCCTTGGTGATCGCGAGACCTAGCCCGGTGCCCGACTGCTGCCTCTGCGATGTGGCGTCCTGCTGCGCGAAACGCGTGAAGAGCCGGCTCCTGAACTCGGGAGCGATACCCGGCCCCTGATCGATCACACTGATCCGAGCCTTGGCGCCCTCAATTTCCAGCTGCACCCGGACCTCGCTGCCGCGGGGCGAAAACTTGGCGGCATTCGAGAGCAGATTGGCCAGTACCTGTTCTATACGGAGAGGGTCGACGCGGGCCATGACCGGTCTCGCGGTCAGTTGGACTTTCAACGTCACCCCGAAGCGCTCTGCGTAGGGCTGATTATGGTCTACGGCATCTCGTACCAGGTCGCGCAGGTCGACGTCCTTGAACTCGAACTCGGCGGTTCCCGACGCCAGTTTGTCCATGTCGAGGAGGTCGTTCACAAGCGCTATAAGGCGCTCGCAGTTCCGCAACGCGATTTGCGCCAGCCTGGCTCCCTTTTCGGGCTCTACCGTTGATCCCACCATCAGCCCCAGTGACCCGGCTATCGCTGTGAGGGGGGTGCGAAGCTCATGGCTGACAGTCGAGACCAGTTCCTCCTTCAAGCGGGCAGCCTTGCGCTCGTCGGTCACATCCCGGGTAATGAGCAGGTAACGCCCGCCTGAAATTGTCCGCCCGAAAAGCTCGAGCATGCGGCCGTCCTCGCGAAGCATCTCGGCTCGCTGCTCTTCACCCTTCGCAATCGAGGTGATGATTTTGTCGGTGATCTCCGCAGGATCTCCTTCCCCCACTTCGCCGCGCTCGGCGTTGATCCTAATGAGTTCGCGCAGCTCTGTGCCGACCTTGAGCGCGTCGGGGGCAAAGCCGAACATATCGCACAACCGCTGATTCCAGATCATCAGCCGCAAGTTGGGATCGGTAAGCAGGATGCCCTGGGTGACATTCTCGAACGTGAGTTCGAGCAGCTCTCGTTCCTCTCGCGCCCGCAACCACGCCTGATGGAGAAGCCAGGCCAGCAAGGCTGCCACGAACATCAGCGCCAAAGCCAGCGCCGGGATCATTCGCCTCTCGACCTGCTCGCCGGGCTGGAACGGGGCCCAAACTATATAGCCGATGGTCAGCCCTGCCCGGTTTCGGACTGGCAGCGAGGCCTCGCCCTGGGGCTTCCAGCTGAACTTTGCGTCCTTGGCCAGGAAGTCGCGTGAGAGGCGATTGAGCAACGTTCCATCAAGATAGCGCACGCTGACGTGCAGGTATTCCGTACCCGGCTGCTGACTGCCCTCCCCCGTCTCGGGTACGATGGGCTTGATGCTCAGGATGGCAGGTCGATCCGCGACGACGACCATGTCCCACACACCGGGCGTTTCGCCTTCGCCGGCTGTGAGGGGACGCGAAGGTGACCGAAGAGTGCTGCGTAGTTCTTCGGCCAGCGGGAGGGCGTGGGTCGCTACCCGTCGAAAAGTTCCAGGATCAGCACGAACTCCTCCTTGCATTGCGTAGATCGGCTGGTCACCCGGATCGAGCAGGTAGACTTCGTCGTGTCCGTAGTACGAGTGGAACCAGATCCCGAGATTGTTGTCGATCCACCGGTAATCGAGCGGCCGCTTGCGCAACTGCTGAACCGCATCGTCCCAGCGGGTCGAAGCCTCCTGATCGTTTACGACCTTCGCAATGGCTTGCTGCATGCCAAGCGCGATCAGCCGATTTTGTCGCTCAGCGGCCAGGTCGTCGGACCGACTGGTGGAGTAATGAAGCACCGACCCGATGATCAGCGCCAGGAGGGCGATTGCACCCAGCGTCGGGAGAAACACGGTTGGCAGTGCTGCCCGGAATTTCGCTGGCGGGGATACCATGAGACGAACTAGACCGGAACAACTCCAGCAAGCTTGGTTTGAAAGCGAGCCTATCAATCCCTCGAGGTAGTGGATCGATTGGATCGGCATGAGGCGAGCCCACCCGGATCTACCGAGCCGCCCGACGTGCGAGCCAATTTGAAACGAGCGGCAAGTTAGCACTTGGCCGACGTCGTGACGCGGTTCTGTCAGTCGGCGCGACGCTGATCGTGCCTGCCGACCCCCGCGGCGGGATTCGGCCGGCGAATGGCGGCACCCTGCAGGATTTCGTCACGGCGCGGCTTAGGGCTCTTCCTGCCCAACGCGCTGGTCGGCAGGTCGACGCTGTCATTGCGTCCTGAGGCTCCTGGTTCAGCTCTGGTGGGGGCTGCACGGGCGCAATACCCTCGCGCTGTCCTTCCAAGAGGCCGTCAGAACTTTCGCCGCTTGCCCTCAAACCCGTCCTTCACATCGGCAATCCAGGCGACGATCTCCCGCTCGCTCCACCGCGCCGCAAACGGCGAAATCTTGTACTGTTTCGGGAATAGGCCCCTGCCGATCAAGTCATAGATCATCGACTTGCCGAGCCCGACACGCCGGCTCACCTCGGCAAGCCGCAGAAGCCTCTCGGGTTGCTCGCCGCTTTCAGACATGGCGTTGAACAGAACCGGGCAGGTTCTTGCGCGCTTTCGCAAATCCGCGGTCGCTGGCGACGAAGGCCGCCAGCATTTGCGGGATGAGTTCCGAGACCGGTTCGGCCTCCCCGTATGTGTCGCGGTAGACTTCGGCGTAATCGCACAAAGCCGCATGCAGCTCGGGCATGAGCGCAATCGTGACCTTGATCGGGGTACGGTCGGGCAGCTTCTGAAGGCGAAGTTCGGTCATGGAGCTTTGTCTTCCCAAGGGCGCAGGACGAGATCCTCGTTGACGATCGCGCGCACCGGCCAGCCAGGCCGGACGGTGAGCGTCGGTGAGACTTCGAGATCGCGCGCGACGATGCGATCGCCGGCACGCGCGGCGTTGTCCTGCGCGGATTCGCGCAGCGCCCGTGTCAGGTCGCCCTCGTCGTCGCCCAGGCCGATCTCGGTACCGACGCCGAGGAGGGTCGACATCGCAATGCCTTTGAGTAACCGACCAGTGTGAAAGTCGACGCCATCTTCAAGGCCGGCGTAACCCGCCCTGTCGGTAGCCGGCATATCGCCGAGTTCGACCGACGACCCGTCGGGAAAGACGACGCGCTGCCACACGAGCATCGCCCGCCGCTGGCCGTAGGCGACCCCGCTTTCATAGCGCCCCACCAGGCGCGCGCCCTGCGGGATCAGCACCGTGCGCCCGGTCGCGCTGTCGCGCACATTCTCGGTCACTTGCGCGATGACCAGGCCGGGAAGGTCCGAGTTGAGCCCGGTGACGAGGCTCGCGGCAATCACCGTGCCCGCGGTGAGCGTCCACGGCGACGGCGCCGGCCTGATCGAAGGCCCGGCTTTGACAGCCTGCGGAGCGGAAGCGATTGTCTCAGTGGCGGGCGCCATTGCCGGCGCATCCTCCGGCCCCGCACTGGCGCCTTGCCCCGAGCGCTGCACGAGCAAGCCGGACGATCGCGCCGCCTCGCGCTCGGCGGCACGGCGCTGCCGCTCCGCCTCCGCGGCAACGAGCGCCTGGTCTGCAGCGGACACTTCCTGCGCGCCGGGCGCAGGCTCCTCCAGACCGCGCTGGTGCTCGAGGATCGGCCGACCGAGGTCTCCGGGCAACGGCGGGCCGAGCTCTGGGACATCGCCGTAGCTGCCCGGGGCATCGGCAAGCGTGTCGGGGAGGCCGGCGCTTGCCGGCACGCTTCCATCATCATCGATACTTGCAACTCGAAAATTCGGCCGCTCAAGCGCGAACCAGGTCACGCCGGCGAGCCCCGCCGCGGCCGCACCCGCCAATCCGATCACGAGCCCGCGACGGAAGCGCACGGCGGTGCGCGGACGACCGCGCAGCACCAGGGTATCGGGATCCTCCTTCGGGGGAAGGACCGGCCCCCGCTCGAGCGTGGGGCCGCTCATCGCCCGCCCTTCCGCGAACGCCGCCCCGAAGCGCCGGCGCTCGTGCGAAGGATCCGCACGACCTGCTGCCGGCCCTCGCCGAGCCGCAGTTCGGCTGTGGCGAACAGGCGATCCACGACATAGTACCGCCCGCGCAGTCGATAATTGACGAGCTCGGTCACGCCTCCTTCCCCGCTGACGAACAGCGGGGGCGCCTCGCCCTGCGCGAGGGCTTCGGGGAACTCGATGAAGACCTGCGTGCCGTCGTCGAAGGCGCGCAGCGGACGCCACGGTGGATCGTCGCCCTCGATAGCATAGCCGAACGACAGGCGTTCGAGGCTGATGCCGGCCACGCGCTCCGCCGGCAGCGGGCCCGCCTCGCCCGATCGATCGAGTACCTTGAGCGCGCCCTGGGGATAGGACCACGACATGCTCGCCATCGCCGCGCCCGAGTTGCTCTCGAGCAGCACGTGATAGACACGCCGGTCGGTCGCGATCACGAGGTTGGTGCTGAGCCCGGGCGCGGTCGGCTTGACCAGCACATGCGTCCGCCGCGTCGCACCGGTGCCGCTGGCCGTGTCGCCGATGACCCAGCGCACCGTGTCGCCGGCCGCGACCGAGACCAGCGTTTCCCCTGGTTCAAGTGCGATCTCGCTGACGCGCTCGGGCGCGGTGTAAAGCCGGTAGATTGCGCCCTGCGTCCAGTCGTAGACCTGCACCGCATTGAGCCAGGCTTCGCGGCTCGGCTCGCGCACGGCCTCGCGATTGGCGGCAGCGACCCGGGATAGCGGCGGGCCGGCGGGCCGCGCGGGGGACGCCGCGGCAAACACCGGCGCCGCGATCGCAACCGGCGCGGGCGCCGCCAGCGCCTGAACCACGGGCTCGGTGAAGAACGGCGGGGCGTCTGGCTCCCTGTGCGCCTCGACCAGCGTTGACTGTGGCGGAACGGGCGGCGCGGTCTCGAGCCTTTCTTTGCCGGCGCAAGCGGAGAGCAGCATCGCGGGCAGCAGGATCGTCACCGGGATCGGGGGAGAGCTCTTCATGGCAAGGTCCTTTCGGGAGCGGTCGTGACGGGAGCCGGCCGGGGCGTAGCCGGCGCGGTTTCGAGCTCCCGCGCCCAGTCGATTGCATCGACGTAGAGCCCGAGCGGGTTCTTGCGCAGCGCCTCGGCCGTGGCCGGCGGGCGCAGGGCAATGCCAAGGATCGCGGTCCAGCGCGCGGTCCCCGCGAGACTGCCTCGCTCGTAGGCGGTCTCGGTCCATTTGACCTGGAACGAGCGGTCCGAGGCCCGCACGACGCTTGTGACCTGCACCGAGACGGTGCGGCTGCCGACCCCGGCGAAGGGGTCGGCGGCGCGGGCGTATTCGCCGAGGAACTTCGCGCCGCGGGTCGTGACCATGTCGTAGGCAGCGAGCCAGTCCTGCCGCATGAGCACCGGATCAAGCGAGACCGAGCGCACCTCGCTCACAAAGCGGGCAAGATGCCAGGCGATTTGCGGATCGGTCGGCCGGTAGCCCGCCGCAACGGGGGCAACCGCGCGGGCTTCACCCAGGCGGTCGACCTCGACCACATACGGGACGATCCGGCTCTGGCGAGATTGCCACAGGAGGCCGCCCGCGAGCGCCGCTGAAAGACCCAGTCCGCCAAGCGCCATCAGCCGCCAGTTACGTGCCTGGACGCGGGCAGAGCCAATCCGCTCGTCCCACACCTGCCCGGCGCGCTGGTAGGGTGTCTCGGGCTCGGGGGTATCGCCATATCTTTGTGCCGCACGTCTGAACTTCATGGGATCAATCCTCCCGTTCGCTGATGTCGGGGTTGATGCCCGCGCCGCCGCGATCGCCTTCGCGGATCGCCGAGAGCGCGGCGTGACGGTTGTGGCGCGCCGACTGCTCGGAACGCAGCCGCCGCGCCCATGGGGGCGCGAACGTATCGGATCGATCCCCGCTGCCGGCCGGCGCCGGGCCGCGTGTCTCGCCGGCGGACATCGCCGCGCGCCGGCCGCTCTCGACAGCGGCGGCAAGCCCGCCGGTCCCGCTCATCCGGGACCTCGCCGTGGCGGCCGCGGCGCTACCGACGCCCTTCAATCCCGCACCGAGGGAGCTTGAGCCCGAGGTTTCCTGGCCGAGGCGGTAGGCGGTCGAGGCGGCCGAGCCCATCGCCGTGCCAGCGCGCAGCGCGGCCATCGATCCGCCGGCAAGTCCGCGCGCTCCGGCGAGCGCCGCGCCCCCGCCCGCCGCGAGCGTCGCAGTCGCGGCGGCCGCCGTGCCGAGCGCGGCTCCGGCGCCGAGCTGCGGCGCGCCGGCGACGAGTCCCGAAGCGATCCCGGGTCCGAATATGCCCAGCCCCAGCAGCGCGAGGCTCCCGAGCACGAGGCTCATCGCCTGCGCGAGATCGGTCTCGCCGGAAGCACTCTGCCCCGCCGCGACGAACTCGGCGAAGAAGCCGGAGCCTATGCCGACGATCACGGCGAGCACCATGAGCTTGATACCCGAGGCCACGACGTTGCCGAGGACACGCTCGGAAAGGAAGCTGGTGCGGTTCCACAGCGCGAACGGGACGAGCACGAACCCCGCGAGCGCGGTCAGCTTGAACTCGATCACGGTCACGAGCAGCTGGACCGCGAGGACGAAGAAGGCGAGCACGACCACCAGCCAGGCGATGAGCAGCACCGCGATCGCAAGGAAGTTCTCGAAGAAGCCCACAAACCCGATGAGTTCGCCGACCTCGTCGAGCATGGGCTTGGCGGCATCGAACCCCGTGCCCGCGACAAAGCCCGGGCGCAGCAGGTCGTCGGCGCTCATCGTGCCCCCGCCGGCCGTGAGGCCGAGGCCTGCAAACGAGCGGAAGATCACCTCGGCGAGCACCGGGAAGCTGCCGAGGATCAGCGCGAAGGCGCCGACGAAGAGGATCTTCTTTAGGAAGCGGCCGATGATATCGTCCTCGCCGCCCATGGCCCAGAACAGCCCGGCGAGCGTGATGTCGATGCCGACCAGCACCGTGGTCAGGAAAGCGACATCGGGTCCGAGCAGCCCGAACCCGCTGTCGATGTAGCGGATGAAGGCCTCCATGAAGCGGTCGATGACGGAAAGGTCGTCCATCTGTTCAGGGTTCCGGTGGGTGCCAGAGAGAGCTGGGAAGAACGGGATGCCGCGGGACTCCCTGGGGGGATCATGAGCCCCGCGGCAGGCGCAGCGGAGCGGACGCCGCGCGCCAAAGCGACCTTAGGGGAGCATCAGTCGGCCCCGGGCGTATAGGCCCGCTCTCTTGCGAGGAACCGTCGCGTGGCCTCGCGCCCGTCGGCCTCGGCCTGTGCCCGGCGCGCTCGCTCGACCGCCTCGCTGCGAAACTCGGACGTCATCAACGCCTGCAGCTGGACCTGCTGCTTGACCCCGAGCGCGAGCAGCTGGCTTGCCGCCTGCTGGGCCTGCAGCGCGCCGACCGCGCCCTGGCTGCGCGCGACGAGCGCGTCGATGAGGCCGGAATCCTCGGCGATGTTTTCGGCGACCTGCGCCTGCACGCCCATCGCGTGGCGATAGCCGGTCGCCGCCGCCTCGAGCCGGGCGCGCGCCTGCGCCAGGCGCTCATTGCGCGGCAGGGCGTTCGCGGAAGCGCCGGGGAACAGCTCGGCGACCTGCCGATCGAGCGTATCGACATTGAAGTCGATCGCCTGGGCCTGGTCCATGAGGGCCTGGATGCGCTGCATCGCGTCCCTGATCTTCGCAAGCTGGGGGAAATCGATCCGCTCGAGGTTACGCGCCGCGGCCTGGACCATCTGCGCCTCGTTCTGGAGCGAGCGGATCTGGTTGTTGATCTGCTCGAGCGAGCGCGCCGCCTGGACGAGGTTCTGCGCATAATTGGCAGTGTCGAACACGGGGATCGCGGCCGCCGGGGCGGCGGGCAGCGCGATCGCCAGCGGCAGGCCGGCGGCGAGCGCGCAGGCGGTGAGCACAGTCTTCATCACATGTCTCCTTGGGGCTTGGGGGGAGCGGGAAAGTCGGGGAGCGCCGCGGCCGCCCAGCGGAGACCGCTGGCCTCAAGCCAGCGGCGCGCGAAGTCTTCGGACGGACCGTCGGCCAGGATGGCGTCGATGCGGCGCTGTGCCGCCGGGTCGGACGCGCCGCAGAGCGCGAGCGCGATCGGTCCGAGCCCGAGATCGAAGAGGCGATTGCCGCGCCGCGATTGCAGGTAATAGTCGCGCTTGGGCGTCGCCCGGGCGATCAGCTCGACCTGCCGCGCGTTGAGTCCGAAGCGCTCGTAAGCCGCGCGCGCCTGCGGCTCGACTGCGCGGTCGTTGGGAAGGAAAATCCGTTGCGGGCAGGACTCCACAATCGCCGGGGCAATCGAGCTGTCGGCAATGTCGGCGAGCGACTGGGTCGCAAAGACGACGGAAACGTTTTTCTTGCGCAGGACCTTGAGCCACTCGCGGATGCGCGCGGCGAACAGCGGGTTGTCGAGGTAGAGCCAGGCCTCGTCGAGTACGAGCAGGGTGGGGGGGCCGTCGAAGCGCTCCTCGAGCCGGTGGAACAGGTAGGTCAGCACAGGCATGACCGCGCCGGGCCGGTCCATCAGCGTCTCGGTCTCGAAGCCCTGGAGATCGCCGAGCGCGAGCCGGTCCTCGCTTGCGTCGAGCAGCGCGCCGTAGGGGCCTTCGAGCGTATAGGGTGCAAGCGCCGCGCGCAGCGGACCCGACTGCAGCAGCAGCGTGAGCCCGGTCAGCGTGCGCTCGCCGGCCGGTGCCGAAGCGAGACTCCCGAGCGCCGACCACAAGGCTTCCTTGACCTCTGGGGTTACAGCTACCTTCTCGTGCGCAAGCAGGCCGGCAAGCCACTCGGCCGCCCAGCTGCGCTGGGGCCCCTCGTCGATCCGCCGCAACGGCTGAAACGCGAGCGCGTCACCTCCCCCTTCCCCGCCCGATCCGAGCGCGTAGTGCGTTCCGCCGCAGGCGAGCACCGCGGCGCGAGCCGACCAGCCCTTGTCGAACAGCACGACGCGCGCGCCCGGGTAGCGGCGGAACTGCAGGGCCATGAGCGACAGCAGCACCGACTTCCCCGCCCCGGTCGGGCCGACGACGAGCATGTGGCCAACGTCGCCGACATGGGTCGAGAGGCGGAAGGGCGTCGAGCCGCCGGTTTCGGCAACCAGCAGCACCGGACCATCGAGGTGCGCGTTGCGCGCAGGGCCAGCCCAGACCGAGGACAGGGGCATGAGATGCGCAAGGTTGAGCGTGTGCAAGAGCGGCTGGCGCACGTTGGCGTAGACCTGCCCCGGCAGGCTCGAGAGCCAGGCCTCGACCGCATTCAACCGTTCGCGGATCAGGGTGAACCCTAGCCCGTTCACGACCCGCTCGAGAGTGCGCAGCTTCTGCTCGGCGCGCGCCGGGTCGGCGTCGGCGACGGTGATCGTCGTCGTCAGGTAGCCGAAGGCGACATAGTCCTGCCCGAGCGCCTGCAGCGCAAGGTCGGCGTCCTCGACCTTGTTGCCGGCGTCGTTGTCGATGAGCTGGACGGGCTGGTTGGTTATGACTTCGCGCAAGAGCGCGGTCACCGACTTGCGTTTGTTGAACCACTGGCGGCGCAGCTTCGTGAGCGCCCTTCCCGCCTCGGTCCGGTCGAGCGCCACGAAGCGGGCGACCCAGCGATAGGCGATATCCTGATGGTTGAGCGCGTCGAGCAGGCCGGGATGGCTCGTCCCGGGGAAGCCCAGTACGGTCACGGTTCGAAGGTGCTGTTCCCCGAGCATCGGCTCGAGCCCGCCGACGAGCGGCGTGTCGGCGATCAGCGCGTCGAGATAGACCGGCGTCTCGGGCACCGCGACGCGGTGACGCCGGGCCGAGACCGTGCCGTGCAGGAAGGTCAGCGTCTCCCCGTCATCGAGCGCACGCACCTCGGGCATGATCTGCGCCAGGAGGTCGCCGGCACGCCCGGTCTCGGACTGGAACCACGCCAGCGCCTCACGCCAGTCGCGCCCGCCCCTTTCGGCCGACCGATCGCGCGCGATGAGCGCGCGCTCGGCCCTGTCCCGGGCATCGGGCGGAGGCAGCCACACCAGCGTAAGATGGAACTTGCTCTCGTAGTGATCGCGCTCGCTCTCGAACCCCGCCTCACGCTCCTTCTCGACCAGCCACGAGGCCGCGTCGGGAAACTCGCTTTCGGGATAGCCGAGCGCCTCGACGCGCTCGGCGTCGAAGAACAGCGCCCAGCCCGACCCGAAGCGCTTGAGCACATTGTTGACCCGCGCCGCGGTCGCGACGAGCTCGGCCTCGGTCGCGCTCTCGAGATCGGGGCCCCGGAACCGGAACGAGCGCTGGAAGCTGCCGTCCTTGTTGAGCACCACGCCGGGGCCAACGAGCGCCGCCCACGGCAGATGATCGGCGAGCCGGTCGGTGCGGCGGCGGTATTCACGCAAGTTCAGCATGCGAAGTACCCCCGCTGCCGCAGGTGCCGCGCGAGCACTGCGAAGACGTCGGGATCGCGCCGCGCGGCGAAGACCGCGAGCGTATGGCCGAACGCCCAGACCACCAGCCCGGCGATCCACTGCTGCAGCCCGAGGCCGAGCGCGGCAGCGAGCGTGCCGTTGACGATCGCCACCGTTCGCGGCGCCCCGCCGAGCAGGATCGGCTCGGCGAGCGCGCGATGGATCGGGGCTTCGAAGCCCTCGATGTGAGCCGCTCCGGTCATCCGATGAGCGCCCCGCCGCCAAAGCTGAAGAACGAGAGGAAGAACGAGGAGGCGGCAAAGGCGATCGAGAGGCCAAAGACGATCTGGATCAACCGGCGGAAACCGCCGGCGGTCTCGCCGAATGCGAGCGTCAGCCCGGTGGTGATGATGATGATCACCGCGACGATCTTGGCGACGGGGCCCTGGACGGATTCAAGGACCTGCTGGAGCGGCTCCTCCCAAGGCATGCCCGAGCCCGCCGCGCGGGCCTGAACCGCAAGCAGGACCGCGGCGAGCGCCACGCCAACGGCAAGACCCGGAACCGGACGGCGCGACGGGGTGACACGTTCCTGGATCATCGGACGGGCTCCATTTCTGTTGCTTCAGGGATGAGCGGGGTGAGGTCGTAGTCGCCGGCGGCATCGAGCCCTTCGACAGCGGCAAGCGCGCCAATCCTGCGGCTCGCGCCGCGCCCGGCGATGAACACGACAAGGTCGATCGCTTCGGCGATGAGGCGCCGGGGCACGACGACCGCGGCCTCCTGAACGAGCTGCTCGAGGCGGTAGAGCGCGGCCGGCGCGCTGTTGGCGTGGACCGTGGCGATCCCGCCCGGATGCCCGGTGTTCCAGGCCTTGAGCATGTCGAGCGCCTCGCCGCCGCGGACTTCGCCGACAACGATCCGGTCGGGGCGCAGCCGGAGGGTGGAGCGCACGAGGTCGGCCATTGTGGCAACTCCGGGGCGCGTGCGCAGCGCGACGACGTCAGGCGCCGCGCATTGCAGCTCGCGGGTGTCCTCGATCAGGATCACCCGCTCGTCGCGCTCGGCCATCTCGGCGAGGAGCGCATTGGCGAGCGTGGTCTTGCCCGAGCTCGTCCCGCCGGCGACGAGGACGTTGCGCCGCTGCGCGACCGCGTCGGCGAGGACCTCGGCCACCGCGCCCGACATGATCCCGTCGGCCACGTAGTCGGCCAGGCAATGAACTCGCGATGCGGGCTTGCGGATCGAGAAGCACGGCCCCGTCGCCACCGGCGGGAGCACGCCCTCAAACCGCTCGCCGGCAAGCCCTTCGCCATGAGGCGGCAGCTCGGCGCTGACGATCGGCGCGAGGGCATGGATCTCGCTCTTCGCGTGGCTCGCAACGAGGCGCACGATCCGCTCGACCTGCGCCGGCTCCAGCCGCACGCCGGTATCGCAGCGCCCGGTACCCAGCCGGTCGAGCCTGAGCGACCCGTCGGGATTGACCATGATCTCGATCACAAGCGGGTCCGCCATGGCAGCGGCGATTTCGGGGCCCATCGCCGTGCGCAGCATCGCCCTGCTGCGCAGCGCGGTTTCGGCCGCGCTCACCGGGTCCCCTCCTCGGGCAGCAGCGCCAGCCGCCCGCTGGCGAGCTGGCGCCCGACGCGCTCGACGAACGTCGCGAACCGGTCGCGCCCGATGGCGCGTGCCGCCTCGTCGCCGTCCGCCACCGGCGGGGTCACGGTCAGCATGTAGCGCACGAACAGCGCCAGGCTTTCGAGCTCGACGTGGCCGTTTCGCTCGATCCGCGCGAGCTGGCCAGAGATCCGGTCGAGCCGGACTGCAAAACGCTGTTCGAGCGCATCGAACCCCTGCCTGTCGAGCCAGGCTTCGACCGCAGTCGCGAGCAGCCGCGACTTTGAGGCGCCAGGCGCCAAGGCAAGTTGCTCGAACCTCTCGGCAAGGGGCGCCGGCAGGAAAAGCTGATAGCGGATCGACGAACCGGCCATCAGAAGCTCGGGACCAGATCGTCGCCGCGCGCCGATCCCTCGTTGACCCCGTGGGCGGCAACGACCGGCGCCAGAGCCGCGGGCGCAACGGACGCTACACCGTCATCCTCGATGTCAAAGCCGAGCAGGTCGAGTTGATCGGGCGACGGCGTCTTGCGCCGCCGGCGGGACGGCAGGACGGGCTCGCGTGCCTGTTGCAGGCCGCCGTCCGCTGCGCCTGGGGCCTCCCCTGCCCGATCCAACGAAACGACGCTCGCCACATAGCCTGCCCAGTCGTGCCGACGCGGCTCGGGCGCGTCGGCCCAGGCACCGCCGAAGTCCATGACCGGCGGCGGCAGGACGCGGCTCGCGAAATTGCGATCCTCGTAGTAGCGCAGCTTGCTCGCGCGGACGGGGGCGAGCCCCGAAACCAGGACCAGTTCGTCGCGCGGATCGAGTTGCATGACCTCGCCCGGAGTCAATAAGGGACGCGAGGTCTCCTGGCGGCTGACCATGACATGCGCGAGCCACGGCGCGAGGCGGTGCCCGGCATAGTTGCGCATCGCGCGCAGCTCGGTTGCCGTGCCAAGCGCATCGGAGATGCGCCGCGCGGTACGCTCGTCATTGGCGGCGAACGCCACCCGCACGTGGCAGTTGTCGAGGATCGCGTTGTTCTCGCCGTAAGCCTTGACGATCTGGTTGAGCGATTGCGCGATGAGGAAGGCCCGCACGCCGTAACCGGCGAGGAACGCCAGGGCGGTCTCGAAGAAGTCTAGCCGCCCGAGCGCCGGGAACTCGTCGAGCATGAGCAGCAGCTGCCGGCCGCCGGGCTTCTCGGGCAGGCGCTCGGTCAGCCGCCGGCCAATCTGGTTGAGCACCAGTCGCACGAGTGGCTTGGTGCGCGAGATGTCGGAGGGCGGAACGGCGAGGTAGAGCGTGACCGGCCGCGCGCCTTCCATGAGATCGGCGATCCGGAAGTCGCATTCCGCGGTAGCGGAAGCGACCGTCGGGTCGCGGTAGAGCGAGAGGAACGAGACCGCGGTCGAGAGCACGCCCGAGCGCTCGTTGTCCGACTTGTCGAGCAGTTCGCGGGCCGCTGCTGCAACGACGGGATGAACGCCGCTCTCGAGATGACGCGTGCTCATCATGGCGCGCAAGGTCGCGGCAAAGCTGCGCCCGGGATCCGACAGCAGCGCCGCGACACGCGCCAGGGTCTTCTCCTCTTCGGCGTAAAGCACGTGCAGGATCACGCCCACGAGCAGCGCGTGACTGGTTTTCTCCCAGTGGTTGCGGCGCTCGAGGGCACCCTCGGGATCGACGAGGATGTCGGCGATGTTCTGGACGTCCCGGACCTCGTGTGCGCCCCGCCGCACCTCGAGCAAAGGGTTGTAACGCGCCGAGCGGGCGTCGGTCGGATCGAAGAGAAGGCAGTGCGAGAACCGCGAGCGCCAGCCGGCAGTCAGCCGCCAGTTCTCGCCCTTGATATCGTGGACTACCGCCGATCCGGTCCACGAGAGCAGGGTCGGCACGACCAGCCCCACGCCCTTGCCCGAGCGGGTGGGCGCAAAGACCATGACATGGTCGGGCCCCTCGTGTCGCAAGTACCGCCCGGCAAACCGTCCGAGCATCACTCCGCGCTCACCGAGCAGTCCGGCGCGCTCCACTTCGCCGACCCCGGCCCAGCGCGCCGACCCGTAAGTCGTGACCAATCCCGTCTGCCGCGCGCGCCAGAGCGATCCGCCGATCGCCGCCGCGCAGCCCAGAAACCCGCTCGTTCCGGCGAGCGCCCCCGCGCGATCGAACACATGAGGCGCATAGGCCTCGTAATGGTACCACCACGCGAAGAGGGCCCAGGGGCGATAGACCGGCAGGTTGCCCGCCACGAACCAGGCGGGCCCGAGCCGCGGCTGATAGCCGAGCATGGCCGCGGCCCACTGGGTGCCGACCCACACGCCGAGCCCCATGATCGCAAACACGACCAGGATCTGCCCGATCAGGAGTTTCGTTGGAGTCACGCCGCATTCCCTGCCGGCACCGCGCCGGCGTTTCGGGAGCGATGGATCGCGCGATCGCGGCGCGGGCGACAGGCCGCCCTGGACGCACCCGAACGCAGCATGACGAATCTCGATCGAGTTCGACTGCGGAGCCCTCGCGGATATTGAATCGAGCCGAAGCGCGCGGCGTCGTCTCCAGGATGGCCGTTGCTGCGTCAGATCGCCCGGACGATGCTTTTCGAGTCCGGTCTCGCCGTCAGCTGTCGCTACAGAAGCGAGAATTTCCTCCAATTCGAGGACAACGGAATACCATGACCATCGTAAATATGATCAGCGGACGTCCAAAAACGAAGTTATTCGTTGGGGCGCCACTCGCCCTTGTCAGCCGCAACGTCTATTCTGCCGGAAATTAATAAAGTGGACCGTTGTTTCTCAAGGATTCCTGTTGTAACCGAATACGCGGCTACGAGTTCTAAAGCACGGGGGGTGTGCAATGAGGACTTTCCGATACGTGGCCGCGTGCATCTCGGTGGCGCTGACAGCGCTGACGCCGGCAGCTGCGCACGCACAGGATCTAGTGGTCAATCGCAATGTGACTGTCCGCGAGGAGCCGGACCGGGACACCCCGGTCATCGACTATGCCGTTCCTGGCGACACCTTCGATGTGCTCGACGCAGGGCAACGGCAGAACGGCTATTACCATGTTCGCCTGCCCGACGCTCGCGAGGGCTGGGTCTACCAGACGTTCGTTCGCCGGCTGAATCCGGATGCGTTAGTCGCAGCCGTAAGGCCCGACGAAATGGTCGTCCATTTCATCGACGTCGACCAGGGCAACGCCGCGCTCCTCGAGTTTCCCTGTGCGGCAGTGCTCATCGACCTCGGCGGCCGCGGCGATGATGCCGCGATGCATCTCCTGGCCTACCTCAGGAAGTTTTTCGAGCGCCGGACCGATCTCAACCGCCGTTTTGCCGCAGTCTACGTCACCCACACGCACGTCGACCACAACAGCAACCTCAAGCGCTCGATCGATGGGCGCTACCTGGTGGGATCATACATCCACAACGGGAGGCTGAACGGTTCGGGACGCCCCGACGCTGTCTGGATGGCGAGCTACCTGACCGCACAGTCGCCCGACATCGTGGGGCTGGCCATATCAGAGTCCGAGGTCGAAGCCGCTGGTCCAGGAGGACTGACAAACGCGGCGATCGACCCTGTGCAGTGTGCCGGGGTCGATCCGCAATTCCGGGTTCTCGCGGGAGGACGCGCGACCAACCCGGGCTGGTCGAATGACGATTTCAAGAACGGCAACAACCACAGCGTCGTCATTCGCGTCGACTTCGGAGAAGCCTCGTTCCTGTTTCCGGGCGACCTTGAAAACGCAGGGATAGCCGATTTGCTGACGCGTTACGCGGGGACCGGGCTGCTTGATGTCGATGTCCTCGAGGTAAGTCATCACGGCGCGGAAAACGGCACCACTCCGGCGCTGCTGAGCGCGCTCTCTCCCGAGATCGCGATCATCTCGATGGGTCCGGAGCGTATCCAGCAACAGTGGACCGCCTACGATTATGGGCATCCACGGCAACTGACCGTGCAGGCGCTCGATCAGGCGGTGTCGGGCTCGCGACCTCGCAGGACAGTGCGCGTCGCCAGCGGTCAGGAGACCTTCGTCGATTTCGACCTCGACCGCGCAATCTACGCAACGGGCTGGGACGGCGACATCGTACTCACCGCAAACCGTTCAGGGGCCTTGAGCGTCCGAACGACGCACTAGCCGTCAGGTAACAGCATGGCCAAGTCACCGACACCTCCGCAAGGCCGCAATCTTGTCGTTTGCTGCGACGGGACCAACAACGAGATCGGCGTACTGCTCTCGAATGTCCTCAAGCTCTACCGGATCGCCGACAAGAACGCGGAGCAGATTACCTACTACAGCCCCGGCATCGGCACGATCGCCATGCCGGACGCCTGGGGACGGTGGCGCCAGCTGGCGCGATCCTTCTTCGAAATGGGCACCGGGGCCGGGCTCGATCGCGACGTGCTCGCCGCTTACTGCTTCTTGTGCCGTCACTATCGCGACGGCGACAAAATCTTCCTCTTCGGCTTCAGCCGCGGGGCCTACACCGTTCGGGTGGTAGCCGGGTTCATCTACCTGATCGGCCTGCTGCGCGAGCACCAGATGAACTTCGCCGGCTACGCGCTGAAGGCGTACAAGGCCGCGAGCGAGACGGATAACTACAGGGTCGCCCAGGACTTTCAGCGGGTGGTGACCCCGCAATGCGTCCCGATCCATTTCATGGGCGTATGGGACACGGTTTCCTCCGTGATAGTGCCGGGGCGCGCGCCGTTCTCGAAGCTCAGGCTCGAAGAACTTCCCTACACCTCAAACAACCCCGCGGTTGAGACTTTCCGCCACGCCATCGCGATCGACGAGTTCCGTCGCATGTTCCGCGTCAAACGCTGGGACGAGCCGCAGGATTTCAAGTTCAATCCCCACTCGGTGATCAAGTCCCCACTTAAACAGGACATACGCCAGGTGTGGTTTGCAGGCTGTCATTCCGATGTCGGCGGAGGCTTCATCGAGAAACAGAGCGCGCTGTCCAAGTTTCCGCTTCTGTGGATGCTGGAGCAGGCCAAGGATCACGGGCTCCATATCCGAACGGCGATGGTCAATCACATCGTCAAGGGTCATCCGCGGGTCAATGCCCGCACCTATGAAAAGCCCGACGCGGCCGGACCGCTGCATATCTCGATGAAATGGTATTGGCGCGTGCTCGAGATCTTTCCCAAATCTGTTCGTTACCTCGACTGGAGGCCGCGCCGGCGGCTCCTTGGCAAGTACATCCCCTGCTGCGAACCTCGCACCATTCCCGTGGACAGCTGGGTTCACAGGTCCGTTGTCGATCGCAAGGCCCGCGTGAAGGGCTACAAACCTGTAAACTTGCCGCCCAGGTTCGAGATCGAGTCGATGACTGGCCCCCTCACGCCGCCGGCCAAACGCCGAAAATAGGGGTGCTCAACCCCCATCGGACGGGATTGTCATCGACCATTCTGATCGATTATACTCGATCATCTTTCGATCAATGATCTCTCATACCCGATCATTTTTGTTGACATTTGATCATCCAAAGCCGATCAATTGAGATCAGAACGATCGATCGGAGCCGATCATGGATACGAGAGCCTTAGCCAGAAAGCACCTTGAGCGGCGCCTTGCGCCGATCAGAGGTCAGCAAAATCTCGTTCGCCCCCCGCGCGGGTGGATTCGCGCGGTGCGCGAGGCTCTTGGCATGACCACGCGCCAACTCGCGCGCCGAATGGGCAAGGTCCAGTCTGCCGTGGTCGAGATGGAACAGAGCGAAGCACGCGACTCGATTACACTCGCGACCTTGCGTCACGCCGCCGAGGCGCTCGACTGCACGCTCGTCTATGCGCTGGTCCCCAACCGGCCGATAGACGACATGCTGCGCGCGCGCGCTGCCGATATCGCCTCGCAACTGCTCGCACGCGCCAGCCACACCATGGCGCTGGAAAACCAGGCGCTCGACCTTGCTGCATTGGAGGCAGAGCGAGAGCGCCTGATCGAGGAGATCCTGCGCCGCCCCACAGCCCGTTTGTGGGACGAGTCTTTGTGACAGTGGATCTGTTAGCTGATGAGGACGGCAACACCCCACTCAGCGCCGAAGAGCGGCTCGGGCTTATCCCGTCCTACGTCACCTTGCGGCAGGAGCTGAACGAGATCGAGCAGATCAACATCACAGAAGGCGAACGCTGGGCGTTTGGCCGCGCCCGCGACATCCTCGATGAAGGCTACTTGCGCGAACTTCACCGTCGCATGTTTGGCAAAGTTTGGAAGTGGGCCGGAGACTATTCACGCGAGAACAACCGCCGCATCGGCTCCGACAGCGTCATGATCCCCCTCGATCTGCGAGGCCTTCTTGACGACGTGCGCTACTGGATCGACCATGGCACCTACCCTCCCGACGAGATCGCGCTGCGCTTCCATCACCGGCTGACCCAGATTCACCCCTTTCCCAACGGGAATGGCCGGTTTTCCCGCCTGGCGGCCGATCTTCTCGCGGTGCACCTGGGACAGCCCCGCTTCACCTGGGGCCGCACGAATCTCGTGGAGGCGGGTGCTACGCGGCGGCAATACATCGATGCACTTCGCGCCGCCGACGGTCACGCCATCGACTCGCTCCTGGCGTTCGCGCGTTCCTGACTCACCGTTCGATCTCGGGCCCCCGCCGGATCGTCCAGCTGGTGCCGGCCTCGCGCATGATCCCGGAGACCTGCTTTCCGATGGCGCGCCCGAGCACAGGCCGCCACGGCACCAGCGAGAACTCGCGGCTGTTCTCGACAACCGCGAACCGTCCCGAGGGCAGGTCGAGCCGCCGCGCCACAAGGCCCTCGACTCGAATACCCTCACCCGGGTCGACGTAGTCCTTGCCGGTCTCGCGCGCATAACCCGCGGCTACGCGCAGCAATTCCCGGCGCCTCAGCAACGCCAGCGTCCCGGTGCCCAGCACGACCTCGCCCCGATGCTCGCTCGCGAGGCCACGCTGAAGCAACCAGGCGCGCCGCAGGGCCAGCGCCGCGCGCACCTCGCGCCCGAACCCCGCGTCGCGCCCCTGTACCCCGTCGCCGGCGGCCAGCACGTCATCGAGCCAGGTGGCGCCGTCGTGCGCGGGCAAACCCTCGAGCGGAACCGGAGAGAGCACCTCGACCCCCACCGGTCGCCCCTCCAGCATGCGTGCCTCGTGCCGTTCGACGCGCGCCAGGTGATCGGCCGGAATGGCCCAGATGCCCTCGCTGTCCCGCTCGAGGCGCAGGCTTCGGCGCAAAGCCTCGAGCCGCCGTACGTGCGTCTCGATGTAGGCCGCCGTCGCGCCGGGATCGTGCCGGCGATGAAGATCGGGGCTGTACCGCCCCGAGTGGGCTGCCGCGATCGCCGATATCGTCCGATCGCTCTCGCGCACGCCGCCCGCACGCGGCACGAGGCGCACGATCGCACCGGCCGGCAAGGTCCCGATCCCATCGCCGCCGCCGATCCGCGCGTAGTGCGCGCGGCCGTCGACGGCATCGATGACGAGGTAGTGCCGGTCGCGGTGCTCGTCGTCGAGGCCCCGCGCCACGACCCGTCCGACCAGGTCCTGCCGCAAGACAGGCTCGAACACATGCTGGGCGCCGGGTGCCCGATCGAGGCCTGCGGCGGTCAGCGCGCGCTGCATCGTGCGCACGATGTCGCCGCGCTCGCCGAGCGCCCGAAGCGCATCCTCGAGACCGGCGGCCAGTTGCCAGCGACCGCCGCCGCGTTCTTCGGCCAGGCCGAGCGCCGCGAGCTTGCGCAGCCGTCCCGCCTGCAGCGCCCAGTCGAACATCGAACCCTCGCCCACAGCGACAATCCCCTGGTCGTCCGCCATGTGCAGTATCCGGCGATCGATCTCAGTCAGCCGCTCGGCCTCGACGTCGCGCCGCAGGCGCTGCTCGATTTCGCGATCGGTACGTGGGCCGAGGTCGAGCGAGACGAGCTCGCACGCACGCTCGCGCATGCCGCGCGCGATATACTCAGGCGCGATGACCAGGTTCTCGCCGCGATCGTCCTTGCCGCGCAGGATCACATGCGTGTGCGGATGCAAGGTGTCGGCATGATTTGCCGCGACCCATTCGAGCCGCGTCCCGAGGTCGTCCTCCATCCGAGCCATCAACCGGCGAATGAGGGAACGCAAATCCTCGTACTCAGCGCCATCCTCGGCCGAGACAATGAACCGGAACTGGTGGCGGTCGCTCTCGCAGCGGGAGAGGAACGAGCGACCGTCGGCCGCATCCTCGCGAGCCGAATAGAGCTCGCCCGTGCCGCCTTCGCGCCCGACCCCGTCTCGCTGGATGTAACGCAAGTGCGCGGCGGCTGCCCCCATGCCTTTGCCCGCGAGCCGTACGAGCCGGGTCTTGACCACCGCCCGGCGCGCCCGCAGGCCAGCGCGCAAATCGCGCGAACCCAGCAGGCGTCCAGCCGCAGCGCCTCGACTCAACCGGCTGCCGGCAAACCGACGTCGCCCTGCCCTGTCGGAAAGGCCGGCCCGCATCGCCGCGGCGAGCACGCTATGAAGATACTTGCGGCCACGCTTCGAACGCGCTGATCGCATCCGGCCTATCGTCGGTTCAAAAGGGTGGTCGCGCATGGTTCCTCCAAAGGGTTGTCCAGAGGATGGCGTGCAGACCCTATCCGCGACACTGGTTCACCGACGACGCTCGCGGCAAGAAGGCTGCGAGCTCAGTCGATCGCAGGGTGACCAGGGCCCCGATCCATCGGTTCGAAGGACTGAGAGACGAACCATCTCGCGCCCCGTCAGGCCGTCTCCCGGCAAAAAGATGTGCAGACAAGGACTTGGCGAGCCTTGCGAGACGGTCCCTTTATCTTGCCCTCCCCGCCCTTCTTCCTCGTGCTCCCAGCCCTCCTTCCTTGCCAGGTCTCCCTCACGCGATCGCCGCCCGATCATGGGGGCCGACGAACAGAACGAAGGGGAGCGACGCCGGGCGCGCCGCTCCCCGAAAACCTGCCGATCGAATGGCGTTCAAACTGCGCGTTCGAACGCAGCCAGCGCGTCCTCACGCCTGTCGCACCGGTGCTGCCAGAGCAGCGCTACGGCCGCCCCATCGCCATCGGCCAGGCACAACGCGGCGTGCCAGGACCCATCAAGGAAGCTGAGGATCGCCACGCGAGACAGGTCGGTTTCGCCATCATCGCAGTACTCGAAATCCCACCCGAAATGCTGCCCCAGGTAGCGCTCCGAGATACGCGCATCCCACAGGAAATCGAGCGCCTCGGCTTCCAGGATCCGGGCCGCCAGCACAGCCCCGAACTCCGCCCGCAGCGCATCCACGAGACCCTCGCAAGCGCCCGAACCCCTTACCGGATGAATGGTCATGACCGTCTCCTTTGCTTCGTCTTCCCGATCGAAGACACGCCTCCAGGAGCGGGCGGCGGGGCGGCTGTCAGGGACGCGCAAGGCTGGCCTTGCGCGCCGCGAAGCGGGGCGTGGGGGAACCGATTTGCGTGAGCAAATTGGGGGGACCGCGCATCCTTGAGAGCCGCCCCGCCGTCCGCCACACTGGGCCTCACCGAGAAGAGCCCTCCCCCTCTCCTTAGCCAGGCAAGCACAAAAAGAGCTCGGCGGCCGAAGCCGCCGGGCTCATCGTCAGGCTCAGAACGGGATGTCCTCGTCGCCGAGTTTGGCTTGGTCGCCGGCCTGATCACCTGCCTTGTCGATGCCCTCCCCGGCCTCGCCCTTGTGCGGGCGGTTGAGGAACTGGACATCGTCGGCGATCACTTCGTAGCCGAACCGCTCGACGCCTTCGCCATCGGTCCAGCGGGTGTTGTGGATCCGGCCGCGCACCGAGACCAGCATGCCTTTGGTGGCATGCTGCGCGATGATCCGTCCGAGCCCGTTGAAGCAGGTCACGCGGTGCCATTCGGTGTCCTTGGCGGTGAAACCGCTCTCGTCCTTGTAGGTCTTGCCCTCGCTGTCACGCTTCACGCGGCTGGTCCCGAGGCTGAAGGTCGAAACTTCGGTTCCGCCACTGGTGGTGCGCTTCTGCGGGTCGGCGCCGAGGTTGCCGACGAGGATCACAATGTTGGTCATGATAGGTCTCCTGTTCGTCGCCGGGACCATCCCGTCGACAGCCCGGACAAGGGCGAGGCCAGCGCGGCGGCACGCACCGCGGGCGCCAGCCAAGGGGCACCTCGGCCCAAGGCCGGCGCGGGCAGCCCGCAGGGCAACACGGGCCGCAGGGCCGCAGGTTGCGCGCCGTCGCGGCCGAGCCAGAGGGGCTGGACAAAGGAGAGGGATGGCCAGGCAACGATCATCAGCGAAGACCGTCACCAACATGCCTGAGGGCCAAGAGATCAGGTCGGAGACGCCCCGCTGCCGCAGCAACGAACCCAAGGCTGACCTTCGCTTGGGCCCGGTTGACACAGCGGCCCGCAGGGAAGAGCCTTGACGCCATGTGCAACCTCTACCGCATGACGAAGACAACCGCCGAGGTCGCCAACCTGTTCAACGCGGTCGAGCTCGGCTCGAGCAACGCGCCTGCTGAAATCTATCCGGGCTCTCCCGGCCTGGTCGTCGCCGGCGGCGAGCTTCGCAGCATGGTCTGGGGCTTCCCGCTCAGGCTCAAGGGCATGAAGCCGGATGCAAAGCCCAAGCCTGTAAACAACGCCCGGGCCGATAAGCTCGACAGTTTCATGTGGCGTTTCAGCTTTGCCGAACGGCGTTGCCTGATCCCGGTCACCGAGTTTGCCGAAGCAGAAGGCGAGAAGGGTAGCAAGACACGGACGTGGTTCTCGCTGCCCGAGGAGGATCTCTTTGCCGTCGCGGGGATCTGGCGAGAGACCGACGAATGGGGCCCGGCCTATTCCATGGTCATGACAGAGGCGTGCGTTCACGTGGCCGGCGTGCACGATCGCATGCCGGTCATCGTGAGACGCGAGGACTGGGCCGACTGGCTCGACGGACCGCCCGACGCGGCGGGCCTGCTTTGCCGGCCTTACCCCGCGATGATGAGTGTGCACCGGACGACGGACCTCTGGGTGCGGCGCTAGCCGAGCTTCCGTTGCCCCTCTTGTCTCGCATTGGTTCGGCAAATTCGCCGTCTCTTGAGCGGGCGGCCTGCCCCCCCCTAATTTGACCCGCGAGTGGATTAGCCCTGCAAAGGATTGCTATGTCGGACATGCTCATGACCGGCGTTCTTGTGGCAGGCGGCTTCGTGATCGCCTATTTTCTATCCGAGTGGGCTGCGCGCCGATGGATTGAAAAGCGCACGGCCGCGCAAGCCCAAGGAAGCATCGCCAGATCAATCTGCCGGCAATTAAAACCTCTATCACAAGTCTATTTCGGAACGGGTCAGGGGGCGCGTGATTGTCGAACTGGACGCGTCCTCGCCCTCCCCCTCCCAAATGAGCCGGCGCGTCCACCCCCCTCCCCCGCGGCAGCAGATCCACGCAGGCTATCGACCGTAGCTCCACGATGGATGGAGGCGCTTGGTTCGTGCTCGAAGGCATAGCGGCGCGCCGACCGCTATTCTTCGGGCTTGCCCCAGGCCACAATCCAGCGGGGCTTTTGCGGCTTTTCCAGAGGCTCCGCGAAAATGCGGGCCTTTCGCTCTCCGCACGCCTGGCAGCGCATGCGCCGCTCGATCGCGACGATGGCCTTTTTCCCCCGGATCTCCATCGAGAGCACTGCGGGGTCGGCGATCACGACGTGCTTGCACGCCTGACATTCAACCCGGAGGTGATAACCCTTGCGGGCAAAGTCGCTGAGCGAATCGAGGCGGTGCCGGACCATCGACCCAGCTGGAACATATGAGGAACACCCGCAAGGGTGCCGCCCAGTCGCCGGGACGGTTAGTCCACCATGTCGGCAACAAGGCGCCGAAGGTCATTAAGAGGGATGTTTGAAACGGGCCGGCTGACGTCAACCGTCAGAAGCCGGGCTCGCCCGCGCAGCGCGGGGAGGGTTGTGGCGCTCTTGAACGCGCCGAATGTTTGAAATGTCATTAAATCCTGGTGGGCGGCCACGGGCCGCCTGTTCTTATGTTTATGATTGGCCAGAGTGAATCGAGCGCCGCGGAAAGGGCGCACTCGGATCGTTCTCATGGAAACGGCGCGATCCGCCCTGTTGGCGGGCCATCGAACCAACACGGAGATGGGACGTTGGTCGCCGTTTTCAAGAGGGGCCGCTCGCGCGCGAACCCGTGCTGGCGAACCCTGGCGCGGCCGCACGATCTTACTTGCGCGCCTCCACCACCCGCTTACGATCTTCCATGGCTTTGGCGGCATCGAGCTCGCGCACTGCCTAATATCATTTCAGCTTAATGGCAGGGATTGGCCGATTGCGGACTGGCAGCTCTTCGGTGTCGGTGGGCAAAGCAGACCTTCGCTACTGACCTGCTCGACAACCGCTTTAATACCATTAAATTAATGGGACGATCGAGGACAGTTGTCAATCAGCAACCGCTGCGGCGGGAGACCATCGTTGCCACGGCGCTTCGGCTGCTCGAGGAGGACGGCCTCGACCGGCTCAGCATGGCTCGCATTGCAGGCGCGCTCGGGGTGCAAACGCCGGCGTTCTACTGGCACGTGCGCGACCGCGGGGAGCTTCTCGGCCTGAAGGCCGAGGAACTGCTCCGCCAGACGCTAGACAAGCTAGATCGGGAAGCGGTCGGCTGCGATTTCCTGATCATGTTCGGCCGCGCCGTTGCAAAGGACCAGGCAAGCGACGCCACCTTGCGAAACTCGTCGCGATCAGCAGCCCCACAGAGGCAGGCTACGAGCAAATCAAATCCAGAGTTCTCGATCCGCTCGCCAAGGGCGGCATCGCCAATCCGAGCGAAGCCCTGATGGCGGTGCTCTCGTTCACGCTGGGCTGGTCCCTTTTCACCACCAATCCGCCGATGCGAGCGCATCTCATGCTCGCCATGAACCCTGAGCAGAGCTTCGAAGCCGGTCTACAAGCGATCGCCGCGGGTTTTGGCTGCTCCGGTGACGGCAGGTAGGGCCAATCACGAGGGGAGGACGAATGATGCACCGGCGGAATTTCCTGGGCCAGTATCGCGCGTACCCGCGCAGCCTCCTCCGGCGCCGCTGC
This sequence comes from Altererythrobacter sp. Root672, assembly GCF_001427865.1. Taxonomy (NCBI): domain Bacteria; kingdom Pseudomonadati; phylum Pseudomonadota; class Alphaproteobacteria; order Sphingomonadales; family Erythrobacteraceae; genus Altererythrobacter; species Altererythrobacter sp. Root672. Next base: position 1,799,045 of record NZ_LMHH01000001.1, read on the forward strand.
GCCTGTTCGGCAGCCGGCCGCGCGCGTTCGAGCAGGAGTTCCGCCCGAATGAGCGGCAGTGGCATAATGGTCTCCTCGACAACCAGTGTAGCCAGCGCGGCCTCGAGCGCCCAACGGCTTCCTGTGGACGGCCGTTCTTCATGAGCGCCGCTGCCTGCCTCAGCGCGTTCGGGTAGGTGGCCAATGGCAGGCTGGTGACGCTGAACACGTGCTCGCTGGCCAGATCTTTGATCAACCTGCGACCTTCCTGCAGTCGCCCGTTGTCGAGCGCCTCCTCTGCAGCGTTGCGCAAGGTATCAACATCCTCCGGTGTGACGAGGACGTCGTAAGTCCTTATGTCCACAGCCACCGGCGCCAGCGCGAGCTCTGGCTCCGCCGCAAGAACGACCTCGAGCTTCCCGGTCGCGCGCGCCAGCGCCTCGGCCGCACCGTCGTAATCCTCTTCGGGGAGTAGCCCCAGCGCCGCGTATGTCTGGTCAAGCGCGTCGGCGGCATCGGCGATGAGGGCCTTTCGCCTGTCAGCGAGCGCTGCGTAAGGTTTGGCCTCGTTTGAGGGGGCGTTCGCCCGCGACGAACTTCCTGCGGCGTTCGACGTGGAGGAGGCGGCAGTCTTGGCGTCCTCCGCCTCACGCTCGCAGGCGGCGAGCAGAAGCCCGAGCGCGAGTGCAAGCGAACAGGCGGTCCAGGGACGGGCGACGCGAGGGCTATATGTGGAACCGGGCATGAACTTTCTCCCGAGCCCGCCCCTCGCCAGCTTTCCTGGAGCACCTCCGCGTTTGCCTGCGCTGACGATCGTCAAGGCGGCGTCCTGCGCCGCGTCTAGCTTGACGGCTCCACTCAGGAATGGAGAGACCACATGGCCAGCGACAATGACATCAAGCGCGACGTTGAAGCCCAGCTCCGCTGGGATCCCGACATCGATGCCACCGACATCTCGGTGTCGGTCAAGGACGGCG